>JBMOQZ010000212.1:0-1691 GCA_049322475.1 Myxococcota bacterium | reverse complement strand
GTGCCGCTCCGCGTGTCGACTCTCTGGGCGGCGGGGGCCGCGCGCCTGGAAGAGTCCGGAAAGACTGTCTCCCCTCCAGGTCAGGCTGCGGTTGCGAAAACGAAGCGCGACCAGAGGAGGGGAGACGCCGGGCAGTGTAGCCACGGGGTCCGACCAGCCTCCTCGGGACGCTCGAGGAGGCCCGCATGGAGTCCCCGACGCTCGACCTGGCAGCCTTCGCGAGGGTGCTGCCAGCGTCCCTGGTGGTGAAGGTGATCGAAGAGGCCGGAGCGGTCGAGGAGCGGCGCAGGAAGCTGCCCTCCGAGCTGGTCCTGTGGCTGCTGATCGGCATGGGGCTCTTCCGCGACCTGAGCATCCCCAACGTGCTCCAGCGCGTGGTCTCCAGCCTGAAGGGTCTCGTGTCCTGGGGCCCCGCGGAGTTGCCCACGTCGACGGCGATCGCTCATGCGCGCGATCGCCTCGGCTTCGACGCGGTGCGCGAGATCTTCAGGCGGTTGGCTGACGTGCTGCTCGGCCGATACGCCGAGACCACGACGTGGCGAGGGCTCGGCGTCTACGTCCTCGACGGCGTGTGCTTCATGGTGCCGGACTCGAAGGAGAACGACGCCGCCTTCGGCCGAGCGGGCGTCACTCGCGGCGGCGCTCGAAGCGGCTTCCCACAACTGCGGGGCGTCCTCCTGGTCGCGGCCTGGAGCCACCTCGTCGTCCGCGCCGTGTTCGGCGCCTACCGGGTGGGCGAGATCACGCTCGCTCACCAGCTGGCGCCGCAGTTGCCGGCGGGCGCCCTCCTCCTGCTGGACCGCGCGTACTACGCGTATGGCTGGCTGCACGGCCTGCTGAGTCGCGACGTGAACTTCGTCGTCCGCGCAAAGACGAACGGCAAGTGCATGGTGCCCCGGGTCAGGAAGCGCCTCGCGCCCAACGACGGCCTCGGCTTCCTGCGCGTGCCTCGCTCGGCGAAGGAGAAGGACTGCTCGCTCCCGGACAAGATCGAGGTGCGCGTCGTGACCTACAAGAAGAAGGGCTGGCCGCAGATCAAGCTCGTCACGAACCTGCTCGACCCCAAGCGCTATCCCGCGGGCGAGATCGCCGCGCTGTATCACGACCGCTGGGAAGCGGAGCTCAGCTACCGCGAGATCAAGACGCACCTCGTCGGCACCCAGGTCGCGTTCCGCAGCAAGACGCCGAAGCGCGTCCTCCAGGAGGCCTACGGCCTCCTCCTCGCGTACGACTGCGTGCGCGCCCTGATGGCCGACGCCGCGATCGACGCGGGCGTCCAACCACGCGAACTGAGCTTCGTTGCCAGCCTGGAGCGGATCCGTGTAGCGCTCCCCTTGCTGGCGGCCGTGGCGGACCGCGAGCAGCTCCTACGCGCGCTTCTCGACGACCTCGCGCGCTGCCGGCTACCAAAGCGACGCGCGGGCAGAAGCTGCCCGCGTGCCGTGAAGATCAAGATGAGCAACTTCCCCCGCAAGCGGCCCGGCGTCCAAACCGTGGCCAGCTCACGATGAGCGCCCAAAGCATCTGGCATTGCTGCTAGCGCTGTTCAGCTGCCTCGGGAGCTGGGTCGCCCTACGAGGCACTCACTACTGCCCCGATCGCCGTTGCTGCGCCTCATCGACCCGGTGTGACTGTCCGCCCGGCCAGTTCTGCTGTCAGCTCACGCCCGGGTGTGATTGCCACGTCGGCGC
>JBMOQZ010000211.1:0-1691 GCA_049322475.1 Myxococcota bacterium | reverse complement strand
CCGTGACCGCGACCGTGGTGGCGGTGCGCGCCCGCGCCTCGCCCGGCCGCCCCCTCGCCGTGGCGGCGTACTGGGCGGCGACCTTCGGGCACGCGGAGATCGCGCGCCGCCTCCTCGACGGTCCGCTCGCGGGGGAGGCCGAGGACGTCCGCCTCGCCGCGGCCTTGCTCGCGGGCGAGCCGGGCGCGCCGATCGGCCCGCTGTCCGCCGCGGCCGCGGGCGAGGGCCCCGGCGATGCGACCGCCTCCTGTCCGCCGCCCTTCGACGTGGGTCCCGCGATCAGCCCCGCAGCGCCGCCGCCATCGCCCTGACGCGCTCGCGGTCGAGCGGGCGCGCCGTGTCGCCGTCGGTGTGGAGGGCCGTGCCCACGATGGCGCCCTGCACGAGCGAGCGCCAGGTCGGCGCGCTGTGCGACGTCACGCCGCTCCCCACCCAGATGCGCGCCTCCGGCACCGCGCGGCGGACCTCCTCGGCGCGCGCGGGATCGGTGGGCCGGCCCGTGCCCTCGCCGGTGACGATCAGGACGTCCGCGCCGCCGCGGCGCCAGGTGTCCGCCGCCACCGCGCCGGCCGTGACCTTTCCGAGCGGCGCCGCGTGCTTCACGAGCACGTCGGCCGCGATCGCCACGTCGGCGCCGAGCTCCCGCCGGTACCGCAGCGTGCCGTGCGCGTCGCCCTGCAGCAGCCCCTGATCCGTCACCATCGCGCCGACGTGGACGTTGACGCGGACGAAGTGCGCCCCCGCCGCGGCCGCCGTGCCCATCGCCCCTCGCGCGTCGTTGCGCAGGAGGTTCACGCCCAACCGCATGACCGGGTGGCGCGCGCGGATGTCCGCGGCGAGACACGCGACGAAGGCGATCACGTGGGGGTCGACCGGGCCGGCCGGGAAGGGCGCGTCGCCGAAGTTCTCGAGGATCGCCGCGTCGGCCCCGCCCTCGGCCAGCGCCGCGGCGTCGGCCAGCGCCCGCTCCCGAGCCGCGGCGAACCCCGGCGACGGCCGCGGCCCCGCGGGGAGCGGCCGCAGGTGGATCACGCCGACGAACGCGAACGGGCGAGCGAAGAGCGACAGCATCGGGCCGCATTACCGCACCCCGGGCAACAGGGCGAGCTGACGTGGGGCCCGGGCGGCCGGTCGGGACCGCGCGATGCCCGCGTGGAGCACGCGGATGCTCGCGACCTCTCCGATCTCCGCGAGGGCGCGCCGCAGGCCGGCGTCCACGAGCGCGTCGCGCATCGACGCCTCGCACCCGTCGGGAAGCGGGATGGTCGCCCGCGCCGCGCCGCGGTCGCCCCTGAGCGCGACCCGGAGGGCCCCGCCGCGCGCGCCCACCGCCGTGGCGAGCGCGCGAGCTCGCGCGACGGCGCCGTCCACGTCCGGGATGGGCGTCCCCTGCCAGGCGGCGCCCCCCTGCCCGGACCACCACCGTCCGGGCGAGCTGCGCCGCGCCCAGGCGCCCGCCGCCGCGGCGGGCACCTCGCCGACCTGCCCGGGCCGCAGGACCCGCGCGAGCCCGACGGCGTCGTCCGCGCGCGTGGCCACGGCGGCGGCGGCCTCGACGCCGGCGCGCTGCCAGAGGCGGCGGAGCGCGCGGTCCGCGAGCTCGGCGCCCGCGCCCTCGGGCAGCCGCAGGAGCCAGCCGCCGGCGACGCGGCGTGCGCCGGCGAGCACGCGCTCGACGGCGGCCTCGACCT
>JBMOQZ010000210.1:0-15289 GCA_049322475.1 Myxococcota bacterium | reverse complement strand
CGAGCGCGCCGGCGGTGTCCGCGGGCCTCGCCTCACCGAGCCCGGCTTCGAGAAGTGGACCCGAATCCGTCGGAATCTGGGCTGGCGCGACTTCATCACGCTCCTGCACGACGACCTCGCGGAGGCCTTCCCGCTCCCCTTCGACCTCAACCGGTGGACCTCGCCCCCGCTCGGCGACCTCGACGACGCCGGCGCCGAGGCGCTCGTCAACGAGTGCGCGGCCGACGACGGCGCCGACGCGCACGCGTTCCTCCGTGCGGCCGCGAAGGCCCTCGGCCTGCCCGCCGGGGGCGCGCTCTCCGAGCTGCCCCGCACGCAGCCGCACCACAAAGTGCTGGAGCTCCCGGGCGCCGCCGGCCGCGCGGCCGCGTGGCAGGTCCTCACGCAGGGCGGCATCGCCTTCCACGACCAGTTCGTATTCGTCGCCGACACCGACGAGGAGCGCGCGCTCATCGGGCTCGCGGCGGTAGAGACGCGCGCGAACCCGCCCACGATCCTGACGACGACGCAGGTGCGCGACCACGCGAAGAGGGGTCAGCCGTTCGACCGCGTGGTGGGCATCCGCGGCTGGGCCCCCGCCGAGGCCCTCGCGAGCCAGCTCGGTGTGGAGGCGCGGTGGGCGTGATCGGCGCGCTGCCGGCCTCAGACGTCTGGCTGCCGTCCTGGACGCGCACGCTCAACGAGTCGGAGGCGTTCACGCTGCTCGACCTCGCGCTCCCCGGCACGTCCGTCGCGGAGTGGGCCGCGCGCGGCCACGACCGCCTGCCGCAGGCGAGCCTCCCCCGGCGGCGGGAGCTCGTCCGGATCGTTCGCGAGGAGCTGCTCGACGTCGCCGACGGCACCGTGATCGAGTCCGCGTTCGGCACGCTGTTCCGGGAGGGGAGCGCGCACCGGCGCCGGGGACTGCTCTACGGCCGTCTCCTCGCCCAGCGGCCCCTCGTCGAGCCGGCGATCCGGGCGCTGGTGCGTCCCGCCCTCCTCCGCGGCGAGGCCCCGCTGTCCCCGCCGGACAGCGACCGCATCGAGCCGGCCGAGTGGGACCAGTGGCTCCGCTCGGTGCTCAAGCCGGACATCGGCGACGAGGCCTTCAAGAAGACGCGCAGCACGCTCCAGTCGGCGCTCGCGGACGCGGGCTGCCTCGACGTCCGGGGCAACACGTCCCGCACGACGCGGGCGCGGCGCGGCGAGCCCGACCCGCTGGCCTTCGCGTGGACGCTGGGCGCCGAGCTCGCGCGTCGCGGTGGCGAGGGCGACGAGGGCTGGGCCACGCGCGAGTCCTTCGCGGCGCTCCTGTTCGCGCCTCGCGCCGAGTACGCGGCCAGCGCCATCGACGAGGGTGTCGCGCACGGCCTCCTCCGCCGGAGCTACCTCGCGGCCAGCCCGCGGCTGCTCGTCGGGGCCCTCTGATGCCGGCGAAGCACCGGCAGAAAGGCAGCCCGGTCCACGAGGCCGAGGCGAAGGGCCAGCGTGCCCTCATCGCGGCGCTGCCTGAGAACTACACGGTCTACACGAACCTCGAGCTCGGCACGGGCCAGCGGGGGCAGACCTACGAGCACGACGCCATCGTCGTGGCGCCCCACGCGGTGTTCACCGTCGAGCTCAAGAGCTGGGGCGGTACGATCACGGGCAACCGCGACCGCTGGACGCTCGCGGACGGCGCCTTCGTGCAGTCGCCGCTGCCCCTCATCCTCGCGAAGGCGAGGTCCCTGAAGGGCCGCCTGACGGCGATGCGGCGGGACTTCGTCGACATCTGGGTGCAGGGGCTCGTCTACCTGTCCGCGGGCGACGCGGTGCCGCACATCACGCCGGACTTCGCGGACCTCGTGTGCACGTCGCGGGACATCGCCGCCGCGATCACGACGCCGGGGGCGTGGGGCAACGGCCGGCTCCTCACCCCGGGCCAGATCACCGCCGTCCACCAGCTCCTCAACGACGGAAAGGCGAACCGCGCCCCGGAGCAGATCAACGGGTTCCACCTCGCACAGCGGCTCGCCGCCGAGGACCGTCCCTACGAGGCCTGGCTCGCGCGCCGCAACGGCGAGACGCGCGTGCTCCACGTGCACACCGTCACCGGCGACGACGCTGGCGAGCGTGACCGTTCCCGAAACCACGCGCTGCGCGAGGCCACCCTCCACGAGAAGCTCCGGGGCGGCCCCGACGTGCTCGGGTACCGCGACTACTTCCAGACCGCCGACGACCCGCAGCGCATCGTCCTCGTCTTCGACGACACCACGCCGCTCGTCCCCTCCGACGCGTGGGTGCGCGACCGCAACCCCGGCCTCGTCGCCCGGCTGCGCGTCGCGGTCCGCTCTGCCCGCGCCCTCGCGTGGGTCCACGCTCGGGGGCTCGTGCACCGGCGCCTGTCGCCGGAGTCGATCCTCGTGTCCGGGTCCACGGCGGAGGCTCCCGAGACGGTGCGCCTGTCGGGCTTCGACCTCGCCCGCGACCTCGCCGCGGTGAGCCCGACGATCACGGGGACCAGCCTCGGGGACCCGAGCTATCGGTGCAGCGCCCCCGAGGCCCTGAAGACGGGCGAGGCCAGCGCGCGCTCGGACCTCTTCTCGCTCGGCGCGACGCTCTACGAGCTGTTCGCGGGTCGGCCGCTCTTCGCCACGCCAGACGCCGTCCTCCGCCCCTTCAGCGTGACGCCGTTCGACCTCGGCGGTCGCCCCGTGCCCGAGGACCTGCTCGAGGCGCTGCGGCAGCTCCTTTCCCCCGAGCCCGCGAAGCGCCCGGCCAGCGCCGACGACACCGCGGACGCCCTCGACGCGGTCATCGCCCGCCTGACGGAGACGCCCCGGAAGGTCGTGCACGAGCCCGGCCGCGAGCTCCGTGGCCTCTATCGCTTGAACCGTCGCATCGACCGCGGGGCGACCGGCACGATCTGGCTGGCCGACCACCTCCTCGGTGGCCCCCCCGTGGTGCTGAAGATCGCGGGGGTCGAACACGCGCGGATGCTCCAGGACGAGTACGCCGTTGGGCAGGCGGTCCAGCACCCGTGCCTCGTCCGCGTGCAGGCCATCGACCACGAGGACGGGTTCACGTTCCTGGTCCTGAACTACATCGAGGCGGAGACGGCCACGCTCTGGGCGGCCGCCGGCGATCCGCTCGACCCCGCACGGTTCCGCCGCGTCGCCGATGGGCTCTTCGGCGCCCTCGGGGCGATGCACGACGCTGGGTACCTGCACCGCGACGTGAAGCCCGACAACGTGCTGATCCGCGAGCCGGACGCCTCGCCGACGCTCATCGACCTCGGGCTCGCGGCCAGGGTGGACGCGGAGGGCGGGCTCGCGGTCGGCACGGTGCAGTACAAGGACCCGCTCGTGTACGCCGAGGGGTGCTGGACCCCCGCGAACGACCAGTACGCCGCCTTCATGGTGCTCTACGAGCTCCTGACCGGCACCCATCCGTTCGGCTCCGCCGCGCCGGACGGCGGCCAGCTCCCGACCATCGAGCCCGACCAGTTCCCCGACAGCTTCTCGCCCGCGATCGGGAAGGCCCTCGCCCACGTGTTCGCCGCGGCGCTCGCGCCCAACCGGGCCGCGCGGCCCGCGAACCTCAGGGTGGCGCTGGAGGCGATCGACGACGCGCTCGGCCGCAGCTCGAAGGCGAAGGCCGTCCCGACCTTCGAGCGCAAGGTCCCCGGCGACGCCCTGCCGGACTCCCCGCTCGCCGTCCTGAGCCTGTCGACCCGCGCGCAGGGCGCCCTCGCGCGCCTCGCGGTGGTCGCGGTGGGCGGGCTCGCCGGCGTGAGCGCGGACCTGCTCCGCCGCCTGCCGAACGTGGGCGGGAAGACCACCCGCGAGCTACTGGAGTGGTCCGAGCTGGTGCGGGAGCGTTGGCCGTCGCTCCCCACCGACGCGCCGGCGGCGCTCCATCGCTTCTACCCGCCGCTCGCCGCCGATGAGCGCCCCCTCGGGTCCGTGGACCTCGGCCTCACCGCGTCCCACCGCGCCGCCTTCGCGGAGCGGGGCATCCGTACCGTGGGCGACCTCGCGCGCCTGCCCGTGGTCGCGCTCGCGGGGCTCCCCAACTTCACGCCGGAGCGCCAGGAGGCGACCCGGCGGCACCTCGCGCTGCTCGCTGGTCGTGACCCCGGCCTCGACTCCCTCGGCGCGCTCGACGAGGCGCTGCGGAGGGACATCGGCGACCGCGCGCACGACGCGATCGCGGCGGTCGTCGGGCTGCGCGACGGGCAGACGCGCTCGCTCGCCGACGCGGGCGACCTGCTCGGCGTCACGCGCCAGCGTGTCGGCCAGCTCGTGGAGATCGACGAGCTCCGCAAGCCCGGGAGCACCGGCCACTGGTTCGCGGCGCTGGTCGAGGACCTGCTCCCGGCCACCGGCTTTTCTTCCGTCGAGGACGTCGCCGCGGCGATCGAGAACCGCCTCCCCACCCGCGACGCGTCGCGGGTCTCCAGCATCGGGTACGCGCGCTTCGCCGGGCTGCTGTTGCAGTCGGACGCGCGCACCGTCGAGGCCGGCGACGTCGCGGTGGTGTGCCGCGGCCCGTGGACCCAGGAGACCGTCGAGGCCAGCGCGGGCGCCCTCGCGACGCTCGCCGCATGGCCCCCGGTGCCTCGCAAGGCCGCGGAGGTCGCGCTGTGGGACGCGCTCTCCGAGGAGCTGGAGCGCGCGCTCGTCCGGTGGGGCGCGGACGCCGCGTCGCTGCTCGACGCGCTGCTTCGGCTCGCGCCAGAGGTGTGCGTCGATCGACTCGGCGGACTCTACACCCCCCCGGTGCCGCTCCGCGGGGCGCTCGCCCAGCTCCGCCCGGTGGGGCGTGTCGTCGCGTCGGCGCAGGAGATCCTCGCGGACGCCCGCGCGACCTGGGAGGGGCTCGAGGAGTCGACACCGCTCGACGAGGCGCTCGTGCAGGCCGGGTACGTCCGCGATGGGGACCGCTGGGTCGACCCGGCGCGCGCCGAGATCGCGGCCGAGCCGGTCGAGGCCGTGGTCGACGCCGCCGTCCCTCGTCAGCGCGCGGGTCCGGGCGCCGCCGTCGTGGGGTCGCTGCTCGCGCAGGCGGATCGGGGCGGATTCCGGGTGGTCGCGATGCGCCCGGGCGAGGCGCACCACCTCGGGCGGGACCTCGCGTCCTGGCTCGCCGACGAGCTCGGCGCCGCGCGCGTGCGGTTCGTCGACCTCGACCGCGTCGTCATCGACGCGCTGAAGGAGGCTGACCTCTGGAAGTTCGTGCCGGCGTTCGAGGCGAACCCGAAGGCGGACTGGCAGTGGATCGGCGCGGACGTGCGCGCCGTCCTCGCCGATGTCGTCGCGGAGGCGAAGCCGGGGCTCGTGACGGTGATTGGCAAGCCCGCGCTGCTCGGCACGCTCGGGCTCATGGACTGGCTCGGCGGCTTCTACGAGCGGGCGCGCGGCGGGGCGCACGGGCTCGTTGTACTCACCGTCCCCGGCGGGGTGCACGACGACCGGGTGCGCCTGAACGAGACCTACAACCTGCCGTGTACGCCGGACATGGCGGCGGTGTTCCTGGAGGGGACCTGATGGGCAAGTGGAAGCCCAAGCCGGCCCCGCGGATGCCGGTCGGCCGCGTGCTCGCGAACGCCCCCGAGCACGAGGCCGCCGCGCGGGCGAACGTCCGCGAGGCCATTGGGGAGGACCGCGAGATCCGCCCGACGCCGGCGTGGCAGGTGCCCATCTCCGCGATCGTCACGGAGCTGGTGACCCCGCACCGCATGTCTCTCCCGGACCCGAACGACCCCGTGGGGCTCTCCGCGCTCGCGAACCTCGCGACGATGGCCTGGAACGTTTCGCGCCTGCTCCGCGGAGACGACGCCGCCGTCGCGGCCGAGGCCGCCTCCGCGTGGAGCCGTGTGGAGGCGTCCGAACCGGGCGGTGGCATGATCGCGCGCGCCATGCTCGCCCATGCCCGGACGCTGCACCCCGCTGACGACCGCATCATCCTGCGCAGCGACGTCGTCATGAAGAACGGGCAGCCCTTCATCCACGCGACCTCTTCGCCCGGCGCGGCCGGGATGCGTCCGCCGGAGGCACGCCCGTGAACGCCGAAACCTACAAGGCCCTGCTCAAGGACCTCCAAAAGCTGGAGCGACGCATCGCCGACGGGCACCTCGCCGCGCTGCGGGCCGAGCCGGCTGCCATGGCCACTGTGACGAAGCGCCACGCCGCCGCCGAGGTGGGCGGACGTGTGGACGACTTCGCTGCGATGGTCGCGCGCAAGTGCGCCGTGCAGTTCCTCCTGCGGACGGTGTACGTCCGGGTGCTGGAGGACCTGGGCGCGCTCACGCCGACACGCATCGCCGGCCGCAAGGGCGAGGAGGAATTCCGCCGCTTCGCGCCGGCGCTCGGCAAGCGGGCCTACTTCGCGTTCGTCTTCCGCGACCTCGCGACCGACTTCCCCTCGCTCTTCACCGCCGGGGCCGAGGACCTCGGCCTCCCGACCGAGGACCTCTGCCGCGAGGCCTGGGACCTGTGGCACAAGGAGGACGGGCGCGGGAACCTGCTCTACGACTGGCGGCCGGCCGAGGCGGGAGGCACCAACGGCGGCTTCGACAGCCGCTTCCTCGGCGACCTCTACCAGGACCTCGACGGCGAGGTGCGGAAGCGGTTCGCGCTCCTCCAGACCCCGCATTTCGTCGAGTCGTACATCCTCGACAAGACGCTGACCCCCGCCCTCGTCGAGTTCGACCCCGAGGCGCTCCGCGCGAAGGACGAGACCTTCCGCATGCTCGACCCGACGTGCGGGAGCGGGCACTTCCTCATCGGTGCCTGGCGCCGGCTGGCGGCGTGGTGGGCGGCGCGCGGGCGGGACCGCTGGGAGGCCGCGACGCTGGCGCTGGACTCGGTGTGGGGCGCCGACATCAACGCCCACGCGGTCGACATCGCGCGGTTCCGCCTGCTGCTCGAGGTGATGGTGTGGACGGGGGAGCGCGACCTCGGCCGGCTCCGCACGCTGCCGTTCCACCTTGAGGGGATGGACAGCCTGATCCCGTGGGAGCGCGGGGCGCATGCGGCGAAGCAGGGGACGCTGTTCCCGGGGAGTGATCTGCTCGCGAGCTACGCCACTGCCGAGGAGCGCGAGCGGAACGCGCGGTTCCTCGATCGGGCGTTCCACGTGGTGGTGGGGAACCCGCCGTACATCACGCCAAAGGATGTGAAGAAGAGGGAGGATTATCGCAGGTTCTGGCCCGACTCGGCAGCGGGAAAGTACGCGCTCTCGGCGCCATTCGTTGAGCGTTTGTTCGTGCTCGGCTGCCAGGGCGCATTCATGGGCCAGATCACGGCAAACAGCTTCATGAAGCGGGAGTTCGGGAAGAAGCTGATCGAGACGGTCTTCCCGCGTTGGGACCTCACGGGCGTGGTCGATACCTCGGGTGCGTTCATCCCCGGGCATGGGACGCCGACGGTCATCCTCTTCGGTCGCTCGGGCGCGCCGGTCGTGGAGAAGGTCTGGGCCGTCCTTGGGAAGCGAGGGGAGCCGAAGAAGCCGAAGGAGGGCGAGGAGGAGAAGGGGTTGGTGTGGAGCGCGATCGTAGCGGCCCGTCGCGATCCTGACGACACAGGACTATTTGTCACCTCCGCGTGTCTTGACCGGAGCGCATTTGAGACGCATCCCTGGAGTCTTGGTGGCGGAGCAACAGGAGAGCTTCTCGACGATTTGCACAGCCAATCGGAACATACCCTGACCGCGAGTATCCACGATTGCGGGACGCTGGCAGTCACGCGCGAAGATGAAGTGTTCGAGGTTGACGAGCGAACGCTCTCACGATGGGCGATCGGTACCGACCAAATTCGAGAACTCGTTCGTGGAGAGGCTCTGTGTGATTGGACCATCGCGAACGGCTACATGGCGCTTTGGCCTTATGATCCTGTCTGCTTGGACGCTGCAACGGGTGATGCCGCGCGGATGGTGATGACGGCCCTTTGGCGATGGCGCGTCCAACTCGCCAGAAGGACCGCCTTCGGAAAGACCCAGCTTGAGCGGGGCTTGACCTGGTTCGAATACTCGATGTTCTTCAAGGCGCGACTCCGGCCTGAGGGCTTCCTCGTGTTGAGACAAATCGCCACGCACAACCATGCCGTGAGGGAGGCCCGCGGTCGCGTCTACAAGGACACAGCCCTGGTTCTCGCGTTTCCTGCACAATCGGACTTCGACGCCCAGTTCGACATTCTCGGCCTCCTGAACAGCAGCACGCTGGACTTCTGGGTCAAGCAGGTCATGCACTGCAAGGGCACCCAGGGCGTGGGCGAGGGCATCAAGAGCGAGGAGTGGGAGAAGTTCTACCAGCGCGACTCCACCAAGCTGAACGCCGCCCCCCTCACCACCCGCGACCGCCCCGCCCGCATCGCCCTCGCCCGCGCCCTCGACGCCACCGCCCAGGAGCGCGCCGCCTGCCTCCCCGCCGCGATCCTCGCCGCGTCGGACTGGACCGCCGCCGATCTCGCCCACCGCCTCGCCGCCGCCCGCGACCGCTACCGCGCCCTCACGGAACGCATGGTGGCGCTGCAGGAGGAGCTGGACTGGCTCACCTACGGCTCCTACCAGCTCGTCGAGCCGGTCGAGACCGTCGGGCCTGACGACGTCGAGCCCCTCGCGCCCGGCCACCGCCCCTTCGAGATCCTCGCCGCGCGTGCGGACGACGAGGCCGACGAGGAGGAGAAGTCGAAGTGGTGGGAGCGG
The DNA here is from genome assembly GCA_049322475.1 of Myxococcota bacterium. GTDB lineage: Bacteria > Myxococcota_A > UBA796 > UBA796 > SXON01 > JBMOQZ01. The sequence goes on along the minus strand of JBMOQZ010000210.1, from coordinate 6,625 downwards.
CACGGCCACGACCGCGTCGCCGAGATCTCGGCCCGGTACACGGGCGCCCACCGGGCGCGGCTGGAAGCCCGCATGGCGGCCATCGAGGCGGACCCGCGCCTCCAGCTCCTCGAGTCCTTCGCGTACAAGCGTCGGTGGCAGACGCCGACGCTGTGGGACCCGTCCAGGCCCTCCGACGAGACGCGGACGGCCGCCGAGCGCTGGCTCCTCGACCGCCTGGAGGACCTCTTCGCGCCTCGCTCCGAGCACTCCCGTCACACCACGTCGGGCGCGCTGTCCACGCCGAAGCCCTACCGGCTGGAGGCCATCGTCTCCGCGTGGCGCCGCGATCCGCGGGTAGACGCGGTCGCCGGCCTGTACGCCGGGGCCGGCGCCACGACGGACGTGGCGGGCGTGGCCGAGAAGCTGCTCCGCGGCGCGGCGATCCCCGACAACCCGCGTCGCGTCTACACGCCCGAAGGCCTCCGAAAGCTTGACGAGTGGAAGCGCGTGTGGGCGCTCCAGGACCAGGAGGACGCTGGCGCGAAGCAGCTCGTCGACCCGCGCACCGACGCGCCGCTTCTCGACCCGACCACCGGCGAGGTCACGAACACCATCCCGCTCCCGCCGAAGTTCGATAAGGCCGACTTCCAGGCCAGCTACTTCGCCACGCGCGGCAAGCTCAACGTGCCGCGCGAGCGGTTCGTCCTGTTCGCCGACCTCGCGCCGAACCGCTTCGGCTGGAACGGCTGGCGGGACCGGGAGCGCGCGCTCGCGCAGGTGGAGGCCTTCACCGTCGCGGAGCAGCACCCCAACGACCCGCTCCCCGTGCCCACCGCGGACGACCCGCGCCGCTGCGGCGCCACCCTCGGCCTGTGGGAGAGCCTCCCCGACGTGAAGCGGTGGGCGAGCGCCGACGAGCACGCCGAGCTCTCCGCGCTGGCCCAGGAGGTCTGCCGTCAGCCGCGTTGCCCATGCCCCGTCGTCGAGAAGTGGGAGGCGTGGCGACGCGGGGAGCTGGAGGTCGGGGCCGAGCGCGAGCGCCGCACGGCCGCCGTCTCGGTGGAGGAGCGCGGCGCCGCGATGGCGCTCTTCGACCTCATCCAGACCGTGCTCATCCCCGGCGGCGAGCAGCACGACGAGCTCCCGCTCGGCTGGCTCGTCGACCGCTGGAAGGGCGCCCCGGCGCGCCTCGGGCCGGTGCTCGACGACCTCGTCGCCACCGGCGATCTCGAAGTGAGCGGCAAGGGGGCGCGCCGGAAGTACACCCGCACCCGAAGCGGCCCATGAACCACCCGGCATCCTCCCTGAGGTAGATCGGGCTCAACGCACTTCCCGACCGAGGCCACCATGAGCTACCGCTCGCAGTCTCTTCACCAGCTCATCGAGGACTGCAACCGCACCTTGTTCCTCCCGCACATCCAGCGGCCCTTCGTGTGGAAGGAGGATCAGATGGTCCGCCTCCTCGACAGCCTGATGCGTGGGTACCCGATCCAGACCTTCCTACTCTGGAAAACTCGCGAATTCATCAAGGCCCGGCGGTTCATGGGCGACGTCACGCGCGAGGTGGACCTTCACACCCTGTACGACCAGGCCAAGAGCGAGGAGGGCGTGGAGAAGACCTTCGTCCTCGACGGGCAGCAGCGCCTTCAGACGCTCTTCACCTTCTTCAACGGGGCGATCGTCGAGGACGGAAAGCGACGGGAGGCATGGATCGACCTCCTGAGTGGTATCGAGCCTGACGAGGACGGCCTCTTCTACAGGATCAAGTTCGCAAAGTCGTCTCCCGGCGACTCGTGGTACCGGATCTGTGACCTCCGTTCCAAGCACGCAAAAAAGAACGCGGAGGACATCGCCGACGGGATCATCGACATGCTGGAGGCGGAGAGGTCCTGGTCCGCCAAGGAAACGAAGGAGAACGGGAAGATCATCCGCCGCAACGTGGCTCAGCTGGTCAGCCTCCTGCGCAACGCCGACCACTTCTGGCACGAGGAACTCGACGGCACGGCCTACGATTTTCCCTACCAGCGCGTGTTGGACATCTTCGTGCGCGTGAACTCCGGTGGAACGAAGCTCGACGGTTCGGACCTCATGTTCGCCGCCATGAAGGGGCTCTCCGATGACGTCGAGGAGCAGGTCGAGGACGTGGCGGAGATGCTGAATCAGGGCGACCTCTCGTTCGACAAGGGCTGGGTGCTGAAGTGCCTCGTCGTAGCCAACGGAGGCGGAGCTGAGGTCGGGCCGAAGCTCTTCCAAGGGAAGCCCGGGGAAGCGCTCATGGCGAAGATTGAGGGTGACTGGCAACGCGCCGTCGACGCGTTTCAGCAGCTCAAGGATCTGCTCACGCACGACCTCCGGCTCTATTCGGAGAAGATCATCAAGAGCTACGTCAGCATCCTCCCGATCTTCGACTACCTCTTCTACAACCCGAAGCCGGACCCAACCGATCGGCGGCTCATCGTGGGGTACTTCTACAAGGCTCAGCTGTTCAACTGGTACGGGGCGTCGACGGACAAGATCATTGCTGCGCTCCACAAGCTGGTAGGTCGGCCGCTCAGGGGCGGGTTTCCCCTGGCCGCCATCAAGAAGCACTTCGAGGACGCAGGCCGCGACACGGAGCTCGATGCCGACAACATCGGAGAGGCGCGCGTCCGCCTTATCGTCCTCAACCTCGTCTACCAGGAGATGTTCGGGGCGAGCGCCTTCGCGACGCACTTCCCCGGCAACCAGCCGCACGTGGACCACATCTACCCGCGCAGCATGCTCCGCAAGCGCCTTGAGCTGGAGTCCTGGGAGATCAACCATCTCGGGAACTTCCGCTTTGTCGGCGCCACCGACAACATCCGCAAGCGTGCCCAGCTACCTGACTCGTACTTCAGCGACCTGAAGGCGAACAAGGTGCCCGTGGAGAAGCACCTCCTCGTTGAGCCCTACGCGCAGAATCCATCCAAGCTGACCTTCAACGCCACGACCTACCGCAAGTTCAGGGACGCCCGTTTCCAGGCCCTGCTCGATCTCGCGCGCAAGGTCGTGGACCCCGAGGTCGAATGACCCTCCGCCTTCGCGATCACCTGCAGTGGCAGGACTCGACCAACCTCGACGCGTTCATCACGCGGCTCACCGACACGGAGGAGCGCGTCCGCGAGAACCTCCGCACCTTCGTGGTCGGCGAGAAGGTCCGAACCCAGCTCGACGCGCTGTTCGGCGAGATGGGCCGCCGCCTCGCCGACAACCGGGACATCGGCCGGTACGTCTACGGCTCGTTCGGCTCGGGCAAGTCGCACCTGTTGACCGTCGTCGGGAAGATGCTGGAGCGCGACGAGGAGGTCTACGACCGGGGCCACCCCGCGCTCCGGAAGCTCCGCGCGGACCACCCCTGGCTCGACCAGCAGCGCGTGCTCGTCGTCCGCCTCAACATGATGGGGAAGCGGAGCCTCACCACCGCGCTCTACGAGGCCTTCAACGAGGCGCTCCCCGCGCGCGTCCCGCGCCTGAGCTTCACGGACGAGGCCCGGGTGTTCCAGCTCATCGACCGGGACGCGGAGCGCCTCGGCGGCATGAACGTGCTGCTGGAGCAGATCGTGGCTGCTCGTGCGCTCGACGACGTGCCGGGCTGGCCCGTCGGGATGCCGGCGCCGCTCCTCGCGGAGTGGATCCAGCGGATGCGCTCCGGCGACCTCGACAAGCGCCTCGCGCTCGCCGCGGCTCTGCAGAACTGGCGCAACCACGGCCAGGACCCGATCCGCCCGGACGACCTGTGGCTCGACGCCCGCCCGGGCCTCGACCGCATCGCCCGCCACGCGCAGGACCACGGCTACACCGCGATCGCGTGGCTGATCGACGAGCTCGTCATCTGGATTCGGGGGAAGAGCCGCGCCGAGTACATCCACCAGCTCAACAACCTCTCGGCGATGGTGGACCACGACGCGGCGCGCGTGCTGCCGTTCTTCGTCGCGGTCGCCATCCAGCAGGACATCGCCCGCACGTGTCCGGACGACCTCTCCGAGAGCGACTTCCAGGCGCAGCTCGGCTTCATCAAGGACCGCTTCGACCCGCGCATCCAGCTCGAGGACCAGGACCTCTACGCCGTCGCTGCCGAGCGCGTGCTCGCGCGCAATCCCGATCGGCCCACGGCCGACGCCGCCGCCTTCGAGGGCGCCATCGAGGACCTGTTCGGGAAGAACCGGGAGGCCATCGCCGCGTTCTCCGGGGACCTGCCGCTCGACTTCGTACGAAGGCTCTACCCCTTCCACCCCGCGCTGCTCCGCATCCTCGTCGACGTGACGCAGGCGCTCTCGCGCAACCGCACCGCCGTGGCCGCGCTCTACGTGCTCCTCAACCAGTACGCGAACATGACGCCGGGCAAGTTCATCCCGGTCGGAGCGCTCTGGGACTTCGTCTTCACGAACGAGAACGTGCAGGCGATGCGTGGGTACACGTCCAGCCGCTTCAACCAGCGGGTGTGCGAGGCCTACGACACCTACCAGCGGCTCGAAGGGAAGATCGACGCGGTCGCGCGCGACGCGAACGCCGACCCCGCGATGCTCCGGCAGCTCGTCCGGACCGTCCTCCTCTGCCAGCTCTCCGACCGCCCGTACTTCCCCGACGGGAGCGCGCTCCGGGAACGCATCACGGCGTCGATGCTGCTCCGTCTGAACGAGGCGGACGTCACGGTGGTGCACGAGCGGGCGGGCATCAGCCGCATCGGCAACCTGTTCCGCAAGCTCCAGGGCGTGGCGCCGCAGGTGCAGATCTCCGGGGGCGAGGCGGACCCCACGCTGCACGTGAAGACCGAGCAGGTGGACATCGAGAAGGTGCTCGCGACGGCGCGGGCCAACGTCGGCTTCGCCGACCGCTTCGCGTACATCCGGCGGCTGCTCAACGAGCAGCTCGGCCTCGGCCTGAAGGACGGGCGCGAGGCGACGGTGGACGTGCAGTGGCGCGGAACGAAGCGCCGGGGCGTCGTTCGGATCCGCAACGTCCGCACCCTCTCCTACGCGGGCCAGCAGAACGAGTTCGACCCTGGCACGGCCGACTTCCTGATCCTCGTCGACTACCCCTTCGACGAGGAGGCGGGGAAGGGCCGGGACGACGACGTGCAGACCGTGGACCGCGCGCGGGCACGGTCGTCGCACTGGACGCTCTCCTGGCTCCCGACCCACTTCTCGGCGTCCGAGCGGGAGGCCCTCGACAACGCCGCCGCGGTGGAGCTGATCCGGAAGGACGAGCGCGCCTACTTCAACGACGTGTCGCCGCGCGAGGCCGACGCGACGCGGCGGGCGCTGGAGTCCTTCCAGGCGGGCCGCAAGATCGAGCTGGAGCAGGCGATCGTCCGCCTCTACTTCGACGGCGGCCTCATTGCGCCGTCGAAGCAGGCGCTCGGCTCGGTGAACCTCGCCGCGGTGGACCACGGCACGGCAGTCGACGCCCTCGCCACCCACGTCCTCGACAAGCGTTACCCCAACCACCCGGAGTTCCGGCGCAAGGTCGTGTCCGCGGATCTCGCGCAGGTGGCGGACTGGGTCATCCGCGCGGCCAAGACCGGGAAGCCGCTCGACTTGCGGGCCGCGGAGATGGCCCTCGTCGACGCGATCGCGTGGCCGCTGGAGCTCGTGCACAAGGGGGCCGGGAGCATCACGCCGCGCCTCGACGGCCGCTACCTCGCGCGGGTGCGGGAGTGGATCGGGGACCGCCGGGCGTTCGAGGCCACGGAGCTACGCGAGCGGCTCATGGCCGAGTGGGACCCGAGCCGCCCGCGCGACGCCGACAACTGGGGCTTCGGCTTCACGAAGGAGCTCGCGAACCTGTGGCTCCTCTACCTCTTGCAGGTCGAGGAGTTCGAGGCCCGCGTCAACGAGCGGAGCACGACCATCTCGGGCCTCTCGGAGCTGCCGGAGAAGTTCCGGCTCGTGAAGGACGAGGTCGTCGACCCGCCCACCTGGGACAAGGCCCTGCGCGTTGCCGAGCGCCTGTTGGACGTGCGGGGGCGCGCGGAGCTCCCGACGTCGCCCGAGCAGGCCAAGCTCTGCCGCGACGTGGCGGCCCCCGCGAATGCCCAGGTGGAGGCCGCGCGCCTCTTCGAGACGCGCTTCCGCGAGGTCGCGCAGTGGGCGCAGGTCGACCCGGACCAGTGCGCCCGCGTGAACGCCGTGCGGGAGATCATCAAGGTCCTCGACGGCGTCGTGGCCGAGGCGCGGAACGCCGAGCGTTGCCGACGGCTGGCGAAGGTCGCCGAGCCGGGCAAGGGGGGCGCCCCGAGCCCGCTCAGCGCCTACGAGCAGATCCGCAAGTCGCTCGCCGACGAGACGACGGCGCTTGCGGACCTCGCGCCCTACAAGACCCACTTCCAGCACGTCGCGACGGCAGGCGACGAGGCCGACCGGACCGCCGTGGTCACCCGGCTCCGGAACGTCCTGAAGGACCCCTGGGACTCGACGCGGCTGCGCGAGGCGCTCCCCGCGTGGTCGACGGAGGCGACGAAGCGGTTCGAGGCAATCCTCCAGCGCAAGCCGTCGGTCGACGATGAGGCGGCGAAGCGTGAGGCCGAACAGAAGGCCCGCGCCGAGGCCGCCGCGAAGGCCGCCGAAGCGGAGGCGCGCCGCGGGGCTGCCGAGGAGGAGCGCCGTCGTGCCGAGCAGGCGCAACA
>JBMOQZ010000209.1:0-15294 GCA_049322475.1 Myxococcota bacterium | reverse complement strand
TCGCCATGCCGCTGCTCCGCACCCTCGACGAGCTCCTCCACGCCCTCCTCGAAGAGGCGCGCCTCCGCCGCTCGAGCCACGCCGCCCTCGCGCCCGTGCGCGCGTGGCCGGCGCGCTCGGCGCTGGTCTACCAGCTCGCCGGCCGCGAGGACCTCGCGGGGTGGATCCGCCGCGCCGCCCGTTAGGGCGACGCCGCCATCTCCCCCGCCGGCCGCAGCGGCGCCGCGCGCACGCTCGCCCGGGCGGGCCACAACACGTCGCGCTCGAAGTCGGAGCGGTCGAGCGCCTCGTACGCGTCCTCCAGCGCGCCGCGCCCGCGGGTCGCCGGGGCGAGGGCGCCGAACCACAGCGGCGCGTGCGCGCACAAGGTGCCCGCCAGCGTCCACCCGTCCGCCGCGACCGCGACCGGCGCCTCGACCGCGCCCACCACGCGCAAGCTGCCCGGGTCGTCGAGCAGCGAGAACGCCGCCGCGCGCAGCGCGTCGACCAGCGCGTCCTCGTCGGCGATCGCGCGGTGGCCGGGCAACACGATGACGCGCGCCGTGGGGTCCTGCTCGAGCAGGTAGACGAGCGCGAGCAGGACCGCCGGCGTGGTGCCGCGATCCGAAGGTTGGTCGACCACGTGCATCCGCGCGCGGCGCCCGAGGAAGGGGTAGAGCCACGCGTCCTTCGACTGGTCCGCGAGGATGACGATGCGCTCGTCCGGGACCAGGCGGCGCGCGCGGGCGATCGCCGCGGCGAGCCGCGTGCCGTCGTCCCCGGTCGTCACGGGCAGCACGACCCAGAGGGACCTCGCCGGGTGAACCGCGAGGTGCGGAGGGGTGGTGGTCATGTTCGAGCCTCGGGACCGTGAGAAGCACGGAACGTGCCATCGGCAATCCCCCGTTCGCGGCCCGTTCCCTGTGCCGGATCGCGCAGGCGTCGTGTGCGTCAGGGCACCACCCTCACGACGTCGGGGTGCCTCGCCGCGTACGCGAGGGCGTACTCGAGCTCGCCCGGCGCCTCCGCGTGCAGCGTGTAGAGCGGCTGACCGGCGAGCACCTCGGTCCCGAGCGGCGCGTGGAGCACGAGCCCGGCCGCCGCGGCCTTCGGGGCGCCGGCCAGCTTCGCCGCGCGGGCGAGCCGGCGGTTGTCGATCGCGGCGACCCGTCCGGCGTACCGGGCGACCACCGGCTGCGTCCAGGGCGCGCGCGGAGGCTCCCGGAGGCCGCCCTGCGCCTCGCAGATGGCGACGAACTTCCTCCACGCGCGCCCGTCGGCGAGCAGGTCCCGCGCCAGCATCCGGCCCGCCCCCGGCGCCGTGCCCGGCACGAGCTGCAGCACCTCGCCGGCGAGCGCCACCGCGCGGTCGCGGAGGTCGGCCGGCGCGTCGGGGTCGCCGCGGAGCACGGCGAGCACGTCGCGCGCCTCGAGGGCGGGCCCCACGCCGCGGCCCACCGGCTGACGGCCGTCCGTCTCCACCACCCGCACCGCGAGCCCGAGCGTCTCCCCGACCTCGCGGAGGTCGCGCGCGAGCGCCGCAGCCGCCTCGGCGCCGCGGACCTTCGCGGTGGGCCCCCACGGGACGTCGATCAGCACGTGCGTGGCGCCCGCCGCCAGCTTCTTCGAGAGGATCGACGCGACGAGCTGGCCGCGGCTGTCGAGGTCGAGCGGCTGCTCGACGCGGATCAGCACGTCGTCGACGGGCGACAGCCCCATCGCCCCGCCCCACACCACGCAGCCGCCCTCGCGCTCCACGACGCGGCGCATCGCGCCGAGGTCGAGGTCCACCGGCGCCATCGTCTCCATCGTGTCGGCCGTGCCCGCCGGCGAGGTGATCGCCCGCGACGAGGTCTTCGGGATGGTCCAGCCCGCGGCCGCGACGATCGCCACGACGATGGGCGTCGTCCGGTTGCCCGGCAGCCCGCCGACGCAGTGCTTGTCGAGCACCACGCGGGCGTCCCAGCGGAGGCGCTCGCCCGCGCGCACCATCGCGCGTGTCAGGGACGTGATCTCGCCGACGTCGAGGTGATCGCCCGCGCACGCCGCGAGGAACGCGCCGACGTGGGCGTCGGTGTAGCGGCCGGCGCGCACGTCGCCGACGATCGCCTCGAGCGCGGCCTCGTCGAGGCGCTCGCCGTACATCTTCCCGCGCACGTGGCGGAACGACTCGAGCGTCGGCGGGTGCGCGAAGGTCACGCGGTCGCCGTCCTTCGCGCCCAGCGCGGCCCAGGCGACCTCGGAGAGCGACGCCTCGTCCCGTGCGAGCAAATCCGACGTGACGACGTTCAGCACCGCTACGATGGAGTGCTCGCCGAGGTGGACCTCCACCATCGCAAGGGCCTCGAAGCCCTCCGCGCGGCAGACGGGGCAGTCGGCGCGCATGTAGACGACGGGCTGGCGATAGGTGTCGATGCCGAGGCGGCGGAGCCGCATGGAGCCGTGGTTCACGTCCCCCCCTCCAAGCAACCCCCGTGCCGTCAAACGACGAGCGTCGCGAACGGCCCGCGCGCGGCCAGCGACAGGGCGAGCCACGCTTCGCCGCCGCGCCCGACGGCCACGATCCCCGCCCCCACCTCTCGCGCGAGATCGCGCACCTCCACGTCGGGGAGGCCGAAGCAGACGCGCTCCTCGCCCGGCGCCACCGCGCGGAGCGGCGCGAACACGAGGTTCGTCTCGCGTTGCACGGCGTCGCGCCAGATCGCGGGCTCGAGCCCGTACTGAGCGGGGTGCCGGGCGACGTGCGGGTCGACGCGCACCACCGTGGCCAGCACGAGGCGCGCCCGCAGCGCGTCTGCGACCGCGCTCGCGACGCGAGCCACCTCGACGGCCCGCGGTTCGGCCTCGACGACGGCGAGCACCACCCCGACCTCCGTCACCGCGCGCGGCACGACGAGCGTCGGCGCCGTGCCGCGCCGGATCACCTCGCGCGACACGCTCCCGAGGAGCTTCCCGCGGATCGCCCCCCGCCCGCGCGTCCCGAGCACCACGAGGCCCGGGCGCAGGGCGGCGAGGGCATCCGCGGGCGCCCCCTCGACGACCCGGGTGTCGACGGCCGCGCCGTAGGCCTCCGCCTCGCCGGCGAGCAGGGCGCGACCGTGCTCCACGCGGTCCTCCCAGCGCACGTCGTCGGCCTCGAGCACCGGCTCGGCGAAGCGAACGGCGTGCACGAGCACCACCCGCGCGCGAGCGGGCGCGCCGATCCGCCGGGCGAGCGCCGCCGCCTCGCGCGCGATCCGCGATCCGTCCACCAGCACGACGACCGGGTCGAGCATCCTCCCCCGATTCGCACGGAACGCGGTCCCGACATCCCCCCTTTGCCGCGCGCCGACCCGCCCCCCCGTGCGCAGCTTCCTCGCTCACGCGGAGGTGTCATGGACAGGACCGAGGCGGGCCGCAGGCTCGCGAACACGCTCGCCGCGCGGGGCTGGGCCGAGCCGCCCGTCGTCCTCGCCATCAGCCCGGGCGGGGCGACGGTCGGGTTCGAGATCGCGCGCGCGCTCCACGCGGAGCTCGATCTCTTCGAGGTCCGGCCGTTCGCGGCGCGCGGCCGGGAGGTCGGCGAGGTCGCCAGCGGCGGCGTGCGCGTCGTCCACGCCGACGTGCGCGACGCGCTGAAGCTCTCCGACGAGGAGGTCGACGACGCCGCGGCGCCCGTCGCCGAGCAGATCCACCGGCGCGAGCACGGGTGGCGGCGCCGTCACCCGCGCGCGAGCCTCGCCGGGCGGGCCGTCGTGCTCGTGACCGACGTGATCGGGCCCGACGCGCGCGCCGACGCCGCCGTGATGGTCGCGCGGGCCACCGGCGCGCGGCAGGTGGTGTTCGCCGCCGCGGTCGGCCTCCCCGCGACGCTGGCCCAGCTCCGCGAGGACGCCGACGACGTCGTCTGCCTCGAGGAGGCCGACGACCTCCGCCTCGCCGGCGATCCGCCCGGCGACGAGGCGCTGCGCGCGCTGCTCGAGCGCGCCGAGGAGTGGCGCGCGCCGATGACCGTCTGATCACGGCGGGCAGCACTCCGCGTCCATCTTCTCCTGCCACGCGCGGTCGGCCTCGACGTAGGCCTCCGTGCAGGTGCACATACAGGGCGGCACGCCGCGCTCGGAGAGCTCCGCCTGCAGGTGCGCCCAGTACGGGTCGTCCGGGGGGTACTCGACGCCGGTCCCGGGCGTGCTCCAGTACCCGGGCGGCGCGCTCAAGCGGCATTGGGAGCCCATCTGGCGGCAGGACGTGCGCAGCGCGAGGTCGGCGGTGCAGCCGTAGACGCCGCCCCGCGGCTCGGGAAGCGCGACAGGCGCGTAGGCGACCACCCAGGTCGCGTGCTGCGGGCTCGGGTCGACCGTGCCGTCGCCGAGCTCGCCGTGGTCGTTGTAGCCCCAGCACCCGACGCGCCCGTCGGCGCCGACGGCGCACGCGTGCCGCACCCAGACGCTGACGTCCACGGCGTCCCGCAGGCCGGCAACCTTCCACGGGCGCGCCGCCCTCGCGTCCATCTCGCGCCGCGCCGACGCGTCGACGAGCCCGGGCGACGGACCGTGCCCGAAGCACCAGACGTCGCCGGCGACCACGCCGCAGCCCCACCCGTACGTCATCGCGAGGTCCGTGGCGCCTCGGGGGACGGCGGGCTGGCACGAGAGCGCGCCCTCGGCGAGCACCACGCAGCCCGCGTCCACGCCGATCGCGACGCGCCGGGCGCCGCGCAAGGCCGGGACCTCCACGGGAGCCACCGTGGCGAGGAGCTCCTCGCGGGTCTTCGCCGGCGCGCGCCACGGGTGGGCGCCCCAGCACCAGACCGAGCCGTCGCGGCGCGTGACGCAGGTGGACGAGACACCCGCCGCCACCGTCACGGCGTCGGTGACGCCGGGCACGGCCGCGGGCGCGTCCACCCGGCCGGCCGGCGGCACGCCGAGCTCGCCGTTCGGGTTGTCGCCCCAGCACCAGACGCCGCCGTCGCGCCGGACGGCGCAGAGGTGGCTCTCGCCGGCGAGGTCCACGACGTCGTCGATCGCGACGCGCGCGGCGATCGCCTTCCCGCCGTGGCCTCGCCAGCACGCGACCCCGCCGTCCGCGAGCACCGCGCAGTGCCCGCCGCTCCACGCCACGACGCGGGTGGCCGGCGCCGGCAGCGTCACGGGCCAGGGGCCGGGCTGCGGCCCCACGAAGTTGAGCGACACGTTCGACCCGCCCCAGCACCCCACCGCGCCCGCCGCCGTCCGGTAGCAGCCCGCGTGGGACCCGGAGGGGTCCGAGACGGCGACCTCGACGGCGTCGGGGAACATCCGGCATAGTCTCCCACACGAGGACCCGCAGGCCCGATGACCGACCCCATCCGCAACCTCGTGTTCGCCGGCGGCGGCGTCCGCGGCGCCGCGTACGTGGGCGCGATCCAGGTGCTGGAGGAGCGCGGCCACCTCGCGGGCGTCCACCGCGTCGCCGGGGCCTCCGCCGGCGCCATCACCGCCGGGCTCCTCGCCGCCGGCGCCGACGCCGCCACGTTCACCCGCCTCTTCGAGGAGATCGACTTCCCCTCGTTCGTCGACGACCCCGGCTGGATCGTGGGCGACGCCATCCGCCTCGTCCGCGGCTACGGCATCCACACGGGCGACCCCCTCTCGAAGTGGCTCCGCGACGCGCTCGCGGAGGTGACGCGCCTCTCCCTCGGGGCCCCGCGGCCCGAGGTGACGCTCGGCGAGCTCGCCGCCGCCGCGCTCGCCGGCAAACCCGTCCGCCGGCTCTTCGCGGTCACCACCAACCTCACGCACCAGCTCCCCGAGGTGTTGTGCGCGGCCACCACGCCGTCCTTGCCCGTCTGGCAGGCGATGCGCATGTCGGGGAGCTTCCCGCTCGTGTTCCAGGCCGTCGAGGCCGGCGGCTGCGTGTACGTCGACGGTGGGCTCTCGTGGAACTACCCCATCGATCTGTTCGACGGCGACTACCTCCGCCGCACCCGCGGCCGGCCCGCGCCCGAGGACCTCGGCCACCGCACGCTCGGCTTCGTGCTCGGCGACGCCGCCGCCGTCTCCGAGGTCGAAGGACGCGTGGAGATCTCCGACCTCCGCGGCTTCGCGGCCGCGTTCACGAGCTTCGTGCTGAACGAGTCGACGAAGCTGCACACCAGCCGCGACGCGCTCGCCCGCACCGTGCTCGTCGACACGCTCGGGCTCTCGGCGGTGGACTTCGGCATCACCGACGCCGACGAGCGGAAGCTGGTGGCGAACGGGCGCGCCGCGACCGAGGCCTGGCTCGATCAGGTGCCGGTCGAGACCTCGATGTTGCGCGGGTCGAGGTAGAGGTAGGACGGCTTCGGCGTCTGCAACGCGTAGATCCGCCGCCGCGCCGTCGCCACCACCTCGCGCGCCTCGGGCGAGACCTCCGCGGCGAACGCGGGCGCCGCGCCGATCCCGAGGAGCCCGTAGTGCGTGGGCTCGCTCAGGACCCACGACATCTCCACCTGCGCGAACACGGCCTTCCCCTTCGGCAGCGCGGCGAGCGCCTCGGCCTCCGTGTACGAGGCCTTCGTCGGGAAGGGCGCGAGCATCGAGCCCGGCGCGTTCGGGACGAAGCCGTAGGCGTCGTACTGCCCGTTGTTCACGGCCGCGTGGAGCACCGACGCGCGGAAGATCACCTCGGTGCACGCCGCGACGAGGGCCTCGCGCGTCGCCGGCACCGGGAAGCCCGGCAGGTGCGAGGCGCACTCCGTCGCCCACGCCCTCGCCTCGGGGTCGCCGGCGACCTCGGCGTCCGTCCGGTAGAACGCCCGCACGATGCCGTCGACGTAGTCGGTGAGGACGTGGTGGAGCGGCCGCGCGTGGTCGCGGAACGGGTAGTCGGGGAGCCGCTCGCGGTCCGCCATGCCGCGCGCGAGGAGCTCGGGCTCGAGCGAGCGCGCCTCCCACGACCAGCCGGCGTTGAACCACAGGCGGATCGCGTTGAGCGCCCCCGCCGAGCCGGGCGAGAGCGCGAGGTCGATCGCCTGCCCCGGCGCGAGCATGTCCTTCCGCGCGAGGTCGTCGATGGCGAGGTTGTTCGCGAAGTGCGGCGTGAGCAGGCTCGTGAGCGGGTGGTCGGGGTGCAGGTTGCGCGCCGCGCACACCGCGATCACCTCGGTCACGAGGTGCGTCTCGAGCAGGTGGTACACGCCCTCGTGGATCGTCGCGTCGGCGCACTGCGCGTGCCACTTCGCGAGCTGCCAGGCCCACGGGTCGTCCAGCGGCGTGTACGTCGGCGAGCCCGGGTTCCCGATCGCGATCGGCCGGAGCACGTCGTCGTCGCCGACGAAGAACAGGCACCGCGGCGTGGCGAGGTGCCGCCCGTTCGTCCACTTCTGGATGCGCGGGTCGGCGAGCACGGCGTAGTCGGTCTCGAAGAGCCGCCCGCGGTCCATCACGTGCGCGAGCGTGGTGTGGTGGTGGGCGAGCACCTTGCCCACGGCGTCGGCCATCTCGGCGGGCGGCGCCTCGTCCCGCGCTCGCAGGTGCATCGGGTTCACGCCGGCGACCCGCTGGCGGGCGAAGGCGACGTCGTCGTTCCAGGCGCGGGCCGTCGTCGGCTCGGGGACGACCCGGAAGAGCCTGCGGTAGTCCTCGATCGCCCCGAACCCGCCGAAGACGAGCTTCGCGTTGAGCTCGCCCTGGAGCTTGTGGCCCATCAGCTCGGCGAGCTTCTGGGTCACGAAGGTCTCCTGCTTCGGGAGCGCCTTCAGGTAGGGCGGCAGGCGGAAGCCCTCCGCGGGGTCGCCGCCCATCGCGTCGGGGGTGAGCTCGTAGCGCGCGCGGTTCGCGCGGATCGTGGCCTCGCGGGCGATCTGCCTGTCCCTCGGGCAGCGCTGGGGGATGCGGAAGGGCGACGGGATCACGAGGGCATCCCGAACGCGCCGTACATCCAGCCGCGCAGGCGCTGCAGCGCGTACATCACGCGCACCTCCGAGTCGCCGAGCGAGCGCCGGTCGAAGAGCCCGCGGGCGGGCGGGACGCCGCAGGAGGCGGGGTGGTTGCCCGGCGAGAAGTCGAGCCGCTCGGTCTCGTCGGCGGTGAGCGCGGCCGCGAGCTCGACGGCGCCGAGGTCGAGCCAGGGCACGTCGTCCTCCGGCCAGTCGACGGACGCGTCGTAGAGCGACTCGCGCGCGTCGATCCCCGCGGGGAGGAGCTGCGCCTGCAGGCGGAAGCGCACCGGCCCGCCGGCGAAGCGGTCGGCGAGCTCCTTGCGGAGATAGTCGGGCGCCCGCGTGTCGCCCGGGAGGCGGCCGCGCGCCCAGATGTGCGTGCAGTCCTCCTCGCCGAGCAGGCCGCTCTCGGGCCCGAGGTCCTCCGGGGCGAGCCGGTAGCGCGCGAGGTACAGCGCGCCCTTCGGCGTGAACCACCACCGCACGATCTGCGAGTGGAAGTAGAGCCGCGTGAAGCTCTCGGGCGCGCGGCGGAGCCCGGCGATCCCGCCCTCGCGGGCGAGCTGGTTCGTCTCCACGATCATCTTCGAGCCCCACTGGGGCACGAACTTCGACGCGACGAACGCTGCGAAGTCGACCACGTGCCGCACGGGCGCGAAGCTCCCGGTGTTCATCACCATGTCGAAGCGCTCGCCCGTCGCCGGGTCGACGATCGACACGGCCGCGCCGCGCACGTCCAGCGAGGCGTCGTCCTTCTCGGTGAGGTTCGCGAAGCGCGCCACCATCGGGAGCTCGCGCGGCGCGCCGAAGAACGCGTGCGCGGGCAGGCGCGGGTCCGGCGAGACGTGGAGCGTGCCCTTCGCGCCCACCCCCACGAGGTGGGACGCGCGGCGCTTCGTCCCGAGCGTCTGCGCGCCCATCATCGGGCCCGCCACGAGATCGACGGGCTCCCACCCGGGCAGGGGCAGCGAGACGTCGTCCGCCCACGGGAGCACCGGCGAGCGCGCCACCGCGAGGTTGGCCACGGCGAGCAGCACGAGCCCGGCGAGCAGGGCGTACCCGAACGTCGCGTAGACCGTGAAGTCCCAGCGGACGAGCGCCACGGCGACCGCGGCGAGCGGCCAGAACGCCAGCACCGCCGCCATCGGCCGCCACACCGCAGCGCGCGTCGTCACCGCCGCGTCGAGGCACAACGCGCCGTAGCTGACGAGGTAGGCGCCCGAGAACCGGGTCTGCTGCGCCGCGAGCTGCGACGCCGCGCCCTCGCCCACCATGTGCCGGACGATCTCCGGCGAGAACGAGAGCACGAGCACGCCCGCCACGAAGGTCGAGATCGCGCAGGCGATCCACGCCACGAACGTCCACGACGGCGCGCTCGCCACCTGCCCGAAGGGCGAGGGGCCGTCCGAGGGCAGGCGCTTGAACGCCCAGCGCAGGTTCGCGAGCGCCATGACCGTCGCGCACGCGGCGAGCGCGAGCGTGGCCGTCCCGTACATCTCCGGCGACTCGTGGACGTTCTTCACGATGACGCCGGTCCACGCCGCGAGGAACACGGTGAACACCCGCGCGAAGCGGCGCCGGTGCTCCGGGTAGTTCGCCATCAGCGCGAAGACCGTGAACACGCCCACGCTCGTGGCGTGGACGCCGAGCAGCGCGAAGCTGTTCTCGGCGACGAGCACCGTGAGGTCGTCGTCGGGCAAGGGCTTCGCGAGGAACAGCGGGAAGGTGATCGACGGGAACAGGAACAGCGGCCCGCCCCCGAGGAAGATCACCGTCTGGAGCACCCAGAGCCAGCGGGGCCCGTACCCCGCGCCCACCCGTACGCCCGCGCCCGGGGCCGTCACGCCGCGAACCCCGTCATGCCTTCCTCCGCGAGCCACCGCTTCGTCCGCTCCGTCTCCGCCGGGTCGTCCGCGAGCGCGATGCGCGCCCGCGCCGCGTCGAGCGTGAGCCCCCGGGCCTCCGCCTCGCGCAGGGCGAGGCGCAGGGCCTCCTCCCCGCCGCGGCGGTCGCCGCGCCGGAGCAGGTGCAGCCCGCGCAGCAGCGCGTGGCGCGAGCGCCCGACGCCGTACACCTTCGCGAAGCGCCCCACGATCGCGAGGGCCGCGTCGACCTGCTCGCGGGGGGGCTCGCGGACGGCGAGCAGCACCTCGGCGGGCGCGGCGAAGCCGTCGAGCCGGCGGTAGTCGCTCGGCTCGGCGTCCCGGAGCGCCTCGGCGATCGCCCTTGCCTCCGCGAGCGCCGCCGCCTCGTCGCCGAGCGCCAGCTGCGCGCGCGCGGCCACGCCGCCCGCGGTCGCCCAGGCGAGGTCGTCGCGGGCCCGCAGCATGTCGCGCGCGCGCTTCGCGTCGCCGAGCGCGCCCGCGGCGTCGCCGGCGGCCAGCGCGACGGTGGCGAGCACCGTCCGCGCGACCGCCTCGCCGCGCTCGTGCCCCACCTGCTCGCTGAGCGCGAGGAGCTCGCGGGCGAACCCCGCGGCGTCCCGGAAACGCCCGCGCAACAGGCCGTTGAGCGCCCGCGCGGTGAGCACGAAGGTGGCGAGGTAACGGTTGCCGCTCGAGGCGCACATGGCCGCGCTGCGGACGAGCACCTCGTCGGCCTCGTCCCACGCGAAGCGGATCGAGTGGGAGGTCGCGAGGTGGAAGAGCGCGGCGGCGATGTGGCGGGCGTCGCCGGCCGCCGTGGCCTCGCGCGCGCCCGTCTCGCAGTACCAGCGGCCCGCGCGGAAGGAGCCGAGCGCCGTGAGCGCGGCCCCCAGCACCCCGAACGCGTTCGGGACGCGCCCGAGCACGCCGGCCCGCTCGCCCGCGTTCGCGGACTCGAGGTAGCAGGTGAGCGCGATCAGGCGGTCCCCGTGGGCGAAGTAGAAGCCTTCGGCCGCGCGGGAGAGCGCCATCGCCGCCTCGTCGTCGCCCCGGACGGGGCGCGCCCAGAGCGCGCGCGGCAGGAAGCGCTGCACGAGCTGCACCCCCACGGCGCCGAGGAGGCGCAGGCGCCAGCCGCCGCGGGTCTCCGGCAACGAGCGCCCGAGCGCGGCGAGCGAGGCGCGGGCCTCCTCCACGGCGCGGATGGGCTGCGAGAGCCCCGTGCTCGCGTCCGACATGCGGCGCCACCACTCGGCGACCCGGACGGGATCGGCGTCCGGCCCCAGCAGCGCGGCGGCGCGGCGGGCGAGGGCGTGTGACTCCGCGATGGCGCCGGAGCGGTCGGCGTCCTGCCACGCCGCCTCGAGCCAGGGCAGGGCGCGCGCGGCGTTCCCGGCGTGCTCCCAGTGCCACGCGAGGCGGGCGCGCTCGTCCGAGGCGCGCGCCTCGATGCGCTGGGCCACGGCGGCGTGCAGGCGCTGGCGCTGATCGCCGACCATGAGCCCGTACGCCACGTCGAGCGTGATGCGGTGGGCGAACTCCAGCGTGCCGTCGGGGCGGCGGAGGCAGAGGCCCGCGCGCTCGATCGCGGCGATCGCGTCGCCGACGGCGTCCGGCCCCTGGGGGTGGAGCGCCGCGAGCGACGGCTCGTCGAACCGCATCCCGAGCACCGCCGCCGACTTCAGCGCGAGCTGCGCGCCCATCGGCAGCGCGTCGATTCGGCCCGTGACGATGGCCTCCACGCTCGCGGGGGGCGTGGCGGCGGAGAGCTCGGCGACCGAGGGCTCGCGGACGAGCCGCCCGTCGCGCACCTCGGCGAGCCCCTGCCCCACGAGCGCGGCGGCGACCTCGCGGACGAAGAAGGGGTTGCCGCCCGAGCGCTCGCGCACCCAACGGGTGATGCCCGCGGGGATGGTGGCGACGCCGAGGCGGACGCCGAGGAGCTGCTCGACGTCGGCGGGCTCGAGCGCGCCGAGCTCGAGGCGATGCGCGTCGGGGAGGTCGCGGAGCGCCACGACGGGCTCGGGCGGGGCGCGATCGCCGGTGCGGATCGCCAGCACGACCAGCGCCGGCTTCGCGGTGCGGCGCAGCGCGGCGAGGACCTGCGCGGAGCCCGAGTCGAGCCACTGGGCGTCGTCGACTACGATCACGGCCCCCGCCGGACCGGCCGTGCGGGCGAGCAGGGCGGCGACGCTGTCGGTGGTCTCGGCGGCGCGGCCGGGGGCGGACAACGCGGCGGTGGCGGCGTTGTCGGGCACCGAGAGGCCCAGCACCGGCCCGAGCAGCGGCATCCGGCCGTCGTCCTCGCGCATGGCGGCGAGGCCGGCGCGCAGCGCGCGGAGGCGCGCGTCGGGGCCCGCGTGCTCCTCGATGCCGAGGCGGCGCTCGAGCGCGGTGCGCCAGGCGTGCCAGGGGCGGTCGATCTCGGCGAGGTCGCCGAGCGCCTCCACGACCGGCACGCCGGCGTCGCGCGCCCGCGCCACCACCTCGGCGGCGAGCCGCGACTTCCCGATGCCCGCGGGCCCCTCGAGCGAGACCACGACCTCCTCGCCGGCGCGGTGGGCCGCGAGCGCCGCGTCGATCCGGGCGCGGGCCTCGGCGCGCCCGACGAGCGCCTCGCCGTCGCCCCGCAGCGCGCGACGGCGGGGCCGGACGGCGCGCCAGGTCCGCTGGGGCGTCGCGAAGCCCCGCAGCTGCGTCGGGGGGCCCTCGCCGTAGACCGCCTCGTGCTCGGCGAGGTCGCGCGTGGCCTCGTCGACGAGCACCCGATCGCCGGCGGAGGCCATCCGCGCGGCGCGGATCATCGTGGGCCCGACGAGGCCGAGCTCGCGGCGGGCGGCGTCGCCCACGGGCCCCACGAACAGGCGCCCCGTGGCGAGCCCCATGCCCGCCCGCACGCCGAGCGCCTCGAAGCGCGCCTCCAGCGCCAGCGCGCACCGGACCGCGCTCGCGCCGGGGCGCTCGAACGCGGGGCCGGGCAGGCCGAACGCGCAGCTGGCGGCGACCCCCTTCTCGTCGACGGCCACCTGGTGCAAAGCACCGCCGAACGTGTCGAGCTCCTCCTGGATCACGCGGACCGCCGCCGCGAGCGAGGCGGGGTGGGCGTCGCGGAAGGAGACGAAGAGCAGCGACAGCGATCGGATCTCGGCGAGCCACTCGCCCAGCGGCGCGTCGGCGCGGGCGCGAATGGCCTCGGGGAGCCAGGCGTCGAGGTCGTCGGGGGCGGGGACGGGCGCGCGCTCCGCGAGGGCCGGGGGCCGGAGCACGCGCCGGAGGATGCGGCCCTCCTGCTCGACGTGTCCATCCAGCAGCACGGCCGCCTCCGGGGACAACACCGTCTCGCCGCGCTTGGCCTCGGCGAAGCACGCCCGGAGCTGTGCGAGCGGGTCGCCCAGCACCACCCCCTGCCAGCGCCCGCGGTGCCCTCCGACCCGCACGCCGACGCACTCGCCGGCGGCCACGCCCGCGTGCAGCCCGACGGACACCCCCTCGACCGGGCCCACCCCCGCGACGGCCGCGGTCATGTCGAGGCCGGCCCGCGCGGCGGCGAGGGCCGCCTCGGCGAGGCCGCCGTCGCCGGCGGGGAAGTAGGCGAGCAGCCCGTCGCCCGCGAACGACGCGACGTGGCCGCCCGAGGCGCGCACGCGCGACAGCAGGAGCCCGAAGAACCGATCCAGCGCCCGCGAGAGGCGCTCCGCGCCGGCGGCGCCGTGGCGTTCGGTGAGCGTGTTCGTCAGCGTCGTGAAGCCGGAGATGTCCGCGAACAGCAACGCGCCCGGCAACGACGCGGTCGCAGGCCCCGGCTCCGCGGCGTGGATCGCCGCGATGAGCCACTCAGGCACGAACGAGGCCAGCTCCTCCCGACGCATCGCGGCGAGAGACTACGTCAAACGACGCGCCGTTGCGAGGGCCGCGGGCCGCGCCGTATCCTCGTCCCGAGGGAGGAGACCCGTGCCGGTGTTCCGTGTGAGCTCGCCGACGCTCGGCGAGGTGGACGTCGAGGCGGCGCACTGGCTGGTCGCGCTCGGCGAGGGCGTGACCCGGCTCGGGGTGACCGACTCGCTCGACCGCATCGCGGGCGAGACCCTTTCCAACGGGCGAATCCTCGTCCGCGACGTTCGGACGGGCGCCGGCTTCGTGGTGCAGCCCCTCGAGCGCGTGGGCGAGCCCGAGGACGAGCTGCCCCTGTTCGAGGCGGACGGCGAGGAGGTCGACGTCGACGTCGAGCCCGTCGAGCTCGCCGACGAGCTCCTCCACATCCGGCACGCGGACGACCTCGCCGACGCGATGGAGTCGGCCATCGACGGCGCGATCGCCAACGTGCCCTCCGAGGCCGGGTCGATCCTGCTCGTCCGCGGCGAGCTGCTCGCCTTCGCCGTGAGCCGCGGGCCCGGGTGGGAGACCCTCGCGAACGTCAGCTTCCCGCGCGGGCGGGGCGTGGCGGGCTTCTGCGTCGAGCACCGCACGTCGCTCGTGTTGTCCGAGGCGCGAGGCGACGCCCGCTTCTTCGACGCCGTGGACACCGCCACCGGGCACGTCACCCGCTCCATCCTGTGCGTGCCCGTCGCGCACAAGGACCGCGTCTACGGCTGCATCGAGCTCATCAACGCGCCCGTCTCCTTCGACCGCAAGGACCTCGCCTGCGTCGACGCCTTCGCCGCGGCGCTGGGGGAGCGGATCGCGCGCGGGTAGGACTTCACCGCCGCCGGCGCAGGCCGAGGGCGGCGAGGAGGGTGAGCGTCCCGCTCGCCGGCACGCCGGTGGAGCAGCCGCCGGTCCACCCCTCGGGGGCCTCGACCACGCCGTCGCAGTCGCTGTCGCGGCCATCCACGTCCTCGGTGGCGGCGGGGTGGGCGTGGGCGTCGCCGTCGTCGCAGTCGCCGTCGCGCTCCGAGAACCCGTCGTGGTCGTCGTCGGAGCGGTCGGTCTCGTCGTCGGCGAGGCCGTCGCAGTCCTGGTCGCGGGCGTCGACCACCTCGGCGGCGCCGGGGAAGATGTCGGCGCGGGCGTCGTCGCAGTCGCCCTCCCACTCGGAGTGGCCGTCGCCGTCGTCGTCGGCGGCCTCGGTCCCCTCGTCGGGTAGCCCGTCGCAGTCGTTGTCCTCGCCGTCCGCGAGCTCGCGGGCGCCGGGGAAGGTCGCGGGCGAGGCGTCGTCGCAGTCGCCGGCGTTCTCGGACCAGGCGTCGCCGTCGTCGTCGAAGGAGGGGGTCTGGTCGTCGACGCGGAGGTCGCAGTCGTCGTCGCGGCCGTCCGGGCGCTCGTCGGCGCCGGGGTAGACCAGCGCGTCGGCGTCGTCGCAGTCGCCGTCCCACTCGCGGAAGCCGTCGCCGTCGTCGTCGAAGGCGGGCGTGCCGTCGTCGGCGACCGCGTCGCAGTCGTTGTCCGTCCCGTCGGCGAGCTCGAGGGCGCCGGGGAAGACGGTACGGTCGCCGTCGTCGCAGTCGCCGGCGACCTCCGCGAACGCGTCGCCGTCGTCGTCCACGGCGGCGGTGTGCTCGTCGGCGACGCCGTCGCAGTCCTCGTCGCGACCGTCCGCGTCCTCGGCCGCGCCGGGGTGGATCGCCGGGTCGC
>JBMOQZ010000208.1:0-15336 GCA_049322475.1 Myxococcota bacterium | reverse complement strand
CGCCTGGGGCCTCTTCGGGCCGGCGGCGATGCTGCTGGGGAACTCCGTGCTGCACGCGCTGCGCGTGGGGCTCCTCGCGCCGTCGCCGGCGCCGCCCCTGCGCGAGCTCGTGCGGATCGCGCTGCTCGGGAACTTCTTCGGGCTCGTGTTGCCGAGCGGCGGAGGCGAGGCGGTGAAGGTGGTGTTGCTCGCCCCGCGCGTCGGCGGCGTGGAGCCCGCGCTCGGGATGCTCGGGACGGTGCGCCTCTTCGAGCTCCTCCCCTGGGCGCTCTTCCTCGTGTGGGGCGCGCTCGTGGTGCTGCCGGGGACGCTCCCGGAGATGGTCCCGCTCGCGTGGCTGGCGGCGAGCGGCATGGGAGCGGCGCTCGTGGTGGGCGGGCTCGGGCTGCGCTACGGCGACGCGTTCGCCCAGCGGCTCCCCGCCGCGATCGGCGTGCGCGTCCACCGCATCGCCGCGGTGACGGCCACGCGGGGGCGCCTCGCGCTCTGCGGCGTGCTCGCGTTCCCGTTCGCGCTCACGAACGTGGTCGTGGTGTGGGTCATCCTGCGCGCGTACGGCGTGGCGCTGCCGATGGCGGACGTGCTCGGCGTGGTGCCGGCCGCCGACGTGATCATCACGCTGCCCGTCACCATCAGCGGCCTCGGGGTGCGCGAGGGGCTCTACGTCCACGTGCTCGCCGCGTGGCGCGTGGCCGAGCCCGTCGCGCTCGCCGTCGCGTTCACGCGGTGGGTCGCCGAGCTGGGGCGGGGCTCGGTGGGCGGCCTGCTCTTCGCGTTGTCCCGGAGGCGACCCGACGACGTCACGAACTCGTCGCAGACGCGTGGATAAAGGGGACGCATGGAACGCAAGGGCCCCATCCTCGTGGTCGACGACGAAGCGGACATCCGCAACGTGCTCCAGCACCAGCTCGGCCGCGAGGGGATGACCGTGCGCACCGCCGCCACGGGCCCCGAGGCGCTCGAGGCGGCGAAGAAGCTCCAGCCCGCGCTGGTGATCCTCGACCTCATGTTGCCCGGCATGCCCGGCACGGAGGTGTGCCGCCGCCTGCGGGCCGACCCCGAGACGCGGGACATCCCGATCATCATGTTGTCCGCCAAGGGCGAGGAGATCGACCGCGTGGTCGGCTTCGAGGTCGGCGCGGACGACTACGTCGCGAAGCCCTTCAGCGCGCGGGAGCTGCTCCTGCGGGTGCGCGCGGTGCTCCGCCGCTCGCCGCCGCCCTCGCCGCCCCCCGGGTCGGCGATCGAGGCGGGCGTGCTCCGCATCGACGAGGAGGCCCACCGCGTCTACGTCGCCGGCGAGGAGGTGGGGCTCACCGCCACGGAGTTCCGCCTGCTGCTCACGCTCGCCCGGCGCGCCGGCCGCGTGCAGTCCCGAGGCCAGCTCCTGCAGGAGGTGTGGGACCTGCCGCCCGATCTCAACACCCGCACGGTCGACACCCACATGAAGCGCCTGCGCGAGAAGCTCGGCGCGGCGGCGGGGCACGTCGAGACGGTCCGGGGGGTGGGCTACCGCTTCAGCGTCGAGCCGGTGGCCGAACCTTAGAGCCCGAGCGCGGCGAAGAGCTGGTAGCAGGCCGCCGAGGCCGCCGCGCAGACGGGGATCGTCAGGACCCACACCCCCGCGATCCGGCGGGTGACGCCCCACGACACCGCGGACAGGCGGGTCGTGGAGCCGGCGCCCATGATCGCGGCCGTGATGCAGTGCGTGGTGGACGTCGGCAGGCCCGCGAACGACGCGGCCTGGAGCACCAGCGCGGCGCCCGTCTCCGCGCAGAAGCCGTGGATGGGCCGCAGCTTGAAGATGCGGTGCCCCATCGTGTGGATGATGCGCCAGCCGCCGGCCGCCGTCCCCGCGCCCATCGCGATCGCGCAGGCCACCACAACCCAGGTCGGGACGGGGAAGGTCAGGCCGGGGTCCCGGCCCTCGTGGGCCACGAGCGCCATCGTGATCACGCCCATCGTCTTCTGCGCGTCGTTCTGCCCGTGGGACAGGGCCATGAACGCGGAGGAGACGAGCTGGAGGCGACGGGCGGCCTTGTTGACCAGGTTCGGCCGCACGCGGCGCACGGCCCAGAACGTGGCGACCATGAGCGCGAAGGCGGCGACGAACCCGAACACGGGGCTCACGAGCAGCGCGGTGGCCACCTTCTCGGCGCCCACCCGCTCGATCGCGCCGGGCCCCGCGGCCATCCACCCGGCGCCCATGATGCCGCCCACGAGCGCGTGCGACGACGACGAGGGGATGCCGAACCACCAGGTGAGCAGGTCCCACGCGATCGCGGCGAGGAGCGCGGACAACACGAGCTGCTGGGTGACCAGCGTCGGGTCGAGGATGTCCTTCCCCACGGTCTCGGCGATCGCGGTGCCGAGGAACGCGCCCGCGACGTTGAGCACGGCCGCCATCGCGACGGCCGTCCGGGGGCGGAGCACCCCGGTCGAGACGACGGTGGCGATCGCGTTGCCGGTGTCGTGGAACCCGTTGATGAAGTCGAAGACCAGCGCGGTGACGATGACGAGGACGAGCAGCGTCACGGCCTACCCGTGCTTGATGCAGATGGCTTCGAGCACGGTCGCGACGGACGCGCAGCGGTCGATCGCGTCTTCGAGGCCCTCGAGGAACTCCTTGTGCTTGATGAGCTGGATCGCGTCCCGCTCGTGGGCGAAGAGGTCGCCGAGGCGCAGGCGGAACACCACGTCGGCCTCGTGCTCGAGGTAGTGGATGGACCGGCAGAGCGCGCGGATGCGGTCGTAGGCGTCCGCGCTGCGCAACATGCCGGCGGCCTCGCGCGCCTCCTTCGTCGCCTTGACCAGCACGTCGGCGAGCTCGCGCGTGCCCTCCGGGAGCGTGTCCATCTGGTGGACCGTGAGGTGGTTCGCGGTGGCGGAGATGAAGTCCGACACGCTCTCGAACGCGGCGGTCAGGTGGAAGAGGTCCTCGCGGTCGATCGGCGTGACGAACGTGGTGTCGAGCGCGTCGGCCATGTCCTTCTTGGCGCGGTCGCCGGCGTGCTCGGCCTCGCGGATGCGCTCCACGAGCACGAGCTGCGCGTCGCGGCCCTCCGCGCGGGCCAGCTCGGAGAACAGGCGCGCCGCCTCGTCGCCCGCCGCGGCCGCGGACTCGACGTAGTCGAAGAAGCGATCCTCCTCGGGGAGCACGAGGCGGACGAAGCGCTGGAGCCACGACATGGCGTTCCGGTGATAGCGGTCGGTGGTCCCCCAGGCAAGCAGGAGGAGCGGGTGGTTCGGGCGTCGCTGGTGGCCGCGGTCGGGGTGCTCGCCGGGGGCGCGCTCGTGTGGGCGGCCGCCTCGCCGCCGGCCACGCCGGCCGTCCGCCACACGCACGGCTCCGGCGGCGTCGCCGTGGCCCTCGGGTGCTTCGCCCTCGCCCGGCACCTCCGCGGGGAGTTCGTCCGGCTGGCGCGCATCGAGGACGTCGCGCGCCGCATCACCGCCGGCGAGACCCACCTCTTCGCGGCGGCGGGCCGCGACCGCGCGGGCCGGATCGGCGCGGCCGTCAACGAGCTCGGCGACGAGCTGCGAAGGCGCCGCCTCGACGAGGCCGGCGAGCGCGTGTTCGACGTCGCCATCCTCCGCGAGACGCCCAACGGCGTGGTGGTCGTGGACCGGCAGGGGATCGTCCGGAGGGCCAACCCGGCGATCGCCCGCATCCTGCCGAGCGTCGCGCCCGCCGTGGGTCGCCGCCCGATCGAGGCGTTCCCGGTCCCCGCGCTGCAGGAGGCGCTGGACGAGGCGGCGCGCGCCCGCGAGCCGGCGGAGCGCGAGGCCCAGATCGACGGGCGGGACCTCTTGATCCGCGCGTTCCCGACCGCCGACGGCGCCGGCTGCATGGGGGTGGTGCTCGACATCACCTCCGTGCGCGTCGCCGAGCGCGCGCGCCGCGACTTCGTGGCGAACGTGTCGCACGAGCTGCGCACGCCCATCACCGCCATCGTCGGCTACGCCGAGATCCTCGCCGGCGAGGACCTCCCGCCCGCGCTCAAGCCGATGGTCGAGGCGATGGAGCGCAACGCGCGGCGGCTCGGCGCGCTCATCGAGGACGTGCTCCACCTCTCGCGGCTGGAGGCTCGCCGGGGCGAGCTGCGGCTCGACACGGAGCCCGTGCGACCGCTGATCGACGAGGTGGTGGAGCGCTTCGCGGCGACGGCGCAGCAGAAGGGCATCCGGCTCGAGGTCGAGCCCTTCGAGGACACCGAGGCGCTGCTCAACGCCGACGCGTTCGAGCACGCGCTCGGCAACCTCGTGGACAACGCGCTGAAGTACACGCCGGAGGGCGGCCGCGTGAGCGTGTGGGTGCGCAAGGGCGAGACCGTCGACGTCGCCGTGACGGACACCGGCCTCGGCATCGACCCGGTCCACCACGCGCGCATCTTCGAGCGCTTCTACCGGGTCGACCCCGGGCGCTCGCGCGACGTGGGGGGCACCGGGCTGGGGCTCGCGCTCGTGAAGCACCTGTGCCTCGCGATGGGCGCGGAGGTCGAGGTGTTCAGCGCGGAGGGGAAGGGGAGCACGTTCACGCTCAAGCTGAGGCGTGAGTGAGTCAGGACCGCGACGCGTAGTCCGCGTCCACCTGCCTCTCCCACTCGAATCCGGTCACGGGTGCGATGCGATGCAGCCACGACGGCCCGTACCCGCCGGGGTACGCGTCGGGCAGCGCGTAGACGGGGGCGGCGAGCGCGGTCTCGAGCGGTAGCTCCAGCCTGCGGCGGCGAGCGCGTCGAGCGCGGCGCCGAGGTGGTCCGCGGCGAGGCGGTGGGCGTGGAGCAGCAGCACGTGGTCGACGTCGCGGCCACCGGGGAGAAACGCCGAACTCGCGGAGCCAGCCGTCGCACCGGCGGACGTCGACCAGCCGTCGCAGCGCGTCGTCGCCCGCGCGATCTCGCGGTGGCCGTGGTCCTGCCACGGGAGGTCGTCCACGGTGGCGTCCGTCCGGCCGGCGAGGGCGGGGCCGGCGAGCGCGAGGAGCATGCGCGGAGCCTACAGGCGGCCTGACTGCAACGCCACGCGCCGACAGACGCGGTGAGTGCAAGCTTGGCCGCGGCCGGAACGAACGAACGTCGGTTTTTCGGTGGGTCCGTGGGACCCCGGGGCGGAATTCTTGCACTCGACCCGACTGTCGACGGTCGACGTTGCAGTCGGAGGCTCTGTACCTACCCGAACCGCCCCTCGATGTAGTTCGCCGTCCGCTCGTCCTGCGGCGTCAGGAACAGGTCCTCGGTCCGCCGGGACTCGACCACCTCGCCGAGCAGCATGAAGACACACTCGTCGCTGATGCGCCGGGCCTGCGCCATGTTGTGCGTGACGATGACGATGGTGTAGCGGCCGCGCAGCTTCAGGATCAGCTCCTCCACGCGCGCCGTCGCGTACGGGTCGAGCGCGGAGCAGGGCTCGTCCATGAGCAGCACCTGCGGCTTCAGCGGCAACAGCCGCGCGATGCACAGCTTCTGCTGCTGCTCGAGCGGCAGCGACGTCGCGGTGCGCTTGAGGTGGTCCTTCAGGTCGTCCCAGAGGCCCACCTCGGCGAGGGCGTCGTGGAGGGTCTCCTCGCCGATCGCCTGCCCGTGCACCTTCGACGCGAACAGGACGTTCTCCGCGACCGAGATGGGCAGGGGGTTGGGCCGCTGGAAGACCATGCCCACCCGCTTCCGCAGCTCGATGAGGTCGACCTCGGGCGCGTAGATGTCCGCGCCGAGGATGTGCACGCTCCCCTGCGTGCGCACGCCGGCGATGCGCTCGTTGATGCGGTTGAAGCTACGCAGCAGCGTGGTCTTGCCGCACCCGGACGGCCCGATGAGCCCCGTCACGATGCCGTGTCGCATGTCCACGGTCACGTTCTTGAGCGCCTGGAACTTCGTGTACCAGAGGTTCAGGTCGCGGGTGTGGATCCCCCTCGTGTCGATCGCTTGAGCTGCCGTCAGGAGCGCGGTCATGAGAGGCCTCGTGCGTCGAGAGTTGCCGGGCCCCGCGGCGGGCGGAGCACGCCGTGGGTCGAGCAACTCATCCGAAGATCCCCTGGACGTACTGGAACGTCCGCTTGTCTCTCGGCGTCCGTGAGAACACCTCCTCGGTCGGTCCGACCTCGACGAGCTCCCCCTGCAGGAAGAACGCGGTGCGGCGTGCCAGCCGACGTGCCTGCTGCACGAGGTTGGTCACGAGCACGATCGTCATGCTGCGCTGGAGCTCCTTGAGCACGTCCTCGATCCGCATCGTGGTGACCGGATCGACGGCGATCGAGAACTCGTCGAGGCAGAGGATCTCGGGGTCGTGGGAGAGCGCGCGCGCGATCGTGAGGCGCTGCTGCTGGCCGCCGGACAGCTTGGTGCCGAGGTCGCCGAGGCGGTCCTTGACCTCGTCCCAGAGCGCCGCCTGGCGCAGGCACCGCTCGACGGTGGCCTCGAGCTTCGCCTTGTCGCTCTCGCCCTTCATGCGCGGCGCGAACGCCACGTTGTCCCAGATCGACATCGGGAGGCCCACGGGCAGCGGCGCGACCATGCCGATGCGGCGCCGCAGCGCGGGCACGTCCGACATCCGGCGCACGTCCTCGCCGTCGACCTTGATCGCACCCTCCACCTTCGCGGCGCGGTTGTCGTCGAGCGTGCGGTTCAGCGCCCGTAGCAGGGTGGTCTTGCCGGAGCCCGCCGGCCCGATGACGCCGATGATCTCGTGCTGGTGGACGTCGAGCGTGATGCCCTTCAGGGCGGGCGCGCCGTCGTACGACACGGTCAGGTTCTCGAAGGCGATCTTCACCACTTGCGCCTCTGCCGGAGGTGGGTGCGCAACGCGATCGAGGTGGCGTTGACCGCGAGGACGACGCCGAGGAGGACCAGCGCCGTGCCGTAGGGAAGCGCCTCGGGCACGTTGGGGACCTGGGTGGACACCGTGAAGAGGTGCATCGACAACGCCATGCACTGATCGAAGACCGAGCGCGGCAGGAACGGGAGGTAGAAGGCGGCCCCGGTGAACAGGATCGGCGCCGTCTCTCCCGCGGCCCTGGAGACCTCGAGGATGACCCCCGTCAGGATCCCCTGGATCGAGTTCGGGAGCACCACGTGCCAGATCGTCTGCCACTTCGTCGCGCCGACGTTCCAGCACGCCTCGCGGAAGGACATCGGCACCGCCGACAGCGCCTCCTTCGTCGCGGCGATGATGACGGGCATCGTCATGATCGCCAGCGTCAGCGAGGCGGCGAGGATGCTGGTGCCGAAATCCAGGAACAACACGAACGCGCCCACGCCGAAGAGCGCGTGGACGATCGACGGGATGCCGGCGAGGTTGACGATGGCGAGGTTGATGACCCGCGTGACCCAATTGTCGGGCGCGTACTCGTTGAGGTAGATGGCCGCGAGGATGCCGACGGGCGCCGAGAACGCCAGGGAGACGCCCACGAGCCACAACGTCCCCACGATCGCGGGGAAGATGCCGCCGGCGGTCATCCCCTTCGCGGGCTCGGCCGTGAGGAACTCCCAGGACAACGCCGGCGCGCCGCGGATGAGCAGCATCCCGAGGATCGCGAGGAGCGGGAGGACCATGAGCGCCGTCATGATCGCGAAGATCCCTCGTGCCAGGCTCTGGGCACGATAGTTCCGCTCCGTTCCGCTGGTCGCGCGGAACGACGTGGCCGTGCCGGTGTCGAGCGCCTCCATCAGCGCCTCCGCCAGCCACGGATGACGAGATCCGCGGTCACGTTCACGAGGAACGTCATGCTGAAGAGCAACATGCCGATGACGAAGAGAGCCTGATAGTGGTCACCCCCCCGACTGGTCTCGCCCAATTCGGCGGCGATGGTCGCCGTCAGGGTGCGCACCGAGTCGAACGGGCTGTGCGGGACGGTCACGGCGTGACCCGTGGCCATCAGCGCCCCCATCGTCTCGCCGATGGACCGCGCCACGCCGAGGAGCACGGCGGCGAGGAGCCCGTTCCGCGCCGCGGGCAGCAGCACGCGCCAGATCACCTGCCACTTGGTGGCGCCCATCGCCTCGGCCGCTTCGCGGTAGGAGTCGGGAACCGCCTTGAGCGCGTCCTCGCCGATGCTGACCATGATCGGCACGCTCATCAGCGCGATCAACAGCGCCCCGTTGAGCATGTTGAGGCCGACCGGCACGGCGAAGACGTCGATGATGAGCGGGTTGAGGATCATGAGCCCGATGAAGCCCCACACGACCGAAGGGATAGCCGCGAGGAGCTCGACGACCACCTTCAGGGTCTCCTTGGTGCGTCCCGTGCAGAACTCCGAGATGAAGATCGCCGCCCCCAGACCGAAGGGCACGGCGATGATCATGGCGAGGCCCGTCACGGACAGGGTCCCGAGGATGAGCGCGAAGGCGCCGTAGCGCCGGTTCGAGTGCGACTGCGGGTACCACTCGGGGCTGGTGAGGAACTGCACGACGTCGAGCCGCTCGAACAGGAACTCCTGGCCGGCACGGAACACGAAGAAGAAGATCCCGAACACGAAGAGCACGGCCGAGAACCCGCACACGTACACGAGGCCCTCGACCGCCTTCTCCCCCCACCGCCCCAACCTCATTTGGCCGACGCCTTCCGCTGGTCGGCCGGCAGCGGCACGAACCCGGAGGCCTCCACGATCTTCTGACCCGCGTCGCTCTTGATCCAGTCGAGGTACGCACCCACCTCGCCCGTGGGCTCGCCGAGCGTGTACATGTACAGGCCACGCGAGATCGGGTAGGACTTGTCCAGGACCGCGGCCACGCTGGGCTCCACGCACTGCGCGGCGTCGTCCATCGCGACGCACGCCATCCTGACCTCCGGCGTGGTGTAACCAAGGCCGCTGTACCCGATGGCGCACGGCGTGTTGGTCACGAGGTCGACGACGTCCTTGCTCCCCTGCATGTCTCGGCTGCCGAGCTTGAAGTCCCCCTTGCCGAGGGTCCACTCCCGGAAGTACTCGTAGGTGCCCGAGTTGTTCTGGCGGCTGACGCGCACGATCTGCTGGTCCGCACAGCCCGGGACCTCCACCCCGAGGTCGGTCCACTTCTCGGCCTTGCCGCCCTCGCCGTAGACGTCGGCGAGCTGCTGCTTGGTGATCTTCGCGATGGGGTTGTCCTTGTGGACGTAGATCGCGAGGCCGTCGTAGGCGATCGTGTGCTCGATCGGCTCCTTGCCCTGAGCCGCCTTGATCTTCTCCTTCTCCTCGGCCTTGATCTCCCGGCTGGAGTTGGCGAGGTCGACGGTGCCGTTCTCCAGCGCGGCAATGCCGGTGCCGGAGCCGCCGCCGCTCACCGCGATCGCGACGTTGGGCTTGACCTTGCGGTACTCCTCCGCGAGCGCCTGCGCGACGTTCACGATGGTGTCCGACCCCTTGTTCTGGATCATGACGTTGCCGCCGGGCGTGGCCGCGTCGCCCTCCGACTTCTGGGCCGGACCACACGCGACGAGCGACAGAATCAGCATCATGGCACTTCCTCGTTTGGATCGGTTCCGAGAAGCCCGGCGAGGAGATCGCCGAGCTTGGACTGGATGTCGTCGTGGGCGTGCGCGTACGCCGCCTCGACCTGCTCCGGCGTGCCCTCGACCTTGGACGGGTCGGCGATGTCCCAGGCGAGCGCGACGGTCTTGTAGGGCAGCGGGGGGCAGCCCTCCTCCGCTTCGCGGGAGAGCGTGACGACGACGTAGTAGTCCTCGAGGGGCCCGGCGTCCGCGAGCGTGCGGGGGCGCGGGCGCGTCACGTCGTAGCCGCGCTTCGCCATGAAGGCGACCATGCGCGGATCGAGGGGCCGCGGCCAGAGGCCGCAGCTGAAGAAGCTCGTGTGCAGCGGCGCGCGGGACTTGGCGATCGCCTCGGCCATCGGCCCCAGCGTGGCGTCCCAGGGCGACAGCAGGAGGACCTTGCGCTCGTGCCGCGGCTGGTGGGCGCGGACCTCGCCCTTCGCCGCGTAGATCGCGTCCTCGGCGATGTTGGACGCCCGGTCGGCGACGCGCTCGATCCGGTTCAGGATGCCGAGCAGCGCGAACCGCGTGGCGAGCGGCATCTCCGTGTGCTCGGCGTGGGCGAGCGCGTCGAAGATCGCGTGGTTCATCTCGTCGGTCTCGGCCTCGAGCTCGAACGCCTTCTGGGCCGCGTCCACGTCGCCGGCGAGGAAGGCGTCGACGGCGGCGGTCACGGTGTCACCGGACCGCTTCGCCATCTCCAGCATGCGGTCGAGCTGGGGCAGGTCGCCCGCGCCGACGAGCTGGATCACGCGGCGCGCGATGGCGTCCGCGTAGTCCCCGATGCGCTCGAGCTCGCTGTTGACCTTGATGGTCGCGACGATGAAGCGCAGGTCGGCCCCGACGGGCATGTGCCGGACGAGGAACTCCTGGCAGAGCCGGTCGACGTACCCCTCGAGGTGGTCGATGCGGTTGTCGGCGAGGATGACGGAGTAGGCGAGGCGCCGGTCCCGGGTGCTGAGCGCGGTCGCGGCGTCGGCGAGGGCGCGCAGCACGAGGTCCGCCATGCCGCGCACCTGACGGCGCAGCTCCGCGAGGTGGCGCTCCTGGAGGGCTTCGAGGTGGGGGGGCTGGGTCATGTGCACCGGCGATGTATGGATGGCACGTGACGGTTCGGTGACGGCCGCTCGGCGTCTGTGCAACAGCGAGGCGGGAGGGCGCCGCTGCGAGGCGCGCGGGGACGCCCGGGTCCTCACCGCGCGACGCCGGTGATCGCGTCGTTCACGTGCGCGAGGAGCGGCGCCCACTCCACCAGCAGCCGGCGGACGCGTCCGGGCGGGAGATCCACGAGGCCGCGGCCCGTCGCCGCGGCGAGGCCGTAGGCCCGGCCGTCCGACAGGCACGCGGGCGCGGGCCACGGGAGGCCCGCGAGGAAACGATCGAGCCGCGCGGCGGCGAGGCTTCGCGGCCGCACGCGGTTCGCGACGAACGCCACGCGCGTCCGGGCCTTTCGGACCTCGCGCGCCTCCCGCAGCGCGTCGAGGAAGCGGAGCGTGCCCGCCTCGTCGAACGCTGAGGGACCGACGGGCACGACGAGCAGGTCCGCGAGCGACGCGAGCGCGTCGACCTCCTTCTTCCGAAGGCCCGCGGGGGCGTCGACGATCACGTAGGCCGCGCGCTTCGGGAGGCGCAGGTCGTCCCGGTCCACCTCGACCGCCTCGAGCGGGGGCAGGCCCTCGCCGCGCAGGCTCGCCCACGCGAGCGCGCAGCGCTGGCGGTCGGCGTCGGCCAGCACCGTCCGCATCCCCTGGCGCGCGTAGTGGGCGGCGAGGTTCGTCGCGAGGGTGGTCTTCCCGCACCCGCCCTTCAGGTTGGCGACGGCGATGGTGAACATCGTGGGGATCTTCCCCTCCGCCCGCGACATGTTCCGGTCGGGGCGGCGACGTTCGGGTGACGTCACCCGTTCGACACACCCGGGCGCGTTCGTGTCGGACGCCCGGTGGGTCGCCACACAGCCGCGCCGAGGTGTCACCCAGAGGTCCGCGACGCGAAACACGGCCTCCCTACATTCGTCGGCCTCCGGCACGCGGACGACCGCTCTTCCCCGGGGGGCACGGCACTTCCATGCGCTTCTGGCTTTCGACCTCGATCCTCCTTTGCGCGGCCTGCTGCGGGTCGGCGGCCGACTCGGGCAAGAACGGCGACGACACGGGCTCGCCCGCGGCGTGCGCGAACGAGGAGAACGGCGCCTGTGTCCTCGAGGGCGCCTACACCGAGGACCTCACGCTCACCGCGGACCGGCCGTGGCTCCTCCGCAGCAAGGTGGCGATCGGCGACGACAGCTCCGAGGTGACGCTGACGATCGAGCCCGGCACGAAGATCTACGGCGAGTCCGCCACCGGCGGCTTCCTCGTGATCACGCGCGGCGCGGACATCGTGGCGGAGGGCACCGCGGACGCGCCCATCGTCTTCACCTCCGACCAGCCCGAGGGCTCGCGGGCCCGAGGCGACTGGGGCGGCGTCGCGATCAACGGCTACGGCGTGATCAACGCCTGCACCGACGGGACGACGCCCTGCGAGGCGGAGGGCGAGGGCGGCACGGGCAAGTACGGCGGCGACGACAACGGCGACTCGAGCGGCGTCCTGGAGTACGTCGTCGTGGAGTTCGGCGGCACCGAGATCAGCCCCGACAACGAGATCAACGGCCTCGGCCTGCAGGGCGTCGGCTCGGGCACCGAGATCGACCACGTCCAGATCCACCGCAACCTCGACGACGGCATCGAGTTCTGGGGCGGCGCGGTGGAGGTCCGCCACCTGCTCGTGACCGCGCCGGGCGACGACGGCATCGACTGGGACCTCGGCTGGCAGGGCAAGATCCAGTACGCGGTCGTCCACCAGGCCGACGACGCGGGCAACCACGGCCTCGAGACCGACAACAACGAGGAGAGCCACACCGCCGCGCCCGTCTCCAGCCCCACGATCGCGAACCTCACCATCCTCGGCTCGAGGGCGATCGCCGAGGACAACTTCGGGTTCGTGCTGCGCCGCGGCAGCCAGCCTGACGTCTACAACATGGCGATCGACGCGTTCAGCGTCGGCTGCCTCGCGATCCGCGACCAGGCGACCTTCGACGCGTTCGCCGCGGGGGACGCCTCGCTGGAGGGTGTGGCGCTCGCGTGCGACGCCCCGTTCGAGGTCTCGGAGGAGGAGACCGAGGTGGGCACCGAGGAGGAGGTCTTCGAGGCGAGCGGCACCAACGCGCTCGTCGACGACCTGATGCTGACGAACCCGGACGCGGGCGACTACCGCCCGGCCGCGGGCTCGCCGCTGCTGGGCGCGGGCCAGTCGAAGTCGGACGCCTTCTTCGAGGCGACCGACTTCATCGGCGCGTTCGACGCCGGCACGGACTGGACGTCCGGCTGGACCACCCGCGCGGTGAACTAGCCGTGCGCGCGCTCTGGCTCCTCGTCCTCCTCTCGGGCGGCGCCCTGGCCGCCGAAGCCGCCGACTCCCGCGCCGCCGAGCTCGCGAAGCTCCGGCGCGAGGTCGAGACCCTCTCCAGCGAGCTCGTCCTCCGCAAGGAGGACCTGCGCGGCCGGCTCAAGGCGATCGAGGCCCAGAAGATGGAGATCGAGGTCCAGATCCGCCGGGAGGAGCTGCGCCTCGCCCAGATCGAGGGCGAGGCGGCGGCGCGCCGGACCGAGCTCGCGGCGCACGCGACGCGCGGCGACACCCTGGGGCCCGCCGTGCTCGAGGCCATCGCGACCATCCGCGCGAGCGTCGAGGGCGGGCTCCCGTTTCACGTCGGCGAGCGCGTCGCGGAGCTCGACCAGCTCCGCGACCAGCTGAATCGGGGCCTCGTCACGCCCGAGGCGGCGACGGCGCGGCTGTGGGCGTTCACCGAGGACGAGCTGCGGCTCGCCCGCGAGAACGGGCTCGACCGTCAGACCGTCGCGCTCGACGGGGCCGAGGTGCTCGCCGACGTCGCGCGGCTCGGCATGGTCGCGCTCTACTTCCGCACGGACGGCGGCGTCGTCGGCGCGGCGGTCCGCGACGGCGCGGCCTGGCGCTGGCAGGCGTTCCGCTCGCGCGACGACCAGAAGGCCGTCGAGGCCCTGTTCGAGAAGCTCCGGCACGGGGTGCGGAGCGGGGGATTCACCTTGCCGAACCCGGGGAGGGGGACTCGATGATCGTCGCGCTCGCGCTGGCGGAGGAGCCGGCCGCCACGCTGGAACAGGCGTACCAGAAGGAGTTCGCGTATCTGCGCGCGGAGAGGAGCGAGCTGCAGGAGCGGCTCGCGGAGGTGGACGGCGACGCGGCGCGGCGGATCGCCCGCGCGGACGCGGAGCTCGCGGCCCTCCAGACGAAGCTGGTGGCGGCGACCCGCGCGGCGGACCGCGCCGAGGACGGCTTCGACCAGCTCGAGCGCGAGACCGCCGCGATGGACGACGCGGACGTGTTGCTCACCACGACGCTGGAGCAGGCCGCGGACGCCCTCGGGCTCCCGAAGCCGTCGGATCCGCCCACGGTGTTCGCCGCCGCGGCCGGGCGCATCGCGGCCGCGGGCGAGGTCGGGTGGCGCGAGGGCGTGTTCTTCCTGACCGACGGGCAGCAGGTGGAAGGGCGCGTGTACGCGTGGGGGCAGGTGGCCGCGTGGGGCGCCTCGGACCGCGGCTCGGGCGCGCTCGCGCCGGTGGGGGAGGGGCACCTCCAGCTCCGCCGCGACTTCGGCAGGGCGACGGCCGCCGCCCTGCTCGCGGGCGATCCTCCGGCGATGCTCGAGGTCCAGCTCTACGAGCCCGAGCGCGCGGTGGAGGAGGCGGAGAAGGCGGGTGGGCTCGGCCAGCTGCTGAAGGACGCCGGCACGATGGGGCAGGTGCTCTTCGGGCTCGGCTGCGTGAGCGCGGCGCTCGTCGCGATCCGCGGCACCGTGCTGCTCTTCGCGCGCCGGGGTGGCATGGCCCTCGTCGAGGCGGTCACGGCGCACGTCCGGGCCGACCGGATGGGCGAGGCGCACGCGCTCCTCGGCCGCCGGCGGAACCCGACCGCGCGGGTGATCGGCGCGGTGCTGGACGCGGCGGACCGCGCCCCCGACGAGCAGGACCGCGTCGTGGACGAGGCGATCCTCCGCGAGACGCCCCGCATCGACCTGTTCGCGGCGGCGCTCGTCGTGATCACCGCCGGCGCGCCGCTCATGGGGCTCCTCGGCACCGTCACGGGCATGATCGCGACGTTCGACGTCATCACCGAGCACGGCACGGGCAACCCGAAGCTCATGTCGGCCGGCATCGCCGAGGCGCTCGTGTGCACCGCGCTCGGCCTCGCGGTGGCGATCCCCACGCTGCTCGCCGGCAACGTGCTCGCCAGCCTCG
Organism: Myxococcota bacterium; assembly: GCA_049322475.1. GTDB lineage: Bacteria > Myxococcota_A > UBA796 > UBA796 > SXON01 > JBMOQZ01. The sequence continues at coordinate 559 of JBMOQZ010000208.1, read as the reverse complement.
CCGAGACCGTGAAGATCTCGCTCGACCGCGGCGCGCTGGCCACGCTCAACGCCCTGCACCTCCGCGTACGGTCGTTCGATCGCGAGGCCGCCAAGTGAGCGGCCTGCTCGTCCAGATCCACGACACCTGGCGCTACGGCGGCGTCGTCATGCCCGCGCTCATCGCGACCGCGTTCGTGCTCTGGTTCGCGCTGGGCGAGCGCGTCCTGCTCCTGTACGGCGGGATCTCCGGCGAGGCGGTCCGCCGCGGGGACCGCCTCCGCGAGCGGCACGGGGGCGCCGTGCCCCGGCGCTTCCTCGACGAGGCGTTCGCGGACCTCGAGGACCGGCTCCACGTCGGGACCGGGCTCGTCGCCTGCCTCGTCGCGATGGCGCCGTTGCTCGGCCTGCTCGGGACCGTCACGGGCCTCATCGAGACGTTCGGCTCGCTCGGCGCCTCGGCGACCTCCACCGCGTCCGAAGGCATCGCCGGCGGCATCGTGGAGGCGCTGCTCGCCACGCAGATGGGCCTCGCGATCGCGGTCCCGGGGCTGCTCGCGGGCGGCGCGCTCCGCCACCGC
>JBMOQZ010000207.1:0-15620 GCA_049322475.1 Myxococcota bacterium | reverse complement strand
CGGTCCCGCCCGTCGAGACGCCCGCCCCGGGCGCGCCGGGCGCGGCCCCGGCCCCGCCCGTCGAAGGGACGCCCCCCGGCACCACGCCGGCGGCCCCGGGCGCGGCCCCGACCACGCCTTGACCCCGCGGGGGCGACCGACTAATTGAGCGTGCGCGCGCGGATGGCGGAATGGTAGACGCGCAAGTTTGAGGTGCTTGTGGCCGAAAGGCTGTGGGGGTTCAAGTCCCCCTCCGCGCACCACCCCAACAACACGAGGCCGAGCCGGCAGGCTCGGCTTTCGTGTTTCTGGGGCCCCCGGCCTTCGAGGGGTGTCCGTGGTGGCGCGTAGGGTCGCCCTCGCCGTCGTGGCGCTCGCCGTCGCCGGGCTGGTGGGGGTCGGGATCTCGGTCTTCGGCGGCCTCGTGCCGCTCGCCGACGAGGAGCTCGCCGGCGTGGGCTTCGTGGTGAAGGACGGCTACGTCGGCATCGGCGTGGTCGACGTCGGCGGCGGGAGGCTCGCCCTCGTCGACGCGGGGAACGACCCGGACGCCGAGGCGCTCGCCCTCGCGGTGGGCGCGCGCGGGCGCGATCTCGAGGACGTCGCCGCCGTCTTCCTCACCCACGGGCACCGCGACCACGTCGCGGCGATCCCCCGGCTGGCCCACGCGCGGGTGTACGCGATGGAGCCCGAGGCGCCGTTTCTCGCGGGCGAGGTGGCGTACCGCGGGCCGGTGGTGCGGCTGTTCGGGCCCGGCGACCCGGTGCGAGTGACCGACCTCGTGCGCGACGGCGCGGCCGTCACCGTCGGCGACCGCACCTTCGAGGGTTTCCACCTGCCGGGACACACGGCGGGGAGCGCCGCATGGCTCGTCGACGGCGTGTTGTTCCTCGGCGACAACGCCACCATCGACGCGGAGGGGCGCCTGCGCCCCGCGCCGTGGGTGTTCTCCGACGACACGGCGCAGAACCGGGCGTCGCTGCGCGCGCTCGCCGAACGGGTCGAGGGTCGCGACGTACGCCGCCTCGTGCCGTCCCACTCGGGCTCGCACGCCGGCGCGGCGCCGCTGCTGGCGTTTCCCGGCTAGGCGTTCCGCGCGAGGCGGAAGGGGCAGCCCTCCGGCGCCTCGCAGGAGCCGTAGATCTCGTGGCGGTGGCTCGTCACGCGCAGCCCGTGCTGCGCGGCGACCGCGGACTGGCGGGCCTCCACCACGGGGTCCTCGAACTCGAAGATGTGGCCGCAGGTCTGGCAGATCAGGTGGTCGTGGTGCTCGTCGGCGATGACGGGCTCGTACCGGGTCTGGCCGTCCTGGAAGTGGCGCTCGTGGGCGACGCCGGCCTCGGAGAACAGCTTCATCGCCCGGTAGACCGTGGCGTACCCGACGCCCGGCATGCGGGACTGGACACGCGAGAGCAGATCGTCGATCGAAACGTGCCCGCCGTCCTCGAAGAACGCTTCGAGGATCTCGTCGCGTTGCCGCGTGTGCTTGAGCCCACGCTGGCGCATGTGCGCGGCGAGGCGGCGCTGGGCGTCTTCGGCGGCGGCGTTCATCCCCGAAAACGTAGCACCCCGGGCCGGTATGCGCCGGTCCGGGGCACTCCGCCACGAGAACGTGGCTACTCCGCCGGGTACTTCTCCGGCACGAGCTCGATCAGGCTCATCCGCGCATTGTCGCCGGGACGACGCCCGAGCTTGTAGATGCGGGTGTAGCCGCCGGGCCGCTTCTCGAAGTGCGTGGCGTGCTCGGTGAACACCTTCGTGAGCACGTCACGGTCGGTGATCCAGCGGCGCGCGAGCCGGATCGCGTGGACGCGACGGGCCTGCGCCTGCTTGAGCTCGTCGCCCTGCAGCTGGGTGAGCTGCGAGGGGGGGACGCGCTTCGACAGCGTGATGATGCGGTCCGCGATCTTCCGCAGCTCCTTCGCCTTCTCGTCGGTCGTGCGCACGCGGCCGTGCAGCATGAGCGAGGTGACCATGTTGCGGAACATGGCCTTGCGATGGTCGGAGGCGATGCTGAACTTGCGGCCGGCCTTGAGGTGACGCATGGGAGACTCCTCGGCGCGGGGCTAGGCCCGCGCCTTCGGGAAGTTGTGGAGCTTCATCCCGAGCGAGAGACCGAGCTCCGAGAGGATCTCCTTGATCTCGTTCAGGGACTTGCGCCCGAAGTTCTTGGTCTTGAGCATCTCGGCCTCGGTCTTCTCGACCAGCTGCCAGATGTACTCGATGCCCGCGTTCTGGAGGCAGTTCGCGGAGCGGACGGAGAGATCGAGCTCGTCGACGCGCTTGAAGAGCGCCTCGTTGAACTGGGTCTCGGTGGGGCGCTCCTCGCCGGCCGACGGCTCGTCGACCTCGACGAAGTTGATGAAGACCTGGAGCTGCTCCTTCATGATCTTCGCCGAGAACGCGACCGCGTCCTCGGGAGAGACGCTCCCGTTGGTCCACACCTCGAGGGTGAGCTTGTCGTAGTCGGTGCGCTGCCCGACGCGCGCGTTCGTGACCGTGTACTTCACGCGGCGGATCGGGGAGTGGATCGCGTCGATGGGGATGGTCCCGATGGGGTTCTCGGCGATCTTGTTGCGGTCGGCCGGGACGTAGCCCTTGCCCATCGCGACCCGCATCTCCATGTGGAGGCGGCCGGTGCCGGTGAGCGTCGCGATCGGGTGGTCCGTGTTGAGGACCTCGGCCGCGCCGTCGAAGCGAATGTCGCCCGCGGTGACCACGCGGGTCTGACCGGCGACGCCCTCGACGTCGATCGTCGCGGTGAAGGGCTCGGTGCGGTCCGTGCGGACGAGCACGCCCTTGAGGTTGAGGATGATGTCGGTGACGTCCTCGATCACGCCCGGGATGGACGAGAACTCGTGGAGGACACCCTCGATCTTCACGGACGTGATCGCCGCGCCCTGGAGGCTCGAGAGCAGGACGCGCCGGAGCGCGTTGCCGAGCGTGATGCCGAAGCCGCGCTCGAGCGGCTTGACGACGAACTTGCCGTAGACCTCGCTCGACTTCGTGTCGCGCTCGATGCGCTTCGGCTTGATGAGCTGGCGCCAGTTGCTGTAGACGTGCTCGCTGACCATGTGTTGCTCCTGACGGGCTTCTCGCGACGCCGGCCGGGGCGCGCTCATCACCCGTGCGGGAATTTCCCTCGGCGCCCGCTAGGCGGGCGTGGCCGGCCGGACCAGTGGAGGGGGTGGTTCTGCCGGGGGACGAGCCCCCGGCAAAGGGGTTTCAGACGCGACGACGCTTCGGCGGACGGCACCCGTTGTGCGGGATGGGCGTCACGTCGGTGATCATCGTGACCTTGAGCCCGGCGTTCTGGATCGCCCGGAGCGCGGACTCGCGGCCCGCGCCGGGGCCCTTGATCACGACGCCGGCGGTCTTCATGCCGTGCTCCATCGCCTTGCGCGCCGCGTCCTCGGCGACGAGCTGGGCGGCGAAGGGGGTGCTCTTGCGGGAGCCCTTGAAGCCCTTCACGCCCGCGCTCGACCACGAGACGGTGTTCCCGGCGGGGTCGGTGACGGTGACGATGGTGTTGTTGAACGTCGACTGGATGTGGACCATCCCGTGGGGGACGTTCTTCTTCGCGCGCTTGGGGCCCTTGCGGCCGGCGGCGGCGGTCTTCTGATCGGCCATGACTCCCTCCCCTTACTTCTTCGCCTTGGCGACGACGCGGCGCGGGCCCTTGCGGGTACGCGCGTTGGTGTGGGTGCGCTGGCCACGGCAGGGGAGCCCGCGCTTGTGCCGAGAACCGCGGTAGGTCCCGAGGTCGATCAGCCGCTTGATGTTCATCGCGATCTCCTTGCGGAGCTCGCCCTCGACCCGGTACTCGCGCTGGATCACGTCGCGGATCTTGCCGATGTCCACGTCCGTGAGGTCCTGGGTGCGGATCGCACCGTCGACGCCGGCCTTCGCGAGGATGTCCGTCGCGTTCTTGCGGCCGATGCCGTAGATGTAGCCGAGCGCGATGTCGATGCGCTTGTTGCGGGGAAGGTCGACGCCTTCGATACGAGCCATCGTCCCTCCTTAGCCCTGACGCTGCTTGTGCTTCTGGGTGACGCAGATCACGCGCACGACGCCGCGCCGGCGGATGACCCGGCACTTGTCGCAGATGACCTTCACTGAGGCCTTGACCTTCACTGTCTTCTCCTCGCCGGCGATCGCCGGTTCAACGGATGGTCGAGAGGGTGGTCAGGATTTCCGGACCACCGGGGGTGATGGCGACGGTGTGCTCGAAGTGGGCAGCGCGGCTGCCGTCCTCCGTGACCACCGTCCACTCATCTGAAAGAACGCGCGTCTTGGGCTTCCCCGCGACGATCATGGGCTCGATGGCGAGCACCATGCCCGCCTTCAGCAGATAGCCGGTGCCGGCCTTGCCGAAGTTGGGGACGCTCGGCTCTTCGTGGAGCTTCCGGCCGATGCCGTGGCCCACGAACTGCGTGACGACCCCGAAGCCCCGGGACTCGCAGAAGGACTGGACCGAGTGGCCGATGTCCCCGATGCGGTTTCCTACCCGGGCGCGGGCGACGCCCTCATACAGGGATTTCTCCGTGACGTCAAGGAGCCGGAGCGTCTCCGCGTCGGCGCCCGGCATCGCCACGGTGAAGGCGGTGTCGGCGTAGTAGCCGCCGTACACGAGCCCGAAGTCGAGCGACACGAGCTCGCCGCGCTTGAGCTTGCGCTTGCCGGGGATGCCGTGGACGACCTGCTCGTCGATCGACACGCAGATCGTCGCGGGGAAGACGGCCTTGCCGACGCGGTAGCCCTTGAACGCGGGCTTGGCGCCGGCGTCGAGGACGGCCGCCTCGGTCATGCGGTCGATCTCGGACGTCGGCATGTCGACGGCGATCTGGGGCTTCAGCCGCTCGACGATCTCCGCGAGCTTCCGGCCGGCGTCACGCATGACGCTCAGCTCCCACGCTTCCTTGATCGGGATCATGGGGAGCCTACAGGCCGAGGGCCCCGAAGATGCGACTCCGGATCTCGTCGACGGTGCCGAGGCCGTCGACGTCGTGGATGGTCGTCCCCGCGTCGCGGAGCACGCCGAGCACCGGCGCGGTCTGCTGCTGGTAGGTGGCGAGGCGATCGCGCACGACGTCCTCGGCGTCGTCCTTGCGCTGCACGACCTCGCCGCCGCAGCGGTCGCACGTGCCCGCGACCTTCGGGGGCGCGTAGGTCACGTGGTAGGTCGCGCCGCAGCCGAGGCAGGTGCGTCGCCCGGAGATGCGCTCGATCACGACCGCGTCGGGGACGAGGAGGTTCACGACGTGGTCGATGCGGTGGCCGCGATCGTCGAGCCAGCCGAGGAGCCACTCGGCCTGCGGCGTGGAGCGCGGGAAGCCGTCGAGCAGCACGCCGCGGGGCGCGGCGGCCATCTCCCGCACCCCGAGGCCGCAGTCGGACTCGGAGAGCCGGGCGGCGACCATGTCGCACGTCACGGAGTCCGGCACGAGGCCGCCCTTCTCCATGTACGACTTCGCCAGCTTGCCGAGGTCGGTGCCTTCCTTGAGGTTCTTGCGGAAGATGTCGCCGGTCGCGACGTGGGGGACGGCGAGCGCCTCGGCGAGCGCCGTGGCCTGCGTGCCCTTGCCCGAGCCGGGCGGCCCGAAGAGGAGCGCGTTCATACGGCCTCGGCAGGTCCGGCGGCGGTCAGGAACTTGCGACGCCCGCGTCCGCCGCCCGGACCCGCCGGACCCTGGAGCCCGTCGTAGTGCCGCGTGAGCAGCTGGGCCTCGATCTGCGCGACGGTGTCGAGCGAGACGCCGACCACGATGAGGAGGCCCGTGCCGCCGAAGTAGAACGGGACGCCCATCCGCGTGATGAGGATGGTCGGCAGGATGCAGACCGCCGCGAGGTACAAGGCGCCCGCGGCGGTGAGCCGCGTGAGCAGGCGGTCGATGTACTCGGCCGTCTGCTTGCCCGGACGGATGCCGGGGATGTAGCCGCCGTGCTTCTTGAGGTTGTCGGCGACGTCCACCGGGTTGAACATCATCGCCGTGTAGAAGTAGGCGAAGAACACGATCAACGCGACGTACGTGTAGTTGTAGAGCCAGGCGCCCGGCGCGAACGCGCCGACGATCGTCGCGACCGCGTCGTTCTGGACGAACGTCGACAGCGTGGCGGGAGCCATGAGCAGCGAGCTCGCGAAGATCGGCGGGATGACGCCCGTGGTGTTGATCTTCAGCGGGAGGTGCGTGGTCTGGCCGCCGTACACGCGACGCCCGACGACGCGCTTGGCGTACTGGATCGGGATGCGCCGCTGGGCGCGCTCGATCCACACGATGAGCCCGATGACGAGCACCGCGCCGAGGGCGATGAGCGTGGCGACGAGGAGGTTCGTCTCGCCGAGGCGGATCTTCTGGATCAGCGCGACGATGCCGGCGGGGAGCCGTGAGACGATGCCCGCGGTGATGATCAGCGAGCTGCCGTTGCCGATGCCGCGCTCGCTGATCTGCTCGCCGATCCACATGACGAAGCAGCTGCCCGCCGTGAACGTGAGCATCGTCAACGCGCGGAAGTCCCAGCCCGGGTCGATGACGACGTCGGCGTTCGCGCCGGTCTTCATCTGCTCGAGCGAGACCGCCACGGCGAAGGACTGCGCGAGCGCGATGCCGATCGTCGCGTAGCGCGTGTACTGGGTGATCTTGCCGCGCCCCTGCTGGCCCTCCTTCGAGAGCCGCTCGAGCGGCGGCAGCACCACGGTGAGCAGCTGGATGATGATGCTCGCCGTGATGTACGGCATGATGCCCAGCACGAACACGCTGAACTGCTCGAGCGCGCCGCCGCTGAACATGTCGTAGAGCCCGAACATCGTCCCGCGGTTCTGCTGGATGAAGTCGGACAGGGCCTGGCGATCCACGCCCGGCGCCGGGATGTGCACCCCGAGCCGGAAGACGGCGAGCATGCCGAGCGTGAACAGGATGCGCGACCGGAGGTCCGGCATCCGCCAGATCGTCGTCAGCCAGCTCGTCACCCGAGGACCTCGACGGTGCCCCCGGCGGCCTCGATCTTGGCCTTCGCGGACTCGGACACCTTCGCGGCCTTCACGGTGAGGGCGACGGCGAGGTCGCCGTTGCCGAGCACCTTGATGCCGTCCTTGCCGATCTTGGCGATCACGCCGGCCTGCTTGAGGCTCTGCGCGTCGACGACCGAGCCGGCCGGCAGCTTCGCGAGCTTGCCGACGTTCACCTCGGTGTACTCCTTGGCGAAGATGTTCGTGAAGCCGCGCTTGGGGATGCGCCGCTTCAGCGGCATCTGGCCGCCCTCGAAGCCCTTGTTCAGCGAGTAGCCGGTGCGGGCCTGCTGGCCCTTCGTGCCCTTGCCCGCGGTCTTGCCGAGGCCCGAGCCCTGGCCGCGCCCGATGCGGGTGCGGGAGGTCTGGGAGCCGGGGACCGGGTGCAGGTTGGAGAGCTCGTTCGCCATCACGCCACCTCTTCCACCTGCACGAGGTGGATCACGGACTTGACCATGCCGCGCACGGCCGGGGTGTTCTCGAGCACGCGGTGCCCGCCGATGCGCCGCAGGCCGAGGCCCTTGAGCGTGGCGCGCTGCGGCTCGGTGCAGCCGATGAAGCTCTTCGCGAGCGTGATCTTGAGCTGGGACATGATTCCGTCTCCTCGGGGCGCCTAGTGGGTCCCGGCCTGCTGGGCCCAGTGGGCGCCGCCGACGGTGTAGTTGGACTGCAGGTCCTCCACGGCGACGCCGCGGCGGGCCGCGACCTGGTCGGGGGACTCGAGCTGGTAGAGGGCCTCCATCGTGGCCCGCAGCACGTTGTGCGGGTTCGAGGAGCCGATGCTCTTGGTGAGCACGTTGTGGTACCCGGCCGCGTCGAGGATGGCGCGGACGACCGGGCCGGCGATGACGCCGGTACCGGGGCTGGCCGGGCGGAGCAGGACCTGCCCGGCGCCGAAGATGCCGGTGACGAGGTGGGGCACGGTGCCGTCGACGATGGGCACCTCCACCATGCTGTTCTTCGCCCGCTCGGTCGCCTTGCGCACGGCCTCGGGGACCTCGTTGGCCTTCCCGTGCCCGACGCCGACGCGACCCTGGCCGTTCCCGACCACGACGAGCGCGGAGAAGCTGAAGCGACGCCCGCCCTTCACGACCTTGGCCACGCGGTTGACGTGGATGGTCTTCTCGATGAGCTGGCTTTCCTCGGCGGCGCCCTTGCGGGGGCCGCGGGGCTTGCGGTTGTTCATGTCCTAGAACTCCAGACCCGCCTCGCGGGCGGCGTCGGCGAGGGCCTTGACCCGGCCGTGGTACAGGAAGCCGTTGCGGTCGAAGACGACCTGGGTCACCTGCGCGGCCTTGGCGCGCTCGGCGATGAGCTTGCCGACGGCCTTGGCGGCCTCGACGTTGCCCTTGTGGCCATCCTGCCCGCGGATCTCGTCCGAGAGCGTGGAGGCCGCCGCGAGCGTGCGCCCCGACACGTCGTCGATGATCTGGGCGTACATGTGGCCCGCCGTGCGGAAGATGGACAGCCGCGGGCGTTCGGACGCGCCGAACACCTTCTTGCGGATGCGCTTCTTCCGGCGGAGGCGCTGATCGTCGTAGAGAGCCATGGTCGTACCCCTACTTCTTGGCGGTCTTGCCGGCCTTGAGCTTGATGTGCTGGCCCTCGTTGCGGATGCCCTTCCCCTTGTAGGAGTCGGGCGGGCGGAGGGCGATGAGCTTCGCGGCGGTCTCGCCGACGAGCTGGCGATCGCTGCCCTTCACGACGAGCTTCGTGCCCTTGTCGACATCGATGGTGATGCCGGCCGGGAACGGGAAGTCGATCGGGTGCGAGTAGCCGAGCGACAGCGTCAGGGACTTGCCCTTGGCCTCGGCCTTGAAGCCGACGCCCTGGATCTCGAGGCGACGCTCGAAGCCCTTCGTGACGCCGTTCACCATGTTGGCGACGAGCGCGCGGGTGAGGCCGTGGTTGGCGCGAATCTGACGGGAGTCGTCGGCGCGGACCACCTGGAGGGCGCCGCCCTCCTGCTGGACGGTCACGCCGATCGGCAACGCCGCGGCGAGCTCGCCCTTGGGGCCCTTGACCTTGACCTGTCCGTTCGCGGCCGCGACGGTGACGCCGGACGGGACGGTGACGGGAAGCTTTCCGATGCGGGACATTCGGAACTCCTACCAGACGTAGCAGATGACTTCCCCGCCGACGCCGGCGGTGCGCGCCATGCGGTCGGAGAGGACGCCCTGCGGCGTGGTGAGGATGGCGACACCGAGGCCGTTGCGGACACGCGGGATCTCGTCCTTGCCGACGTACATACGGCGGCTCGGCGTGCTCACGCGCTGCAGGCCCTGGATGACGGCCGTGCGGCCGCTGTCGTACTTGAGGAAGATCTTGATCGTGCCCTTGGGGCCCTCGTTCCGGTCGAGGTAGCCCTCGACGAAGCCCTCGCTCTTGAGGATCTTGACGACCTCGAGCTTGAGCTTGCTGCGGGGCACCACGATGCTCTCGTGACGCGCCTGCAGCCCGTTGCGGATGCGGGTGAGCAGATCGGCGATGGGATCGGTCATCGACATGGTGTCGGTCTCCCTACCAGCTCGCCTTCATGACCCCGGGGATCTCGCCCTTGAGCGAGAGCGACCGGAAGCAGATGCGGCACATGTTGAACTTGCGGATGAAGGCACGGGGCCGGCCGCAGAGGGGGCAGCGGTTGTACTTCCGCGCCGAGAACTTGAACGGGCGCTTGACCTGCGCGAGTTGGGACTTCTTGGCCAAGGAGCCTCCTACTGCCGGAAGGGGATGCCGATGTGGCGGAGCAGCGCGCGACCTTCGGCATCGGTCTTCGCGGTGGTGACCATCGAGATGTTCATGCCGGTCACCTTCGTGACGCGGTCGTAGTTGATCTCGGGGAAGATGATCTGCTCGTTGACGCCCATCGAGTAGTTGCCGCGCCCGTCGAAGCCCTTCGGCGAGACGCCGCGGAAGTCACGGATGCGGGGCATCGCGATGTTGATGAGGCGGTCGAGGAACTCCCACATGCGCTGGCCGCGGAGCGTGACGCGCGCGCCGATGGGAACGCCCTCGCGGAGCTTGAAGTTCGCGATCGACTTGCGGGCCCGGCGGATCTCCGCCTTCTGGCCCGTGATGAGCGAGAGCTCTTCGGCCGCGTTCTCGAGCAGCTTGACGTTCTGGGTGGCTTCCTTGATGGAGGTGTTCACCACGATCTTCTCGAGGCGGGGCACCTGCATCACGTTGTCGTACCCGAACTCCTTGAGGAGGGCGGGCACCACCGTGGACTTGTACTGGTTGTGCAGACGAGTGGCGGGCATGCGTCCTCCTAGACCGTGGCGCCGGTCTTGCGATCGACGCGCACCTTCGTGCCGTCCTCGCCGAGCTTGTAGCCGACCTTCACGCGCTTCCCGTCGACGTAGAGCGCGACGTTGGAGACGTGGATGGGGGCCTCCTTCTCCACGATCTGGCCGGCGTTGCCGCCCTGGGCCTTCACGTGGCGCTTCACGCGGGCGACGCCCTCGACGACCACGCGCCCCTCGAGCGGGAGCACGCGGACGACCTTGCCGACCTTGCCCTTGTGCTTGCCGGCGATGACGACGACGGTGTCGTCCCGCTTGATCTTGAGCTTCGCCTTCATCACAGCACCTCGGGGGCGAGCGCGATGATCTTCATGTAGGCCTTGCCGCGGAGCTCGCGCGCCACGGGGCCGAAGATGCGCGTCCCGACGGGCTCGCCCTTGTTGTCGATGAGCACGGCCGAGTTGGTGTCGAAGCGGATGTAGGAGCCGTCCGCGCGGCGGACCTCCTTCGCGGTCCGCACGATGACGGCCTTGTGGACGTCGCCCTTCTTCACCTTGCCGTTGGGGATCGCCTCCTTGACGGAGACCACGATGATGTCGCCGAGCGACGCGTACTTGCGCTTGCTGCCGCCGAGCACCTTGATGCACTGCACGCGGCGGGCGCCGGAGTTGTCCGCGACGTCGAGATGGGACTGCATCTGGATCATGGCGTCCTCCTACCGGCTCGCGGGGGTGCGCTCGACCACCACCCAGCGCTTGAGCTTGGACAGCGGACGGCTCTCGCGGATGACCACCACGTCGTCGACCTGACAGGCGTTGTCTTCGTCGTGGGCGTGGAACTTGCGGGTGCGCGTCACGTACTTGCGGTACCGCGGGTGCATGACCGCGCGCTCCACGGCGACGACGACGGTCTTGTCCATCTTGTTGGACACGACCTTGCCGCGCACTTCGCGGCGGCGACCGCCGGACGTTTCTTCGGACATCTTCCACCTGTGGGCAGGGGCCGGCGAAAGGCCGGCCTCGGGAGAGACAAGTCGTCGCGGGTCTCCACGGTCCGTGGACGCACGCGACGTGCAGGGGTTTCCCCCTGCGGGAAAAGAACGAGACGCCCGCGCGAAGCGGACGCCTCGACGAGGGCGCGCTCTTTACTCGGGCTGCTCGCCCTTGTCAAGAATCCCCTTCAGGAAGCCGGCGCCGGCGGCCTCGCCGCCCGCCTCGGGCTGCGGAGGCACGAAGCTCGAGGCGTGCTTCGCCTTGAGCGCGCCCTTCGGCAGGCCCTGGGCGACCTCGCGCGTGCGGAGGACGGTCTCCGCGCGGGCGATGTCCTTGCGGGTCTTCCCCAGCACGCTCGTGTTCTCGAGCTGGTTGAGGCGGTGCCGGAACGTCGCCGCGAGCAGGTTGCGCTCGAGCTCGAGCTCCTTGTGGACGAGCTGCTCGTCGGAGAGCCCGTTGAGTTCGCTGGCCTTCATCCGATCACCTCCTCGCGCTTCACGATGCGCGTGCCGACCGGGAGCTTGTGGCTCGCGAGCCGGAGCGCCTCCTTGGCGACCTCCTCGGGGACGCCCTCGATCTCGTACATGATGCGGCCCGGCCGGACGACCGCGACCCAGAACTCCGGAGCGCCCTTGCCGGTACCCATTCGGGTCTCGGCCGGCTTCTTGGTGACCGGCTTGTCCGGGAAGATGCGGATCCAGATCTTGCCGCCGCGCTTCACGTGGCGGGTGAGGGCGATACGCGCCGCCTCGATCTGCCGCGAGGTCAGCCAGCCGTTCGTGGTGGCCTGCAGGCCCCAGTCACCGAAGCTGACGTCCGACCCGCGGTAGGCGAGGCCGTTGGTGCGGCCCTTCTGGACCTTGCGGAACTTGACTCGCTTGGGGGAAAGCATGGGAACTCCTTAGAGCGAGCGGTCCTCGTCGCCCGGCAGGATCTCACCCTTGAAGATCCAGACCTTGACGCCGATGACGCCGTACGTGGTCTTGGCCTCGGCGAGGCCGTAGTCGACGTCCGCGCGGAGGGTGTGCAGGGGCACGCGGCCCTCGCGGTACCACTCGGTGCGGGACATCTCGGCGCCGCCGAGGCGGCCCGCGCACATGACCTTGATGCCCTTGGCCCCGGCCTTCTTGGCCTGGGTCATGGCCTTCTTCATCGCGCGACGGAAGCTGACGCGCTTCTCGAGCTGGGCGGCGATGTTCTCCGCCACGAGGATCGCGTCGGTGTCGACCTTGCGGACCTCCATGACGTTGAGGAAGACCTCGGTCTGCACCATCTTCTGCAGGTCCGCGCGGAGCTGGTCGAGCCCGCGGGCGCGCTTGTCGATGATGACGCCGGGCTTCGCGGCGTGGATGTAGACCTTCGCCTTGTTCGCGGCGCGCTCGATGCGGATGCGCGAGATGCCGGCGACGAAGAGCTTCTCCTTGAGGAAGCGACGGATCGCGATGTCCTCGTGGAGGAAGCGCTGGTAGTCGCGCTCCGCGTACCACTTCGAGTCCCACGGGCGGGTGATGCCCACGCGGAAGCCGACGGGGTTGACCTTCTGACCCATGGTTACTCCTGGCGCTCGTCGAGCACGACGGTGATGTGCGCGGTCTTCTTGAGGATCGGGGTCGCCCGGCCCTGCGCGCGGGGGCGGAAGCGCCGCATCGTCTGACCCGCGTCGACCGAGATCGCCTTCACGTAGAGGCGGTCGATGTCGAGCTCGCGGTTCTGGCGCTGGGCGGCGTGCTCCGCGTTGGCGACCGCGGACTCCAGGAGGGCCTGGATCATCGGGGCCGTCTTCTTGGGCAGGAACTTCAGGATGTCGAGCGCCTCGCCGGCGTCCTTGCCGCGGACGAGGTCCGCGACGAGACGCGCCTTCTGGGCCGACACACGAGCGAAGCGCAGCGTGGCAGTGGCTTCCATGGGATCACCGCACCTTGGTCTTGCGGTCCGACGCGTGCCCGTAGAACGTACGGGTCGCGGCGAACTCGCCGAGCTTGTGGCCGACCATGTTCTCCGAGACGTAGACCGGGACGAACTTCTTGCCGTTGTGCACGGCGAAGGTCAGCCCGATGAAGTCGGGGATCACGGTGGAGCGACGGCTCCAGGTCTTGATCACGCGGTTGCCGCCGCCCTTGGCGGCCGCGGCCTTCGCGATCAGGTACTGGTCCACGAAGGGACCCTTCTTGACGGAACGCGCCATGGTGGTCTCCTCCTAGTTCCGACGCTTGACGATGAAGCGACCCGACGGCTTCTTGCGCGAGCGGGTCTTGTAGCCCTTGGTCGGCTTGCCCCACGGGCTCACCGGGTGGCGGCCGCCCTTGGTGCGGCCCTCGCCGCCGCCGTGGGGGTGGTCGATGGGGTTCATGGCGGTGCCGCGGACGTACGGGCGGAAGCCCAGCCAGCGGGCGCGCCCGGCCTTGCCGAGCTGCTCGTTCTCGTGCTCGAGGTTGCCGACCTGACCGACGGTCGCGCGGCACTCGGCGAGCACGTTGCGGAGCTCGCCCGAGGGGAGGCGGAGGAGCACGTACTTGCCCTCCTTCGCCATCACCTGCGCGAAGCAGCCCGCGGACCGGCAGATCTGGCCGCCGCGCCCGACCTTCAGCTCCACGTTGTGGACGAAGGTGCCGAGCGGGATGGCGGAGAGCCGGAGCGCGTTGCCCGGCCGGATGTCGGCCGTGTCGCTGGCGAGCACGGTGTCGCCGACGGAGAGCCCGACCGGCGCGAGGATGTACCGCTTCTCGCCGTCGACGTAGTTGACGAGCGCGATGCGGGCGGTGCGGTTGGGGTCGTACTCGATGGTGGCGACCTTGCCCGGGACGTCCGTCTTGTCGCGCCGGAAGTCGATCAGGCGGTAGCGACGCTTGTGACCGCCGCCCATGCGGCGCGACGTCATGCGGCCGAGGTTGTTGCGGCCGCCCGTGCGCTTGATGGGCTCGGTGAGCGAGCGCTCGGGGCTGTCCGTCGTGATCTCGCCGAAGTCCGAGGTCACGAGGTAGCGCAGGCCCGGCGTCTGGGGGGTGTATCGCTTGGTACCCATCTCAGGCCTCGAACAGGTTGAGGGAGTGGCCCGTCACGAGCTTGACGTACGCCTTCTTCCAGTTGGAGCGCTTGCCGTAGTGGCGGCCGAAGCGCTTGAACTTCCCGCGCACGCGGACCGTCCGGACGTCCTCGACCTTCACGTTGAAGAAGCGCTCGACGGCGTCCTTGATCTCGTGCTTGTTGGCGGTCTCGCCGACCTCGAACACGTAGGTGTTCTGGGCGGCCTCGCCCTGGGCGGACTTCTCCGTCATCAGCGGACGGAGCAGGATGTCGTGCAGCTCAGCCACGGCTCACCTCGACAGGCGCTCGACGATCGGGGCGATCGCCGGCTGAGTGAGAGCGATGTTGCGGTGCCGGAGCACGTCGTAGACGTTCAGGCCGGCCACGGGGAGGACGGTGACGCCGGGGATGTTGCGCGACGCGAGCGTCAGCGCGCGGTCCTCGGAGGGCACCACGACGAGGAGGCTGTCGACGCCGAAGGCCTTCATGAAGGTCCGGAAGTGCCGGGTCTTCGCCTCGGAGAACGACAGGGTGTCGAGCACGAAGAGGGCCTGCTCGCCGACGCGGCGGGAGAGGGCGCTCTTGAGCGCGGCGCGACGCACCTTCTTGTTGACGGAGAAGGAGTGGCTGCGAGGCTGGGGCCCGAAGACCACGCCGCCGCCACGCCAGTGCGGCGCACGGGTCGAGCCCTGACGGGCGCGGCCGGTGCCCTTCTGGCGCCAGGGCTTCTTGCCGCCGCCCGACACCTCGGCGCGACGCTTGGTGGCGTGCGTGCCCTGGCGACGGTTGGCGAGCTGCTGGCGGACGACGAGGTGGAACAGGTGCTCCTTCACCTCGGCGCCGAAGACCGACGCGTCGAGCTCGACGCTGCCGACCTTCTCCTTCGCGGAATTGAAGACATCAAGGGTGGGCATGGGTCGGTCCTCTTACGAGAGCTTGATCTCGACGTGCACGCCGGCCGAGAGGTCGAGCTTCATGAGCGCGTCCACGGTCGCCTGGGTGGGCTCGAGGATGTCGAGCAGGCGGTGGTGGGTGCGCCGCTCGAACTGCTCGCGCGACTTCTTGTCGACGTGCGGGCCGCGAAGGACCGTCCACCGGCTGGTGGTGGTCGGCAGCGGGAAGGGGCCGCGGATCGCGACGCCCGTCCGGCGAGCGGTGTCCACGATCTCACGCGCGCTCTTGTCGAGCAGCTTGTGATCGTAGGCCTTCAGCCGGATGCGGATCTTGTTGGTGGAAGCCATCCGATGCTCCTACTTGATGATCTCGGCGACGACGCCGGCGCCGACGGTACGGCCGCCTTCGCGGATCGCGAAGCGCAGCGCCTTCTCGATGGCGATCGGCGTGATGAGCTCGATCTCCATCTCCACGCGGTCGCCC
>JBMOQZ010000206.1:0-15768 GCA_049322475.1 Myxococcota bacterium | reverse complement strand
GATGGACCACCCCGATCTCGATCACTTCTGCCGGCTCCCGATCCCGCCCGACGTCGTCGCCCACTACCACGCCCGCACGAGGGCGAGTCGTCGGTGGCTGCGCGCCGTCACCGCCTGGAACGTCCTCTGGCCGTTCGTCCACGTCTTCCTCGTCCTGCTCCACGGTTGCGCCACAGTCGACGTCGACTGCGACCCGCTCGTCAAGGTGGTCGCCAGCGACGTCACCGTCCCGGAGGTGTTCGACGGCGAGGTGGCCCTGCCCGTGCGGACGCGCGGCGAGGCCTGCGAGTCCCTCTCGCTCGTCGCCGTCGCCTCCGCGGGGACGCGGCGCCAGAACCTCGATGTGGAGGACCTCGGCGAAGGGTCCTACGTCGTGTGGGTTCCGGTCCGGGAGGGCGATGCGGCCGACTGGTGCGCCGCCACGCCCGTCACGGTGGCGCTCGTCGACGCCTGGGGCGAGAGCCTCGACGAGGACACCTGGTTCGCGCCGTTCGAGCTGGCGCTCTGAAGCGCCCGGGGCTTCGCCGGGGGGCCGTCCGCGGGGGCGGCCCTCCTTCTTTTTCAGCGCGGGAACGCCACCGACAGGATCACCACCTCCCGCTTCCCCTTCGGCGTCTCGAACGTGACGCTGTCGCCGACGGACTTGCCCATGAGCGCGCGGCCGAGCGGCGCGACGTAGGAGATCACGCGCTTCTCGGTGTCGACCTCGTCCTCGCCGAGGATGGTCCACGTCTGCGCCTCGCCGTTCTCGTCCTCGAACTCGACGGTGGCGCCGAACCGGACGGTGTCGCCCGTGAACTTCGTCGGGTCCACGACCTCCATCGACTCGAGCCGCTTCAGCAGGAAGTGCAGGCGCTTGTCGATCTCGCGGAGGCGCTTCTTGCCGTAGAGGTACTCGCTGTTCTCGCTGCGGTCGCCGAGGCTGGCGGCGTAGGCCACTTCGGCCGTGATGCGCGGGCGCTCCTTGTGGAGCAGCCAGTTGTACTCGTCCACGATCCGCTTGTGGCCGGCCGGACTGATGTAGGAGGGCATGCCCCTCCGTTTAACGTTTGCCCGGCCTCCATCGCCGTGTGAAGGCGCCGCCCGGAGGTGCCCGTGGTGTCGTCGACCCTGATCTGGCTGCTGCTCGCCTGTCCGCCGCAGCAGGGCGCCGACGAGGAGGGCACGTCCTCGTCGGTCTCGACGCGAGGGGGCGGCGTGGCCGTGCGCGCGCCGTCCTACGAGGCGCGGGCGGAGGCCGCCTGGGGCGCCGCCGGCAACGTGAGGATCTCGGAGAAGGGCGCCGAGTTCATCGCCAAGGTGGCCACGCCGGTCGCGACGGACGTTCCCGAGGACCTGGCGGGCCTCCCGAAGGACACGAAGGTCGTCGACATCCGCAAGGACGACGCCGTGAAGAGGGCGCTCTACGGCACCGACGACAAGGCCGCGGCCGACGCGATCCGCGCCACCGGCGCGAAGCTCCTCGTCGTGCACTCGGAGATCCGCCCTTCGTTCGACCGCGACGGGCGCGTGCTCTCCCGGCTCTACCACCACGACGCGCTCGACCACTTCCAGCTCGCGCGCGTCGAGGACGGCGCGCTCGTCTACCTCGTGGTCGACGCGCCCCTCCAGCTGTCGCCGGACCTCGCCAACGCCGCGGTGCACTGGCTTCGCGACAAGCTCTCGGGCAAGAACCCCGCGCCCTTCCCGCCGCTCAAGCCGGAGCGCAGCAACTGGCAGCTCGTCGCCAGCGTCCGCGGCCAGGGGCAGGAGCTCGCCTTCTCGCTCGCCGAGGCGGTCACGCTCGATCGTGCCCTGCTCGAGGTGGCGAACGACCTCGAGGTCATGCACCGCCGCCAGCGCGAGCCGATGGGGCTGCCGCCGTTGCGCGAGCACATCGCCGATCTCACCATCGAGCTGCACCGCGTCACCGAGCGCGCGGAGGTGATCCCCCGCGACGAGGCCGCGCTCGAGGACCTCTGGGAGATGGGCATCGACGGCGCCGTGCTGCTCGACCGCGTCGGCGAGAAGAAGCAGAGCGGCGTGTGGCCGGGCTCCGTGGCCACCGCGCGGGGCATCACGCGGGCGGACTCGTTCCTCAAGGGCATCGCGAAGGACTTCCGCTGGGACAGCGTGCGCCCCTGGCGCGACGAGGAGGTCGAGCTCGCGCTCATCCGCACGGTCCACTACATGGAGACGCCCGACGGCTCGGTCGTGCCGATGTACCGGGGCGAGCCGCCCGTGCCGCTCGACTTCGTCAACCTCACGACGGTGCGCGACAGCGTCGTGCTCGCCGGCGAGTGGTACCTCGCGAACCTCCAGCCCAACGGGCAGGTCACCTACAAGATGTGGCCGGAGGAGAACCGGTACTCGAACGAGTACAACCACGTCCGCCACACGCTCGCGACCTGGAACCTCTGGCAGGCCTGGACGCTCGACCCGCGCCCCGAGTTCATGGAGGGGGCGATCCGCGCGCAGAAGTGGACGCTCGAGTCGCTCGGGGAGTGGGACGGCATGGCGTTCCTCACCCACGGCGGCCGCACGAAGCTCGGGAGCGTGGTCGTCGCGTTGCTCGGGATGGTCGAGGTCGCCCGCGCGACCGGCGACCACTCCAACGACGAGCTCATGCGCAAGTTCGGCAAGTTCGTCATGTACATGCAGAAGCCGTCGGGCACGTTCTACGGCTACTGGAACGCCAAGACCCACGAGTACCAGGAGTTCGACGTCAACCCGACCACCGGCGAGAAGACGCCGCTGATCAACGACATCGTCCCGGGCGAGGCCGCGCTCTCGCTGGTCTACCTCTACGAGTACTTCGACGACCCGCAGTACCTCGAGCCGCTGCCCAAGTTCTTCGAGTTCTACAAGCCCTGGTTCAAGGAGCGCGCCGACCGGAGGCACGCCGACGGCGCGTGGCCGCGCTTCACCTACGACAACGACGACCGCCTCGAGCTCGTGCAGTTCGGCCCGTGGACCGTCATGGCCGCCTCCCGCTACACGCTCCACCGCAAGGACCAGGGCGTCGCCGACTTCGGGCTCGAGGTCGCGCGCTGGATGATCGACACCTACGAGTACACCAGCGAGCGCGCGCCGTACCCCGACTACGTCGGCGGCTACTACAAGTTCGAGGGCGAGCTGCCGGCGATGCAGGCGTTCTGCTACGGCGAGGGCACCGCCGCCGCGTACGACATGGCGCTGCGCATGGCGCCGGAGCAGGCGGCCTTCTTCGAGAAGCACACCCGCGAGACGGTGCGCTTCGGCATGCAGGTCCAGCACGACGCGCTCGACGCCCGCTACTACAGCCGGCCGCTCGAGATCGTCGGCGGCATCCGCTACGCGATGAACGAGCCGAAGGTGCGCATCGACTACGTTCACCACGCGCTCTCGGCGATGTACCAGTGGCTCGTCGCGGCGAAGAACGACCCGAACCTCCCCGCGGAGGTCCGGGCCGAGCCGGACGAACAGATGCGCCGGCTCATGCGCCTGCAGGACATGCCGAGCGTGCGCGATCCCGCGCTGCCGAAGTGGCGCCCGGGCGACCCCTCGGCGAAGCCGGGGACGGTGTGGCGCACCTCGATGCCGGCGGCCGACGCGCCCATGCCGGAGCTCGAGACGTCGCAGGTCGAGGAGCGCGAAGAGGCGGGCGAGTAGAAAAAGGTTTTCGACGCTCGCCGCGTGCCGGGTCGGATGGGTGCAGGCCACACGGAACCCAGTCGGCCGCACAGGAGACACGGCGATGCGTACCCTCTTCCTCTCCGCTCCCCTCGCTCTCGTCGCGTGCACCGGCGCCGGCCCGGGCAGCGTCTACGGCGACGACCTGCTCCCGACCGAGGAGCAGATCCGCATCAACCTGCCCACCGAGGGCGCCGCGAAGGACACGCACGGCGGCACCGACTTCGCCGAGTACTACGTCGTCACCCGCAACGTGACCGAGCACGTCAACGGCCTCGTCGCCTTCGTGCTGGGCACGGTCGCGTACGTCACGACGCTCGAGCCGTCCTGGTCCGACACCGAGGAGAACACGGCCATCTGGGGCCCGTACAAGGACTCGGGCCTCGATCCGGTCGAGACCGGCGTGTGGGTGCGCGCCGAGGACGACGGCACCTACACCTGGGCCGTGTTCCAGGTCCCGAACGGCGGCACGGTCGAGGAGGACGCGATCCCCGTCGTCGCGGGCGTGGTGGACGAGGGGTCGACCCGCGAGGCGGCCAGCGGCGTGTTCGCCGTCGACTTCGACACCGCGAGCGCGCTCGACCCGGCCGTGGGCCTCGTCGGCGCCTTCTACGTCGAGTACGACTACGACGCCGACGGCGTCCGCGGCGTCGCCGGCTTCGAGCAGTACGGCGCGGAGGCGGGCGAGCACTTCGACGCCGTGTACGCCTACGACGAGGACTACGCCGGCGCGGGCGAGATGGACCTCGCGTGGCTCGACGACGTCGACGGCGCCGGGAGCGACGAGATCGCCAGCCTGCGCTCCCGCTGGACCGCCGACGGCGCGGGCCGCGGCGACGCGCGCGTGCTGGGCGGCGACCTCGGGAGCGTCGAGGTGACGGCGTCGCAGTGCTGGGGCACGGACTTCCAGACGTCCTACTACGCGGACTCCCACGACATCAGCCCGGCGGAGGGCGACGTGAGCGCGTGCGCGTTCGCCGACGCGGAGTACCCGACCGAGGCCTCCTTCCAGATCGTGGAGTAGCCCCTCGCCGAGCCGGCGCCCCGGGAGCCCTCCTCCCGGGGCGCCGCGCGTGTGTAAGTCGGGTGTATGCTCCTCCTGTTCGCCTGTTCGAAGCCCGAGGAGCCCACGGCCGAGCCCGCGCCGTACGAGCCCGCGGCCTGGGTGATGCCGGACGGGGCGACGCCGGTGCCGACGCTGTCGCCGGGGAGCCTCGCCGCGGCGATCGGCGAGGCCGCGGCGCGCGTGCGGTCGTCGGGGGCGTCGCCCGTGCTGGCGGCGTGGGACGAGGCGATGGCGGGCGCGGACACATGCCCCATGTGGTTCGGCGACGCGACGGACGGCTACTGGCTCGACACCTGCACCTCCGCCGCGGGTACCACGTTCTCCGGCTACGCCGCGCTCGTCGCCTGGGACGCCGCGTCGGAGGGCACCGGGCTGATCCGCGACGGGCGTTCGATCGCGGGCGTGGCGAGCGTCACGAGCGCGGACGGGACGCGCTTGGACGTCGGCGGCGCCGCGCGCGTCGTCACCTTCACCCCCGAAGGCGTCGCGCCGGGCGAGCCCGCCTGGTACGGCTGGTGGCAGTCCGTGGTGGACGGGAGCTTCGCGTACGACGGCCCCGCCGGGGAGGGCACGTGGCTCGCCGACGGCGAGACACCCGCGCTGTCCGCGGCGGCCTACCACGCGCCGGCGCACGACCTCCGCTACCTCGCCGTGGAGGGGAGCCTCCCGGCGACGGGCGACGCGAGCGCGGTGGTGTTCGACGGGCTCGTCGTCATGAACGAGGCGCTCGAGCCCGACTGCCGCGAGGCCGCCGGCGTGGTGTCCGTGCGCGACGCGGACGGCGTCTGGTACGACGTCGTCTTCGACGGCCCCGCCGCCGCGGGCGCCCCCGTCGATCTCGCCGCGTGCGACGGGTGCGGCGCCGCGTGGCTGCGCGGCGAGCCCGCCGGCGAGGTGTGCCCGGATCTCTCGCCGCTGCTGGCGTGGGAGACGACGCCGTGGTGACGCTGCTCCTCGCCTGCGCGGCGCCTCCGTCGGCCGGCGAGCCCGGGGTCGCGCGGATGACGGCCAGCGAGGCGCTCGTGCGCGCGAGCCTCGATCTGCGCGGGACGCGGCCCACCGCCGCGGAGGTCGCCCGCGTGGAGGCCGACCCCGCCGCGCTGGACGCGCTCGTCGAGGAGCTCCTCCTCGACCCGAGGTTCGAGGCGCGCGTGCGCGACCTCTGGTCGGAGGTCTACCGGACGCGCACGCCGCCGGCGTACGTGCGGGCCTCCGCGTACGGGCTGGACGACCCCGCGGCCTACGAGGAGGCCGTCGGCGAAGAGCCGCTGCGCGTCCTCGGGTACGTCGCGGCGAACGACCTGCCGTGGACCGAGCTCGCGACCGGGGACTGGACCATGGCGGACGAGGTGCTCGCCGCCGTCTGGCCGATCGACCGGCCGGAGGGCGAGGGCTGGTTGCGATCCCGCTACACGGACGGGCGCCCGGCCGCGGGCGTGCTGGCGACGAACGCGATGTGGTGGCGGTACGGCACGACCGACAGCAACGCGAACCGCAAGCGCGCGAACGCCGCGACCCGCATCCTGCTCTGCCACGACCACCTGTCGTCGCCGATCGCGTTTTCGCGCGACGTCGACCTCCTCGACGACGCCGCCGTCGCCGACGCGCTCGCCGGCGACCCCGCCTGCGTGGGCTGCCACGCGACGCTCGACCCCCTCGCCAGCTACTTCTACGGCTTCTGGTGGTTCGACCCCGCGAGCGTCGTCGAGGCGAGCCGCTACCACCCCGACCGCGAGCTCGTCTGGCGCGAGGTCACCGGGCAGGCCCCGGCCTACTACGGCGAGCCCGGCGGCTCGCTCGCGGACCTCGGCCTGCGGATCGCGGCGGACGCGCGGTTCCCGAGCTGCGCCGTCGAGCAGGCCTGGGAGCTCCTGCTCCGGCGCGAGGCGACCGCGGACGATCACGACGCGCTCCTCGCCCACCGCGACGCGTTCGTGGAGGGCGGCCTCACGCTGCGCGCGCTCCTGCGCTCGATCGTCGCCGACCCCCGCTACCTCGCCGGCGACACCGACGCGGACGGGTACGTGTCGCGCAAGCTCGCGAGCCCCGAGCTGCTCGCGAGCCAGGTCGAGGCGCTGACCGGCTACCGGTGGACGCGGCACGGGTACGACCGGATGCGCACGGACGCGGTGGGGTTCCGCACGCTGGCCGGCGGGCTCGACGGGATCGCCGTCACCGCGCCGGCGACGAGCCCCACCGCCACGATCGTGCTGGTGCAGGAGCGCCTCGCCGAGGCCGCCGCGTGGCACGCCGTGTACGAGGAGCCCAAGCGCCTGTTCGCCGGATTCGACTTCGCGGACGGCGACGCCGCCGCCCAGCTCGCGGCGCTGCACCTCGCGGTGCTGGGGCGGCGCGTGGAGCCCGACGGCGAGGAGGTCGCCGCGCTCCTCGAGCTCCTCGGCGAGCTGCGCGAGGTGGAGCCCGACCCCCGCGACGCCTGGGCGGGCGTGTTGTCCGCGCTGCTGCGCGATCCCGACTTCCTCCTCTACTGAGGTGCCCATGTGGAGCCGACGGACGTTCCTCGCGAGCACGGCGGCGCTGGCGACGCTCGGCGCGACCGCGACCGGGGTGGCGCGGAAGCTCGTGTTCGTGGTCGCGCAGGGCGGGTGGGACCCCACGCGGGTGCTCGCGCCGGCCTTCGGCGACCCCGACGTCGACGTGGAGGCCGCGGCGAGGCTCGCCCGCGCGGGCGACCTCGCGTACGTCGACCACCCCGGACGCCCCAGCGTGCGCGTGTTCTTCGAGGCGTGGGGGACGCGCTGCGTCGTGATCAACGGCGTGCTGGTGCCGTCGATCGCCCACGAGACCTGCGCGGCCCTCGCGATGACGGGCGACGCCTCGGGCCACGCGCCGGACTGGGCGACCCGGGTGGCGGCGGCGGACGTCGGGCGCCGCACGCTCCCGCACCTCGTGCTCGGCGGGCCGTCGTACGCCGGCGACCTCGGCGCCGCCGTGGTGCGCACCGGGTCGGCGGGCCAGCTGGACGGGCTGCTCACGGGCGAGGCGCTGGAGGACGCCGACTCGCCCGCGCGGGGCCCGAGCGCGCCCGCGGAGAGCCGGCTCGACCGCTGGCTCTCGCGACGGGCCGCCGCGCGCGCCCGGTCGGCGCGGGGGGCGCTCGACGAGCGGCTCGCCGGCGAGCTCGAGGGCGCGGTCGGCAACGCGATCGCGCTCAAGGACCTGCGGTGGACGCTCGATCTCACGGGCGGCGCGCGGATCGCGGAGCAGGCGCGCCTCGCCGCCGACGCGCTCGCCCTCGGGCTCGCCCGGTGCGTGACGCTGGGCGACGCGGCCGGCGGCTGGGACACCCACACCGACAACGACCGCGTGCAGTCGATCCAGTGGGAGTCGCTGTTCGCCGCCCTCGTCACGCTGATGGGTGCGCTCGCCGCGACGCCCGGCGAGGTGGAGGCGACGCTCGCCGACGAGACGGTGGTGGTCGTGCTCTCGGAGATGGGGCGGGCGCCGCGCCTGAACGCCGCGGGGGGCAAGGATCACTGGCCGTGGACGAGCGTGCTGCTCGTGGGCCCGGGGCTCGCCGGCGGCCGGGTCGTCGGCGCCTTCGGCGAGGGGCTCGTCGGCGCGCCCGTCGACGCGAACACCGGCGAGCCGTCGTCCGGCGGCGAGACCCTCACGGTCGAGCGCGTCGGCGCCACGGTCCTGGCGCTCGCCGGCGCGGGCGCGTCGCCGATCGGCGGCGTGCTCGCGTGATCTGGCTCCTCGGGTGCGCCCCGCCGGCGGCGTCGGAGGAGGACGCCTGCGCCGAAGCGCCCTACGCCGACTGGGAGACGTTCGGGGCCGGCTTCGTGACCCAGCACTGCCGCGCCTGCCACGGGCGCGACGCCCCGGACCGGCACGACGCCCCCGACGACGTCGCGCTGGATGCGGCCGAGGACGTCTGGGCGATCGCCGACCGGGTGCTCGCCCGCGCCGCCGCGGAGCCGCCCACGATGCCGCCCGCCGGCGGGACGACCGAGGAGGAGCGCGCGCTGCTCCGCGCGTGGCTCGGGTGCGGCCCGCCGGGCGAGTGACGTGGTATAGGCGCGACCGCATCGGGAGCATCGATGGGCGCGTCCGACTTCTTCCGCGGCAAACACGTGCTGATCACCGGCGGGTCCAGCGGGATCGGCTACGCGACGGCGAAGCGCCTGCTCGAGCACGGGGCGAGCGTGACGATCCTCGCGCGGCGCGAGAGCGTGCTCGCCGAGGCGAAGGGCAAGCTCGGCGGCGGCGACCGCGTCCGCACGCTCCCGCTCGACGTCGCCGACGAGGCGCAGGTCGTCGAGAAGGTGGGCGCCCACGTCGCCGCGCACCCCGCGGACGTGTTGCTGAACAACGCGGGCGTCGTGATGCCGGGGCGCTTCGTCGAGCTCGAGAGCCGCCACTTCCGCGAGATGATGGACATCAACTACTTCGGCGCCGTCAACATGTGCCGGGCCGTCGTCCCGCACCTCGTCGCCCGCGGCGGGGGCAACATCTGCAACGTGTCCTCGGTGGCCGGCGCGATCGGCATCTACGGGTACACGGCCTACGCCGCCAGCAAGTTCGCGGTGCGCGGCTTCAGCGAGGCGCTCCGCGGCGAGATGTGGCCGCACCGGATCGGCGTGCACGTGTGCCTGCCGCCGGACACCGACACGCCGCAGCTCGCCTTCGAGAACCAGTACAAGCCGAAGGAGACGAAGGCGATCGCCGGGCAGGTCAAGACGATGAGCGCCGAGGCCGTCGCCGACGCGATGCTCGAGGGCGTCGCCGCGGGCGAGTTCGAGATCGTGCCGGGGCTCGACGCGAAGTTCTCGGTGATCGGCGCGCGCGTGGCCCCGGGGCTCGCCCGGTGGGTCTGCGACAGCGCCCAGCGCAAGGCGTAGGGTATGGTGGGCGTGATGACGCTCCTGCTCGCGACGCTCGCCGGCTGCGACGGGACGGGCCCGGACGGCCCGAACGGCTGCGACGTGCCCGACGACACCGAGCTCGACGAGGCTTGCGCCTGCGAGGAGCCCGCCGTCCGGATTGGCGGCGGCGAGGACACGTTCGAGGCCGTGGAGGACGGCTCGCCCGCGATCATGGTGCACGGGCCGCAGGGGGGCTGGCACGTGCTGGGGAGCGCGTGGTTCGAGAACCTCACCGAGCTCGTCACGATCGACTACTGGATCGACGTCCCCTCGCTCGGCGCCACGGTCGTCGACAACGCGTACCGCGTGGTGATGGTCCGGGACGGGACCTGCGCCGGCTACTACCCCGGCATGTACGGCTACCTCGACGTCTCCGACCTCGCGGAAGGCGAGGCCGACACGCCGCCCGAGATCCTCGCGGGGCTCGAGATGGTGCTCCACATGAACGTCGAGGACAGCGAGGGCCGCACCGCTTCGGACGAGCTGTCGGTCGTCGCCACGCCCGACCCCGTCGACGTCGACACGGGCGGCTGAAAAACGAAGGGGCCCGCGACGCGCGCGGGCCTCGGTGCACGGACCGCGGGCGGTCAGAGCTGCTGGCTGTAGAACTCGACGATCTTCTGCGGCTCGCACTCGAACGGCAGGTCCTCGCGCTCGGGCTGGACCACCATCTTGCCGGCGGCCTGCGCCGGGTCGAACTCGAGGAACCCGGGGCGGACGCGCGACGCGGCCTGCTCGAGGTTGGCCTGGATGAAGGGCTTCGTCTTGCTCTTCGGGTGGATGGCGACGACGTCGCCCGGCTTCACCTGGAAGCTGGGGCGGTCGGTGCGGACGCCGTTGACCGTGATGTGGCCGTGTCCGACGAGCTGGCGGGCGGCCGGGATGGTCGCGCCGAGGCCCATGCGCCAGACCACGCTGTCGAGGCGGCTCTCGAGCAGGGTCACGAGGATGCGGCCGGTCGGCCCCTTGCGGCGGGAGGCCTCCGCGACGTAGCGCCGGAACTGCTTCTCGAGGATGCCGTAGTGGAAGCGCATCTTCTGCTTCTCCACCATGCGCTCCTTGAAGTCCGACTGCTTGCCCTTGCGACGCGTGCCATGCTGTCCCGGCGGGAAGGGACGCTTGAGCGCGCCCTTGTTGGTGAGGCCGGGAAGCACCACGCCCACCTGCCGGCACTTCTTCAGCCGGGGTCCACGATAACGTGCCATGTGACTGGCTCCTGGGGTGCGGGAATGCCCTCGCGGGCGAAAGGCCGTTACCGGGGGTTCGAGAGGAAGCTCGTGGGCCGGAACGGGTCGGCCGGGGGGATCCCGGGCGACCCGCGCAGCTAATCGAATCGACGGGCGCCGACAAGGAGACCGCATGGACCAGCTGCGCGACGCGCTCAAGAAGACGCTCGGCGAGGCCGCCACCGACATCGAGGCGCGGGACCAGCCCCCGCCGCCGCTGGGCGACCCGCTGGAGAGCGAGTGGGGGCGCCTGTTGCGGAGCCACGGGGGCGACGTCGCGCCCGGGATGACGATGGGGCAGCTCACCCAGCGCGGCGCCGCGCGGGTGCGCGCGCTGAAGGAGGCCGGGCGCGGGCGCGAGGCGGACGCGCTGAAGAAGGCCCAGGAGGAGTACCTCCGCGATCGCGAGCGGCGGGCCTGGGGCCTCGTCAAGGAGCGCTTCGCGGCGCTCGATCTGCCGGAGAAGGCCTACCGCGCGCTCAAGCAGGAGGGCGCCGACGCGGAGAAGGTGCTGGCCAAGCTCGGCGGCGCACGCGGCGAAGCGCTGCGCGGGGCCGGGGCGGCCCGCGTGCGGGACGCGCTCGCCAAGTAGGCGTATACTCGTCGGACGGAGGGCCCCATGCGGCGCGTCATCCACGCTCGTCGAGGCCTGTCGGGACGGCGCGGCCTCTCGCTCCTCGAGATGGCCATCACCGTGGCCATCATCGGCATCCTCGCCACGATGGCGACGGGGCTGATGACCCAGGCGCTGCCGAGCTGGCGGACGCGTCAGGCCGCGCGGCAGTTCGCCGCCGACCTCGCCTCGGCTCGGGCCCGGGCCATCTCCGAGAACGTCGAGTACCGCATCCGCCTCACCGCCTTCGACAGCGATCTCGCGGGCACCAGCCCCAGCGTCGGGACCTACTACGTCGAGCGCGGCAACCGCGACGCCGGCAGCACGACGTGGGACATCCTGCCCGTCGATCTCGACGGCAGCGGCACGCTCACCGGCGAGGGCACGGTCGACATCTCCGAGGGCGGCCAGGACGAGCTCGTCGACGTCAGCATCGAGGACTGGACGACCTCCGACGGCACGATCGTGTTCAGCCCGCGCGGGTGGATCGAGAACGACGCCACGGACTTCGACAGCCGCGGCTACATCGAGGTCACGTTCGTGAACAAGGCGGCGCGCCGTCGCGGCGAGATCGACGAGTGGACGGTGGTCGTCGCGCGCGGGGGGCTCGTGAGGCTGGAGCCCACCGCGGGCACGCCGGTCGGGAACACGTTCGGCACCGTGGTCGAGAGCTGGGCGAGCGGCGGCGCGGGCTACACCGGCGGCTCCGGCGGCGGGAGCGGACGCGGCGAGGACGGCGCGGCCGCGGACTGAGGGGGACGTCGACGTCCTCTCCGGCGGGCGCGTCGAGCGGAGGCCCCCCGGCAAGCCGCCCCCTCGGAGCTCCTTCAGGTGGGGCCGGCCGACTGAAGCCAGGCGGGGGTCGGCGTGTCTCCCGGCGGGGGGAGCGGCGGCGCGGGCTCGCCGGCGAGCTGCGCCCGCATCTGCGCGCGGACGGCGTCCTCGAGCCGCACGGCCGCCGACCACGCCTCGAAGTCCCTCAAGAGCTCGCCCAGCGCGAGCCCTTCGTACTCGTCGGGCAGGCCCACCAACCGCGAGCGCGCCTTCTCGAGCTGCCCGCGGGCGCCGCGCGGGTTGCCCCGCCTCCAGTGCTCGAGGCACACCGCCAGCTGGATGAGCCCCTGGAGGTAGCTGCGGCCCTCGCCGTGCGGGGTGGCCCGCCAGAGGTCCTCGAGCACCTCGTGGGCCTCGAACCAGCGGCGCTCGCGGAAGAGCGCGACGCCGGCCTCGTAGCGGGCGTCGCCCCGGATCACGCGCCCTCCGCGGCGAGGCGCACGGGCGCGCGGGCGTCCGCGCGCCACGCGGAGACGTCGTCCCCGAGCGCGACGAGCACGCCCACGGCGTTGGCCCCGGCGATCTCGGGGGCCTCGCGCGCGAAGCGGCGCAGGGCGGGGAGCGCGGCGGGTCCGATCTTCCGGAGGGCGTCCATCGCGGGGAGGTAGAAGCCGCCGAGCGCGGAGCCCTGCGTGTCCCCGAGGTAGCCGAGCAGCACGGGCACCACGCCCTCGTCGGCGATCTCGCCCAGCGCCCACAGCAGGTCGGCCCGCACCGGGTACTGCACGCCGAGCCCCGCGCCCGGTCGCCCCTCGTGGTCCCGGGCCTCGGCCTCCAGCGCGCTCCTGAGCCAGGGGACGGCGTCGGCGAGCCCGATCTGGCCGAGCGCCGCGGCGGCCAGCCGGCGCTGCGCGAAGCCGTGCCCCGGGTCCACGTCGGTGGCCCGGAGCGTGTCGCGCAGGTCGCGCAGCGCGCGCGGATCGCCGAGGAGGCCGAGCGCCTGGACGAGGGCGTGCTCGCCGCGGCGGCCGGCGGCACGGAACCGGGCGCGGACGCGCGCGAGGTCGTCGGGGTGGCGCAGGGCCGCGAGGTCGCGCGCGGCGGCCCGCGGGTCGGCCGCGCGGGCGAGCGCGTCGCGGCGCGCGGCGAGCAGGGCGTCGCGGGGCGTGGGCGGGGTCCCGAGGCACTGGTCGAGGCGCTCGGGCAGAGGCGGGCGCCCCTGGGCCGCGGCCGGCTGGCGGGGCCCGCCGTGGGTGGGCAGGACGCGGCGATCGAGGCGCGCGAGCTCCGCGCGCACCGCGGCGACGTCGTCGCCGCACCGGGCGCGCGCGACGGCGAATGCGAGGGCACCCTCCTCGGTGCGCTCGCGCGCGGCGGCCTCGCGCAGCGCCGGCAGGGCGACGGGCGAGCCGAGGTGCCCGAGCGAGGCGGCGGCGGCGCGGCGCACCCCCGCGCGACCGTCGGCGAGCAGCGGGAGCAGGACCGGCGCGGCATCGCCCGCGGCGCGCTCGCCGAGGGCGCGGACGCACCCCACGGCGAAGGGCCCCGACCCGCGCCGGATGCCCCTCGCGAGGCCGACGGCGTCGAGCCGTTCGGGGTCGCCCAGCAGGTGATCGCGCAACGCCATCGGGCGTCCGGTATCGCGGAGCCGCGCTGTCCAGAAGTTGTCCACAGCACACCGCCCGCACTTTCTCGCGGCCGGGGGACAGGCGCGAAGGCCCACCGCGCGTCCATAACGGGCGCTCGAGCGAACACGGGCGTAGAGGGTGCGCTTTTCGAGATGTCGGCCGGGTTGTCCATAGCTATTGACAAGGCAATAGACAACGCAGATAAACCCCTTCCATCGCACGGTTTTTTGAAAGCGGACCGTTGCGGGCAACGGATCCCTGAGGTACCAATCTGTTCGTGCCGCCCCGGATGGGGCTCCGGTCCCTCCCACGCTCCCCTTCCCGCTTCCTCCTCCCTTCTCGACTCCACCAGGTGCGGACTCGGCTTCGACGCGACACCATGCCTGTTCCCACGTGTCCTGTTCGACCTGAGAAGCTCGCTCGCAGCCGCGTCCGCACCTGGTTCCCCTCTCGCCGCCCAGAATAGGACCCCAGCCCGAATGCCCGGGCGCGCGTCCCTGCTGACGGCCCGCGCCCGATGGGCGGCGCTCCTCCTCGTCCTCGCCGGGGCGGCACTCGGGGCGGCGGCATCCCGGCCCGGCTGGGCGCTCCTCGAGAAGCCGGTCCGCGCCGCGCTGAGCGCGCTGCCGCCGAGCCCGACGTGCGGCGACCTCCGGGGGCAGTGGTCGGCGCTCCTCTCGGGCGACGACCTCGCCGGCGCCTGTCCGGGCGAGCTCTTGCGCGGCTGGCGGACGCGGTCGCTGCTGGTGGCGGTCGCCCGCGACAGCCGGCGCCCGGCAGGCGTGCGCGCGACGGCGCTGCGCGTGCTGGCGGAGGCCGGGCAGCTGCCGATGGAGATGGCGGAGGGGGTGATGGCCGGCCCGGTGACCGCGCCCGATGCGCGGAGGGCGGCCCTCGACGCCCTCGCCGACGCGCCCGGGGGCACGGAGTGGGTGGAGCGTGCGCGGGCCATCGCGCTGCACGACCTCCGGGAGCGCGCCACGCTGCGGCTCTTCGCCGCCGGCGAGCCGGGCACGACACTGGACGCGGCGCGCGCGCTCCGCGCCCACGGGCACCCGGACGCCGTGGATCTCGTGCTCGAGGGCCTCGGCCTCACGCGCGCGGAGCTGGACGAGGCGGTGCGCCGCGCCGCCGAGGGGAGGGCGCCGGCGGGGCGCGCCGCCGCCTGGCGCGAGGCCTTCGCGCGCCAGGGCTGCGAGGACGGGTGCGTGCCGCTCCTGCTCGCGATCCTGGAGGCGGAGGCCGACCGGCGCGGCGAGGAGGCGCGCCCGCCCCGCGAGGCGCTCGGGCCCTCGGAGGGGGCGATCGCGGCGCTCTTCGCGCGGGACGGCGAGCGCGCCGACCACGCACGCGAGGAGATCGCGGCGGTGTCCGCGTGGGTTCGCCTGTACTCGCCCGAAGGGCGGAAGGCCCGGGTGGCGGCGGCGCTCCTGCACCCGCGCGCGGAGCCCGCGCCCCCGGACCGCGTGCCCTGGGAGGCCGGCGACCCGCACGCGGCGCTCGCACGCGGCGGGGGGACCCCGGGGGTCACGGCGCTCCTGCTCGAGGAGCTGGCGGACGCGACGGGCACCCCGCTGGCGCTGGCGGTGGGGCCGCGGGGGATCGGCGCCCGGCTGGGCGGCGACGCGTACGTGGTGGAGGTCTGCGCGGCGCCCCGGCGCGTGCCCGCGCTCCCGGAAGGCTGGACGGTCGTGCCCGCCGGCGGGAGCGCCGCGCTCGCGCTCGTGGAGGGCGCGGGCACGGCGCTCCGGCGGGGGGACGCCGAGCTGGCGGCCATCCAGGTGGCGGCCGCGCGTGCCGCGTGGCCGACGGCCCCGGGCCTCCTCGTGGCGGAGGCGGCCGTCCTCGCCGCGACGGGGCCCCTGCCCCGTCCCGAGGCGGCCGGGACGCTGGTCATCCGGGGCTCGCTCCTCGGCGTGCT
>JBMOQZ010000205.1:37682-121576 GCA_049322475.1 Myxococcota bacterium | reverse complement strand
TGCGCGTGGTCGTGCGCGGGCTCCTGCGCCGCGGGCGCAGGCGGCGTCGCGTCCACCGGCGCCGCGGCCTTCTTCTTCGCCGCCGGCTTCTTCGCCGTGGCCGCCACCTTCCGGCCCTCGTCCGTGATCGTGAAGACCTTGCCGTCCCACGTCACGAGCCCGTCGGTCGTCAGGCCCTCCATGAGGTCGGAGAACGGCTTGTGCGTGGCGAGGAGCTTGAGCCCGCTCCACTCGTGCAACGGCCCGATCTCCAGCTGCCCGCCCTCCTCGGCGAGGTGCGCGAGGAGCTTCTTCCGTCGGGTCTCAGTGATGTCCGCCACGGCGCGTCTCCTCGTCCTCGGGCTTCTGCTCGACGCGCGCCGCCTCGATCGACCCGCGCTTGGCGCGGCGCCGACGCGGCCAGGTCACCATCGCCTCGATCGGGCCGCTGGCGACGTGCGCGAGCCCGAGGATGACCAGCACCGTGCTGATGTCGTACACCGCGCCCACCGCGAGGCAGACGCCGGCGAACACGACGATCGCCGCCATCGTGCGCGGCGACATCTTGAAGGTCTTCATGCCCCGGAAGGGCACGTCGGACACCTCGAGCAGGGCGATGAACATCACGAGCACCGCGATGCTCCACGGGTCCTCGGGGATGGGCAGGCCGCTGCCCGCGTGCCACATCACGACCGAGCTGACGGTCCCGCCGCCCATCGTGATGGTGAGGCCCTGGCTGAACTTGTGGGCCTTGCCGTCGCCCTGCGTGACGTTGAAGCGGGCGAGCCGGAAGGCCCCGCACAACATCAGCATGCCGGAGATGAAGACGCCGGCGAACCCGTAGACGTGCAGCCCCCAGAAGTACACGAGGCACGCCGGGGCGACGCCGAAGCTGATGATGTCGACGAGGCTGTCGAGCTGCACGCCGAACGCCGATCCCGTGCCCGTCATGCGGGCCACGCGCCCGTCCAGCATGTCGAACAGGCCGGCGAAGAAGATCATCAGGCCGGCCTTGTAGTACGCGTTCGGATCGCCCTGCGCCTCGCCGGCGAGCAGGATGGCGTACAAGCCGCAGAACAGGCTCGCGCTGGTGAACCAGTTGGGGGGGTTGAGGAACTGTTTCACCATCATGGGGAGGGCTCCACCAGCGCCTTGTGAAGCGCCCGCTCGAGCGGCGCGCTCGCGACGGGCTCGACCCGGAAGACTACCGCGTCTGCCGCCGCACGCCACCGCGATCCTGCCGATTCCGCCGCTTCGAGCACGCGCGCGAGCAAGGCGGGATCGGCGCCGACGCGCGCCCCGACGACCGCGACGGTGGCGGCGGGGACGAGCCCCGGGAGGTCGGCGTGCAGGTTGCGACGGTCCAGTAACAGGCCGTCGGGACCGGCGTCACGCACGCACGCCGTCGGGAGATCCTTCAGCATCGCGAGCGGCGCCGCCGCGAGCTGGGTGTCCGTCGTCACCGCGACGATGCGCGGCGCCGGCGACGACGCCGAGATGACCGTGCCGCCGTGCTCGTTGGCAGTGGCGCTGGCGCGGAGCGTGATGCCCTCGCGGTGCGCCCACGCGACCGCCTCCTCGTACAGCACCTTCGCCCCGTTGCGGGCGAGCGCGAGCGCCTCGTCGAGCGAGAGCGCGTCGAGCTTCACCGCCGTGGGGACCACCCGCGGGTCGGCCGACCAGATGCCGTCGACGTCGCTGCAGATCTCGCACTCGTCGGCCCGCAGCGCGGCGGCGAGCACCACGGCCGTCGTGTCGCTGCCGCCTCGCCCCAGCGTGGTGACCTCGCGATCGCGCGACACCCCCTGGAACCCCGCGACGATGGCGACCTCGCCGCGGGCGAGCGCCTCGCGCACGCGGTCCGGCCGGACCTCGACCACCCGGGCGTTCGCGTGCGACGTGTCGGTGACGATGCCGCTCTGGCTGCCCGTGAAGCTGCGCGCGGGCACGCCCAGCTCCTGGAGCGCCATCGCGAGCAGCGCCATGCTGACGCGCTCGCCGACGCTGATGAGCATGTCGAGCTCGCGACGTCCCGGGTGCTGGGACACCTGCCGCGCGAGCGCGAGGAGCTCGTTCGTCGTGTTGCCCATCGCGCTCACCACGACGACGACGTCGTCGCCCCGGGACTTCGCCCGGGCGACCCGCTCGGCCACCCTCCGCAGCCGCGCCACGTCCGCCACGGACGATCCGCCGTACTTCTGGACGAGCAGGCTCACCGCAACACGAAGTCGTCGAAGAGCAGCGTGTTCGCCCCCGTGGTGGCGGTGACGTCCTCGATCGCGACGACCCGCGCGGTGCGCCCGTTCACCGGGCCGCGGAAGGCGCTCGCGGGGATCTCGACCGCCATCCACCCGTCGATCGGCACCGCCGTGACCTGCGCGACGGCGCGGCCCCCGCTGCCGTCCTCGATCGCGACGAGCAGCTCCGCCGGGCGCGACGCCCGCGCGCGGAACGACACCGCCTGAAGCGGCGCGCCCGCGTCGACCGCGATGGCGATGCGGTCCGCGCCCTCCGCCCGGACCTCCGTCTTCCACCAGAGCACCGCCGAGCCCTCGAGCTTGCCCACGGCGAGCGAGCCGCGGTCGGCGTGCTCGCCCGAGCGGACGATGCCGCCCGTGCCGTCCTGGAACCCGATCTTCAGCGGGAGCGCGCGCACGCGGCGCTGCCACATCTCGATGCGCGCGGCGAGCGCGGCGGCCTGCGAGCGCGTCGCGGGGTCCTTCGCCGCCTCCTTGAGGGCCGCGGCGGCCCCGCCGGCGTCCCCGAGCTCCCAGCGCGCGCGGGCGAGGCCGTACCACGCGGCCCCGGCGACGGGATCGTCCGGCGGCATCTCCCGCACGAGCTCCTCGTAGAACGCCACCGCCACCTCGGGCGTGTCGTCCGCGGCCTCGATCAGACGCGTGTCGTGGAGGGTCTCCCACGCGCGGGGGCCCTCCTCGGCGAGCGCGGCGGCCAGAAGGAGGATCACCACTCCTCCGCCACGAACTTGTAGCCGATGCCGTGGAACGTCTCGATGAAACGCGGCTTGCCGGCGTCGTCCCGAAGCTTCTTGCGGACGTTCAGGATGTGGGTGTCGACCGTGCGCGTCGTGACCCCCGCGCTGTACTTCCAGATGCTCTGCAGGAGCTCCTCGCGCCCGAGCACCTTGCCGCGGTGCTCGATCAGGTAGCGGAGCAGCTCCTGCTCGCGGTTGGACAGGCGCTCGACCTCCTCGCCGTGGCGGATGAGGTAGTTGTCGAGGTCGACCTCCACGTCCCCGTAGCGGTACTGGCTCTTGGCCCCGCCGGCGCGCTTGAGGGTGGCGTTCACGCGCGCCTTCAGCTCCAGCAGCGAGAAGGGCTTCGTGACGTAGTCGTCCGCGCCGAGGTCGAACGCGAGCAGCTTGTCGGTCTCGAGCGTGCGCGCGGTCAGCAGGATCACGGGCCCGATGAAGCCCGCCTTGCGGAACTCGGAGAGGACCTGGAAGCCGTCGAGCCCCGCGGGGCCCTCCGGCCCCTCGTGCAGCATCACGTCGAGCACGGCGACGTCGGGCTTCGCGCGGGCGAGCAGCCCCAGCGCCGCGCGGCCGCCGCGCGCCTGGTACACCTCGAAGCCCTCGCGCGTGAAGAACGCGACGAGGCTGGAGAGCAGGTCTTCTTCGTCCTCGACGAACAGGATGCGCGGCATTCAGCTGGCTCCGGCGGAGGCGGGTGGCTTGAGCGGGAAGTGCAGGGTGAAGGTGGACCCCTGGCCGATCGCCGAGCGGAGGCTCACGCGGCCCCCGTGGGCTTCCATGATGTACTTCACGATGGTCAGGCCGATCCCCGTGCCCTTTCGGCGGCGCGCGAGCGGATCCGTCGAGCGGTAATACTGCTCGAAGACGAGCCGCTGCTCCTCGGGCGCGATGCCGATGCCGCGATCGGACACGGACACCTGTACCTCGCCTTCGTCCGCCTGCACGCGGACGCCGATCCAGCCGGCCTCCTGACCGTACTTGGCGGCGTTGGACAACAGGTTGGTGACCACCTGCGAGACGGCGTCGACGTCGTGCCAGACGACCGGGAGGTCCTCGGGCAGCTGCGCGTCGATGGTCATGCCGCGCGTCTCCATCGCCACCTTCGCGCCCTCCACCGCGCGCCGCACGGTGCCACCGAGGTCGCCGGGGCGGAAGGTGTACTTCTTGCGCCCTCGCTCGATCGCCGAGAAGTCGAGCACGTTGTCGACGAGCCGGGAGAGGCGCTCGGCCTCGCGCGTGATCACGTCGTAGTGGCGCGCGCGGGCGTCCTCGTCCGTGGCGAGCCCGAGCTGCAGCGCCTCCGCCTTGAGCCGGATCTGGGTGATCGGCGAGCGCAGCTCGTGGCTGACGTGGGCGGCGAAGTCGGACTTGTCGCGCGCGGCGTCGAGCTCGCGGCGCACGAGCCGCGCGGAGAGCACGGCGCCGACGACGATCATCGTGATGGACAACAGGATGATGCCGCTCCCGCGCATCCGCTCCTCCGCCTGCGCCTCGCGCAGGGCGGCGGCGTCGCGCGTGCGGACCACGAGCGACCACCCGGGGAACCACGGGGCGAGGGTCCGGCGGGCGAGCACGTCGTCGCCGAGGGGCTCGTCGGGGGGCGAGAGCGCCGCGACGACGTCGCCCTCCAGCGGCGCGACGCTCGCCGCCATCGCCCGGACCTGCTCCATCACGCCGCCCCAGTCGAGCGCGAGGACGTACTGGTCCTCGTCGGTCCAGGTGGTCGCCCAGAGGGCGTGCTCGCTGCGCTCGTAGCGGAACTCGCCCGTCGCCGCGCGGAGGAGGCGGCCGCGCGCGCCGAGGGTGTCGAGCTCGGGGAGGAGGCGCTCGGCCCAGTAGAGCTGCGTGGATCGCTCGCGCAGTCGCTGGCGGGTGTCGGAGATCCACTCCGCGCGGGCCTTGCCGGCGATGAGGTCGATCGCGCGCCGGGCCACGGCCGGCTCGCCGCCGCGCCCGACCACCCAGGGCTCGGCGAGCAACGCCTCGACGTGCCGCTGCAGG
Organism: Myxococcota bacterium; assembly: GCA_049322475.1. Lineage (GTDB taxonomy): Bacteria > Myxococcota_A > UBA796 > UBA796 > SXON01 > JBMOQZ01. The sequence goes on along the minus strand of JBMOQZ010000205.1, from coordinate 116,601 downwards.
GCGACGTGGCCGCCCACCGGGTCGCGCGCCATCTGGATCTCGCCGAGCTTGAGGCGGGCGAGGTCGCCGAGGCGGAAGCCGTGCGACTCGCGGACGTCGGCGTGCTGCGACAGGATCTCGGCGAGCAGGACCTCGGCGGCGTGGGTCTCGCCCGCGCGCAGGAGCGCGGTCGCGCGACGGAAGGCGGCCTGGGCCCGCGCCGGGCGGGCGTTCGACTCGCGCGCGGCGGCGCCGAAGAGAGAGGCGGCCCTCGGGAGGTCGCCGAGGCGCCGCGCCTCCTCGGCGGCGTGCAGCGGCGCGAAGAAGAAGAGCTGCTGGTCCTCGTAGGGGTCGACCGCGCCGCGGAGGAAGGGGGCGACGAGGTCGCCGTCGGCGTCGAAGCGCAACACGAGGACGAGGTCCTCGTTGAGCGACGGAAGCCCGATGGTCAGCGACTGGTCGCCCTTGAGGCGGTTGAGCGTCGCCGTCTCGATCGACCGGAAGATCCCCTCGAGGCCGGCCGAGAACCCGTCGGCGGCGGCGTTCGCCCGGCGCTCGACGTCCGCGGTGTTCGCCCGCTGCTCCGCGCGGATGCCGACGATGCCGTAGTAGGCGAGCAACAGCCCGGGCAACGCGATGGTCGCGCCGAAGATCGCCACGAAGGTGATCACGCCCCGCAGGTGATAGAGGTCCTCCATCGCCCGGACGTCCCCGCGCCTCGCCTCGACGATGCGGCGCAACAGGCGGAGCGGTCCGAGGCTGCGGCTGGAGTCCACATCGGCATGCTACCTGCGAACACCTCCACGGGCACGCGCAAGGCGGTGGTGGTCGAGGCCCACGGCGGGCCCGACGTGCTGCGGATCGCGGAGGTCCCGGCCCCCCCTCCCCGGCCTGGTGAAGTCTCCGTCAAGGTCACGCACGTCGCGCTCAACCACCTCGATCTGTGGGTGAGGCGCGGCGTCCCGGGCCACGACTTCCACCTCCCGCACGTGCCCGGCAGCGACGTCGCGGGGCTCGCCGACGGCCGGCCGGTGGCGCTCCACCCGAGCTGGGGGTGCGGCGCGTGCGCGCTCTGCCTCGCGGGCCGCCAGAACCGCTGTCGCGACTTCTCGCTGCGCGGCGAGAACGTGGACGGCGGCATGGCGACGGAGGTGGTGGCGCCGCGGTGGCAGCTCCTCCCCGTGCCCGCGCACCTCTCGCTCGCGGAGGCGGCGGCGCTCCCGCTCACGCTGCTCACCGCCTGGCACATGCTGGTGGTGCGGGCGCAGCTGCAGCGCGGGGAGAAGGTGCTCGTGCAGGCGGGGGGCAGCGGCGTGGGCGTGATGGCCGTGCAGATCGCGCGGCTCTTCGGCTGCGAGGTCCACGCCACCGCGTCGACGGAGGCGCGGCGCACGCGGCTCGCGGAGCTCGGGGCGACCCCCTGGCCCTACGAGAAGATCGGGGCGAAGGGCTTCGACGTGGTGGTGGAGAGCGTCGGCGGCCCCACGTGGGAGGCCTCGGTGCGCGCGCTCTCCTGGGGCGGCCGCCTCGTGATCTGCGGCGCCACCGGCGGCCCCGAGGCACCCATGAACCTGCGCGCGCTGTTCTTCAAGCAGCTCTCGGTGCTCGGCAGCACGATGGGCACCTCCGCCGACATGCTCGCCGCCTGGCGCGAGGTGGAGGCGGGCCGCATCCGGCCGATCGTCGACCGCGTGATGCCGATGTCCCGCGTCGGCGAGGCCCACGGCGTGCTCGAGCGGCGGGAGGCGTTCGGGAAGGTCGTCCTCGAGAACGATCTGTAGAGGCAACCGCCAAGACGCAAAGAAGGCGCCAAGAACGCCAAGTTGGAGGAAAACGGCGAAGCCCCCCCACCCTCCTTGGCGCCCTCGGCGTTCCCTTGGCGTCTTGGCGGTTGCATCTCCCCCAACTACGGTGGCGCCGCGATGCTCGGCTACACCTCCCAGCGCCTCTACCCGAAGTGGACCGACGGCCCCGGCGCGGGAGGCGCGTGGAAGGAGACGCCCGAGGACTTCGAGGTCGTGGAGCTCCCGCTCGTCGAGCCCACGGGCGCGGGCGAGCACCAGTGGTTCCGGATCGAGAAGGTCGGCCGGACCACGATCGACGTCGTCCACGCGCTCGCCCGGGCCGCCGGCGTCGACGCCTCCGAGGTCGGCTACGCGGGCATGAAAGATCGCTTCGCCCGCACGACCCAGGACTTCACCGTGCACTTCGGGAAGGACGTGGAGCGGCTGCCGGACGGGATGACCATCGTCGCGAAGGGCCGCACGGCCCGCCGCCTGCGCGTCGGTCAGCTCCGCGGCAACGAGTTCCGCATCCGCGTCCGCGGCGGCGACGCCGACGTCGCCGAGGCCCGCCTCGCCCGCCTCCGCGAGACGGGCATGCCCAACTACTACGGCGTGCAGCGGGTCGGCGGCGACGCCCCCGCGCAGGGGCGCGCGGTGCTGCTGGGCGGGGGACCCCGCCTGCGCTTCGACCAGCTCAAGTTCACGCTCTCGGCGTTCCAGTCGCTGCTCTTCAACCGCGTGCTGCAGCGGCGAGGGCGCGCCCGCCTCGACGGCGACCTCGAGGAGGACGGCGTCCCGACGGGCCCCATCTACGGGCACGCCATGCGATGGCCCACGGGCGAGGCCCTCGCGCTGGAGGAGGCCGTGCTCGCCGAGGAGGCGCTCCCCGCCGGCGCGTGGTCGCGCTTCCCGAAGCTCACGCAGGGCACGCGGCGCAAGCTGTGGGTCCCGGCCGACGCGACGGTCGATCGGGAGCCCGACGCGTTCCGTCTCTGCTTCCGCCTTCCGGCGGGGAGCTACGCCACCGTGCTGCTGGAGGAGATCCTGTGAGCCAGGTTATGCGCGCGGCCATGCTGCTGCTCCTCTCGGCGCTGTTCGTCGGCCCGGCCCACGGCGGCCAGGTCTCGGGGCTCATCCAGTCCGCGCCCGCCTTCATCTGGGCGGGCATCGACCTGACGCGGGCCCGCTTCTTCGTGCCCGAGACGTTCGACAAGCCGGACGAGATCGTCGCGTTCGACCCCGGCGGCGGCCTCCGCGACGAGGTGCACCGCTACAAGGACCCTGCCGAGGCGTGGACCGACCTCTCCGAGGACTGGAACACGATGCTGCTGAACATCCTCGAAGAGGACTTCGAGAAGGTGCTCCAGCGCGACCTCGTCGTCGACATGCCGGGCCCCGCCGGCCAGACGCAGAAGAAGCCCCCCTACTTCCTGTCGCAGTACGAGGCGAAGAACAACCCGCCCGACCTCGACGCCACGCAGGTCGCCGCGATGGTCAAGAAGTACCGCCTCAAGACGAAGGCCGGCGTCGCGCTCGTGTTCATCTACGAGCGGGGCTCGCGCCTCGACGACGAGGGCTGCGTGTGGCCCACCTTCTTCGACGCCCAGAAGAAGACCGTGATCTGGTCGGAGCGGATGTGCCAGAAGCCCGGCGGTGTCGGCTTCCGCAACTACTGGCTCAAGCCCGTCGTGAAGGTGGGCGAGGACCTCGTGAAGCGCTTCAAGAAGGAAGAACTCTGATCCGGGACGCCCCTCCCGGCTAGAAGTACCAGCGCCCGCCCGCCGAGCCGCGGCCCTGCAGGAAGCAGCCGCCGACGTACACGCCGTAGCCGTAGCACGACGGGTACACGCCGGCGCCGGCGTCCACCCAGACCTGCACGGGCACCTCGTGGAACTGGAGCTCCACGCCCACGCCGCCGCCCGCGCCGACCTCGGCGGTGCCGAGGTACCAGACGCCGAAGTCCGCGCCGACGTCCCAGTACATGTCGAAGCGCGCGAAGTCCCAGTCCGCGAACTCGACGAACTCGCGCTCGTAGTTCACCCGGGCCTGATGGTGGATGCCGCTCGTCCCGGCCCAGAAGGCGATGCCGCCCTTCGGGTCGAAGTAGTACTTCCCGGTGAACGCGAGGTAGGCGACGCCGGTGGAGGCGCCGATGCCGAACTTCCGCGTCCGCGCGACGTCGGTGGCGTTTGCGAGCGACGAGGCGAGCACGAGCGCGGTCAGCATCGAATTCCTCCGGTCGACCGATTTCTAACATGCACACCCGTGCCCGGCTGGCAGTGTCCCGGCCGCACGTTAGGGCGCCTCGCACTCCCCGGAGACCTCATGCGCAAGCTCCTCGCCGTCGCCACCGTCCTGATGGCCGCCGGCTGCAACTTCAAGGACCACACCTACCCGGGCGCCTCGCTCCCCTGGGCCAGCGTCGACTACCAGGTCCTCGGCCCCACCAGCGCCGAGGCGTGCGGCACCTACATCTTCGGCATCGACTTCGGCCACCTCTTCGCCGATCAGCAGGGCGGCGCTTCCGGGGGCGGCGGCGGCGATCCCCTCTCGATGATCCTCGGCATGTTGCCCATCGGGGGCCCCAGCGCCGAGGCCGGCCGCGCGATGTACGACGCGCTCGAGAAGATGCCGGAGGCCACGCACCTCATGGCCCCGAAGGTCCACGAGACGGTCACGGGCCTCGCGCCCTTCGGCACCCCGTTCTTCGCGCAGCGCTGCGCGCAGATCGAGGCGCGCGGCGTGAAGATCGGCCGCGGCCCGGTCCCGGGCGCCCACTAGGGTCCCTTCGGGCATCGGGAACAGAGGGGCCCGCGCTCGCGGGCCCTTCCTGCTCCTACCGCAGGAGCCCCCTCGCGAGCGCGCCCTCGACCTGGTCCTCCGCCCACAGGAGGTACTGGTCGAGCTCCGCGCGCGTCGGCTGCCCGTTCATCGGCTGGATGTGGCGGCCCGTGGCCTCCATCCACCAGACGGGGCGGCCGGACTCGCCCTCGTACAGGGCCAGCATCACCTCGACGCGCGCCCCGCCGAGGCAGCCGTACTTCTGCCCGATGAACCAGCCTCCGTTGTGCGTGTAGTACGCCCGCAGGAACGGCACGAGCACCCACGCGGCGCCGTCCAGCGCGGCGGGCTCGACCGGCGCCGGCGCGACACGCACGCGCGGGAGGTTGAGGTTGTCGTGCCCGTCGTCCTCGTGGACGCCCCGGAACGGCGCGCGCACGGGCTCCACAACCGGGAACGCGGCGAGCGGCCGCGCCTCGACGCCGCGCGCGGCGAGCGCGTCGCCCACGGACTCGGCGAGCCAGCGCGTCGCCTGCTGGAGGTACACGTCCTCCTGCCCGAACTCCATCAGGCGCGCCCGGACCTCGAGCGCGACGTCGCCGGTGCGGAGGTAGCCCCCGCCGAAGCGCACGTTGCCGACGTAGTCGTTGCGGAGGAACGCGGCGTCGCGCACCGGGTCGAGCTGCGTGGGCGGCGGCAGATCCGCGATCGCGAGCCCGTCCTCGATCTCGCCGGGCGGCGGCTGGGGCGGCAGCGGCGGCGCCGGGAGGTCCTTCACCACCTGCACCGGGGCGATCGCCACGCCGTCGCGACGGAGCGTCGCCCACGAGGGCCCCTCGCCCTTCACGTCGTAGATGGGCGGCGGCCCGCCCGCGCACGCGACGAGCAGCAGGATCACGCGACCCCCGCCTTGCGGCTCTGATCGACGAGCTCGCGGAGCGAGAGCCCCTCGAGCACGAGGAACACCACCCCGATCGCCACGGTGAACCCGAACTGCCCGACGTGGAGCAGGACCGCGAAGGTGCGGGCGCGGTCGGCGTCGCCGCCCAGCATCACCAGCGCCGCGGTGCAGGCGGCCTCGAAGCCGCCGAAGAAGCCGGGCGTCGGCACCGCCGTCATGCCGGCGAGCGTCACCGTCCAGGTGATGAGCGCGTCGTCGAGCCGCGCGGGCAGGCCCGGGAACGCGCCGAGCGTGATCTGCACGGCCCCCACGGTGATGCCCCAGATGACCGCCGAGAGCGCGAGCACCGCGACACACGCCGCCGGGCGCCGGGCGAGCTGGCGGAGCCCCTCGACGAAGCGCCTCGCGAACCCGCCCATCGGCAGGCGGTCGGTGATCCGCAGGAGCGGCTCGCCGACCACCAGCAGCACGACGAGCCCGAGCGCGCCCGCGCCGACCATGGCGCCGACGGCCCGCTGACCCGCGACGAGCACGTCGACGCCCTGCACCACGAGCGCGCCGGCGGGCACCTCGACGAAGAAGCCGACGAGCACGAACATGCCGAGCAGCATCAGCATGTCGAGCAGCCGCTCCACGAACACGGCGGCGAGCCCCTCGCCGAACGGCACGCCCTCCTTCTCCGCGAGGAGCCAGGGGCGCACGAACTCGCCGAGGCGCAGGGGCACGACGTGGATCGCGAGGTACCCGATCGACAGGATGCCGAACAGGCCGCGGAAGGCGAGCGGCCGATCGAGCAGGACGCGGAGGCGCAGCACCCGGAGCGAGTGCGCGGCGCCGTAGATCGCGAACACCGCGATCATCCGCTCCCAGCGGAACTCGCCGAGGCTGACGCGGACGACCGCGAGGTCGATGCCCCAGAGCACCCAGCCGAGGCACAGGACCGTCACGGCGAGGACCGCCGCGATCTTCAGGCGCATGTCAGGCGCGCCGACGCAGCAACTGCATGCCGACGAGCCCGCGGTCGAGGGCCTGCGTCTCGTCGAGCCCGTAGAGCTCGGGCGGCTCCGGGCGCGTCACGTCCGTGCCGAACAGGCGATCCCAGAGCGGGAGCGCGTTGGCGTAGTTGCCGTCGCACAAGTGCCCGTCGCGCGTGTGGTGCCAGGAGTGGAAGAGCGGGTTGTTGAACACCCGGAACCACGCGCGGCGCCACCAGGTGTCGAGCGTGAAGCGCACGTTGGCGTGCTCCATCGCGTCGGCGACGATGCCCACGATCAGCGCGGCGGGAAGCACCCAGCCGTCGCTCACCCGGAAGATGACCCCGAAGAGCACGAGCGGGATGGCCGAGAGCTGCAGGAAGTCCACGAGGTGCATGCGGAAGCCCGACGAGCTGTCGAGCTGCTCGCACGAGTGGTGCACGCGGTGGAACGACCAGAGGAACGGCACGCGGTGGTCGAGGTAGTGGACCCAGTAGCGCGTGAAGTCGAGCGCGAGGAAGGCGATCGCGAACTGGAGCCCGGGGTGGAGCCCGGTGAGGTCGACGAGGCCGACGTCGACCTGGTCGATGCCCGCGAGCACCAGCAGGAGCCGTACGGGGTAGAGCAGCGCGCCGTTCGCGAGGTTCACCCACGTCTCGCGGGTGAAGAGGCCGGGACGTGCCTCCCGGGGCCACAACGCGCCCGCGGCGAGCCCCCCCGCCAGCACCAGCGCCTGCGCGATCGTCGTCTCCATCCGCGCATCCTAACTGGCGCCGAAGGGGACACGGTCCGCATCGTGACGGGTTAGACCCGGCGGCTTCCGGGAAACACCGCCATGATCGTCGTCGACAACGTCTCCAAGGGCTTCGGCGGCCGCCTGCTGTTCGAGAACGTCACGACCAGCTTCGGCCCCGGCAAGCGCTTCGGCCTCACCGGGCCGAACGGCGCCGGGAAGTCCACCTTCATGAAGATCCTCATCGGGGACCTCGAGCCCGACTCCGGGCGCGTCAGCCGCCCGAAGCGCCTCGGGGTCCTGCGCCAGGATCACACGCTGTTCGACCACATGCGCGTGATGGACGTCGCGATCTGCGGCAACGCGCGCCTGTGGGACGCGATGACCGAGAAGGACGCGCTGCTCGCGAAGTCCGACATGACCGACGACGACGGGATGCGGCTCGGCGAGCTCGAGTGCGTGATCGCCGAGGAGGACGGCTACACCGCCGAGCCCGACGCCGCGGTGATGCTCGAGGGCCTCGGCATCCCGCAGAGCTGGCACGAGCGCCCGCTCCGCGAGCTGCAGGGCGGCTTCAAGGTCCGCGTCCTGCTCGCCCAGGCGCTCTTCGGCCGCCCGCAGGCGCTGCTCCTCGACGAGCCCACCAACCACCTCGACCTCGAGTCGATCGAGTGGCTCGAGGAGTTCCTCGAGGCCTACAACGGCGTGCTCGTCGTGATCTCCCACGACCGTCACTTCCTCAACAGCATCTGCACGCACATCGCCGACATCGACTACCAGACCATCATCCAGTACACCGGCAATTACGACGACATGGTCCGGGCCAAGTCGCAGATCCGGTCCGAGGTCGAGAAGTCGAACACCAAGAAGATGGAGAAGATCAAGCAGCTCCAGGACTTCGTCCAGAAGTTCGGCGCGGGCACGCGCTCCTCCCAGGCGGCGAGCCGCAAGAAGGAGATCGAGCGGCTCCGCCCCGAGGAGATCAAGCGCTCGAACATCCAGCGGCCGTACATCCGCTTCGAGTTCGAGCGCCCCGGCGGCCGCGACGTGCTCGAGCTGCGCAAGCTCGCCGGCGGCTACGGCGAGCACCGCGTCTTCGGCGGGCTCAACCTCGACGTGCAGCGCGGCGACAAGGTCGCGGTCATCGGCCGCAACGGCGTCGGCAAGACCACGTTCATCCGCACGATCATGCGCGAGCTCCCGTCGCTGCAGGGGAGCGTGAAGTGGGGCCACGAGACGAACCCCGGCTACTTCCCCCAGGAGCACGAGCACGTCATCCCGCCCGGCTACACCATCTTCGGCTGGATGTTCGAGCAGAAGCCGGCGGCCGGCAAGGAGGGCGTCCGCCAGGTGCTCGGGCGCATGCTCTTCTCCGGCGAGGACGGCGACAAGCCCACCGCGACGCTCTCCGGCGGCGAGCGCGTCCGCGGGCTGCTCGCGCGGCTGATGCTGCTCCAGCACAACGTGCTGGTGCTCGACGAGCCCACGAACCACATGGACCTCGAGGCCATCTCCGCGCTGCGCGACGGCATCGAGGCGTACCAGGGCACGTGCCTCTTCGTGACCCACGACCGCGACCTCATCGAGACGGTCGCCAACAAGCTCCTCGTCTTCGAGGGCGAGGGCAAGGTCGACGTCTACAGCGGCGGCTACGCCGAGTACCGGAAGAGCCGGAAGTAGCTACTCGACGACCTCGATGGTGAGCCCCAGCTCGTACTCCGCCGTGATCTCGGTCGCGACGATGTACATGCAGTAGGGCTCGCCGTCGGAGCAGTCCTCGCAGTCCACGCCCGCGGACGACGCGATCTCGCAGATGGCGGCGGGATCGCCGTCGCGGCCCACGAGCCCGCCCATGTACCGGCTGTCGCCGAAGCCCGTCGCGTAGCCCTCGGCGATCTGCTCGCCGTCGGACGTGAACGTGCCTGAGAGCGAGAAGTCCTCGATCGGGATGGCGATCTCGCCGTACATGATCGTGATCTCGTCGGCGTGGGCCTCGAAGTACGGGGTGCCCGTGAAGTCGGCCGGCGGGAAGTCCCAGGTGGGCTGGCCGTCGACCTGCACGTAGTCGCCGTCGTCCTGGAGCTCGCCGAGCGCGCCGACGAAGTCGATCTCGGTCTCGCTGGCGGCCTCCACCCCGAAGAGCAGCGGCACGGTCAGATACGAGCCGGCGACCGCGTCGAGGAAGGAGGGCTCGGTGATCTTCGCGTCGGCGAGGCTGAAGACGTAGGTGCGGCCCACGAGATCGGCGGCCGGCACCTCGAGCGGGGTGCCGAGGTCGGACGTGGAGAAGGCCACGTCCGAGGACGCGCCGCACACCTCGACGTGGAGCGTGAAGCTGCTGGACGGGGCGAGCACCACGTCGACGAAGGCCTGCAGGCCGGACTCGTCCCAGGTGATCGACGCCGGCACCTCGGCGCCCGCGTCGTCGAGCACCTGGATGACGGGTTCCTCGGTGGGCACGTCCGTGAGGCTCACGGTGACGCCGCCGCGGAAATAGACCCCGGCGTCGCCGTCCTCGGGATCGGTGGAGAACAGCTCGGCGACACACGCGGCGGGGCCGGTGTCGTCGCCGTCGATGTCGCCCGTGTTGGTGTCCTTTCCTTCCTCGTCCGGCTTGGGGCAGCCGGCGAGCACGAGGAAAGCGAGGGCGAAGGTGGAGCGCATGATCGGTCTCCTCTCAGTCCGAGTCCTGAGTGATCGAGAGCGTGTACCAGTGGAAGGGGCTGCCGAGCAGGTCCTCGCTGCGGACGAGGAGGTAGTAGGTGCCGGCCGCGCGGGGGGTCCAGGTCAGGAGGGGGTCGGGGTCGAGGTCGATCTCGCCGTTGGAGCGCGACTGCACGAGCCCGAGGCCGTCGCAGTCGTTGTCCTTGCTGTCCGCCCGCTCGGGGGCGTCGGTGTAGACGTCGTTGTCCTCTTCGTCGCAGTCGCCGCCGCCGTGCTCGGGGGCGGGATCGCCGTCCAGATCGCGGTCGGTGTCGTTGCCGTCACAGTCCTGGTCGACGCCGTCGTACCAGACCTCCTTGACGAGCGGGTGGATGGCGGCGTCGGCGTCGTCGCAGTCGCCGTCGTTCTCGACGTGGCCGTCGGGGAGGCCACACGCGGAGGTGGCGGCGGCGGGGTCGCCGTAGCCGTCGCCGTCGGCGTCGGCGTAGTAGGTGCGGTCGCCGGTGGTGGTGCCGTCGGCGTCGCCGTCGCAGTCGTTGTCCTCGCCGTCGCAGAGCTCGGGCGCGCCCGGGTAGACGAGCGGGTCGGTGTCGTCGCAGTCGGCGCCGCCGTAGCCGTCGGAGTCCTCGCCGTCGCCGTCCTGGTCGAAGTCGCTCTCGTCGTCGCAGTTCTGGTCGACGTCGTCGTACCAGCGCTCCTCGGCGAGCGGGTGGATCGACGGGTTGCCCGTGCTGCAGTCGCCCGCGGCGAACATCCAGCCGTCGCCGTCGATGTCGGTCTTGCCGCCGTAGGTGGCGTCGACCTCGTGCAGCTTGAGCACGAGGTCGGTGGGCGCGCCGACGCCGTAGGCGACGACCGAGAACTGGACGGGCGTGAGCGTGTCGTCGACCTCGACGCTGTACCAGTCGAAGTCGTCGGGCTCGGCGATGGTGCCGAAGAGGGTGTCGCCGTACGCGAAGGGCTGCGCGACCTCGACGGTGTCGTTGTCGTCGGCCTCCGTGACGGTCCACTCCACGGGCGGCTTCGTGATGGTGGCCATGAGGTACCACCGGTAGTCCTCGCCGTAGAGGAAGGTGGTCTCGCCGAGGCCCACGTAGAAGGTGCCGACCGTCGAGAGCGGCACGACGAGCCGGGGATCGGTGGACAGGTAGCTGCCCTTCACCACCACGCTCTCGCCCGACGCCGCGTCGAGGAAGTCGAACTGCGCGTCGGCGCTGGAGCCGCGCGAGGCGGCGTCGACGCCGACCTCGAGCCAGCCGTCCTCGAGCGTGGTGAGCTCGAACCAGTCCTGGTCGTAGGCGACGTCGAAGTGGCCACACGCCGTCACGTCGGTGGGCAGGGTCTGCAGCTCGTCGAAGCCGTTCGGCTCGACCTCCTCGAGCTCGCACATCGGGAGGGGCCCGCTGTCCTCGGCGGAGTCGCCGGAGTCGGCGTCCTCCTCGGACGTGTCGTTCCGGTCGTCGTCGTTCGGGTACGGGAGCGTCGGGCGGCAGCCGTCGCACCCCTCGAGGTACGCGAAGAGCAGGATCATTCCGTCACAGGATACCCTTGCCGGACAGCTATGGTGGAAATCAGGTGAAGGCTATGCACTGGCTGCTCCCCTGCCTGTTCGTCGGTTGCACCGGGCCCGAGTCCAAGATCGAGGAGGTCTTCCCGACCATCACGGTCCTGCCCGAGACCCTCGACTTCGGCGAGGTCGTCGAGGACTACACGGGCACCGCCGACCTCACGATCGCCAACGGCGGGCCGCCCATCCTCGACGTCACGTCGGTCGCGTTCACGGGCGAGGACGCCGACGTCTTCGGGCCCGCCATCGACCCGTTCGAGCTCGCGAAGGACGAGAGCGTCACGCTCACGCTCACGTGCACCCCTCCGCAGCAGGACACCTACTCCGCGGTCCTCGTGATCGAGAGCGACGACGAGGAAGGCGCCGTCGAGGTCCCCGTGACCTGCACCGGCGTCGAGGCCCCCACGCCCGACATCGACTGCGACCCCCTCTCCATCGACTTCGGCACGCTCGTCTCCGGGTCGGTGGCGATGCAGTACACCACCTGTTGCAACGTCGGCGACGGCCCCCTGAACGTCGGCGACGTCGAGCAGACCGGGAGCGGCGCGTTCAGCGTGGACGTGGGCGCGATCGAGAGCTCCACGCTCGCCCCCGACGAGTGCGCGATCGTGCCCGTGACGTACCAGCCCGAGACCGACCTCGGCGACAACGGCAGCCTGTTCGTGAACAGCGACGACCCCGACGAGGCGCGCGTCCAGATCGTGCTGCTCGGCAACGGCGGCGGCTCCTACGAGTACCCCGTCGCCGTCATCGACTGCCCCACCAGCGTCCAGCCGCGCAACACCATCACGCTCGACGGCTCGGGCTCCTACGACCCCGGCGGCCTTGCGCTCACCGAGTACGAGTGGACGCTCGTGTCGGTGCCCGAGGGCTCGGCGATCACCACGCGCGAGCTCGTCCCCGAGACCGAGCTCGCGTACCTCCAGACCGACGTCGCCGGCGACTACGTCGTCACGCTGCAGGTCACCAACGAGCTCGACTTGAAGAGCGTCCCCGCCGAGTGCGTGCTCGAGGCGATCCCCGACGAGAACTTCCACGTCGAGCTGTCCTGGAACACCGGCAGCGCCGACGTCGACCTGCACGTCATCTCCGACGGCGCCGACATGTACGCGACGCCGGAGGACTGCAACTGGTGCAACCAGAACCCCGAGTGGGGCGACGCCGGCGCCACCGACAACCCCACGCTCGATCTGGACGACTGGTCCGGGTACGGGCCGGAGAACACGAACATCGACGAGCCGGCCGACGGCACGTACGAGGTCAAGGTCCACTACTTCGACGACCACGGGGACGGCGACGTCGTCGCCACCGTGAAGATCTGGCTCTACGGCGAGGAGGTCGCCAACCTCTCCGAGGTGATGGGCCGCAACGACGTGTGGGACGTCGCGAGCATCGAGTGGCCCGACGGCGTCGTGCTGGAGCACGACACCGCGTTGTACGGGGCGGACCTGCACACGTGCCAGTAGGGGCGTGAGGGACGACACCCCTCACCCGGCCGAGGACGGTCTGCCTCGAGACCCACCCTCTCCCCCTGCGGGGGAGAGGGGCATTTTCTCCGACGCCACCCTGCTCCCCTCTCCCCGCGCAGCGGGGAGAGGGGTTGGGGGTGAGGGGCGTCGGGAACCCGGCCCCCTTAGTCGCAGCTCCCGTTCGCCTCGCCCGGCGTCCCGTAGTCCGGGTGCCCGGTGCTGCCGGACAGGCTGTACACGTCGCTCGACGAGGCGAGGCACCACGCGCCGGCGTCGTCGTTGAGCGACGCGTCCAGCGCGCCGTCGTCGGCCTCCATCGCGTACTTGGCCGTGCGCGGCCAGGTGTCGCCGTCGGACTCGGCGGTGGTCGACCACTCGACCTGGTCCATGAGCGTGCCGCCCATGTAGACCACGACGAGGTCGTGGTCGCGGTCGAAGTAGTACGTCGAGTCGTAGAAACCCGTGCCCCAGCCGGAGTCGCCCCACGTGTAGTCGCAGTCGGTGGGGTCCGCGAACCACTGGTCGTCGTAGCAGAAGACGGCGTAGCCCCCGGCGGGCACGACCACGCCGGCGTCCTCGTGCACGAAGAAGCTGTCGCCGTAGTCCTCCTCGACGTACCAGTTGCTCATCTCGACGTCGAAGGTCGTGGTGTTGTAGACCTCGAACCACTGCGCCTGGGCGTTCGTGGAGAGCCCGGTGCCGCCCGTGTACGTCTGGCGCGCCACCTCGGTGACGACGATGTCGCCGGCTGAGATGAAGTCCTCGTCGACGTAGCCGTCGCAGTCCTCGTCGAGCAGGTCCTGGGTCTCGGCGGCGCCGGGGACGCGGTCGGCGTCGCCGTCGTCGCAGTCCCCGCCGTTTGCGACGTAGCCGGGCGGGGCGTCGCAGGAGGTGGAGGACGTGTCGGGGTCGCCGTAGCCGTCGAGGTCGTCGTCCGCGTACCAGGTGGTGGCGTCGTACGCGTCGTCCTCGTCGGTCTCGGTGTCGCAGTCGTTGTCGATGCCGTCGCAGCTCTCGCGCGTGCCGGGGTTGGACTCGGCGAGCGTGTCGTCGCAGTCGTCGGCGTTGTCGGCGTAGCCGACGGGCGCGTCGCAGGCGGTGGCGACGACGGAGGGGTCGCCGTAGTCGTCGTTGTCGGCGTCGATGTACCAGGTGGCGGCGTCGACCGCGTCGGACTCGTCGGTGGCGCCGTCGCAGTCGTCGTCGCCGCCGTCGCAGACCTCGGTGCCGCCCGGGTAGGCGGTGGCGTCGCCGTCGTCGCAGTCGCTGCCGTCCTCGATCCAGCCGCTCACGGGCGAGCACGACGACGAGACGGTGTCGGCGTCGCCGTAGCCGTCGCCGTCGACGTCGGGGTGGTACGCCACCGCGTCGGGGGAGTCGGAGTCGACCTCGCCGTCGCAGTCGTCGTCGGCGCCGTTGCAGAGCTCGGTGGCGCCGGGGCTCTTCGCGGCGTCCGCGTCGTCGCAGTCGCCGTCCGCCTCGACGTAGCCCGTGGGCGCGCCGCAGCCGGTCGCGCTGACGGCGCTGTCGCCGTAGCCGTCGCCGTCGGCGTCCTGGTAGTAGGTGCGAGGATCGGTCGCGCCGTCGTCGGGCGTGCCGTCGCAGTCGTTGTCCTCGAGGTCGCAGACCTCGGTGGCGCCGGGGTAGCTGGCGGCGTCGACGTCGTCGCAGTCGGTCGCGTCGGCGACGTAGCCCTCGGGCTGGGCGCAGGTGATCGCGGAGGTGGCGGCGTCGCCGTAGCCGTCGCCGTCGAAGTCGGCGTACCAGGTGGCGCCGTCGGTCGGCTCGTCGTCGGAAAATCCGGAGCAGTCGTTGTCGAGGCCGTCGCAGACCTCGGCCGCGCCGGGGTTCACGCCCTGGAGCGTGTCGTCGCAGTCGCCGTCCACGAAGGAGGTGCCGACGGGGGCGTCGCAGTAGGAGCCCTGGGGGTCGCCGTCGCCGAAGGTGTCGCCGTCGGCGTCCACGTAGACGGGCTGGCCGTCGGTCGCGTCCTCGTCGATGCCGTCGTCGCAGTCGTCGTCGACGCCGTTGCAGGTCTCGTCCGCGCCGGGGAACGTGGTGGCGACGGTGTCGTCGCAGTCCGGGTTGCCGTCGCCGCCGCGGACGCCGTCGCCGTCCTGGTCGAAGTCGTCGTCGCCGGCGCAGTCGCTGTCGACGTCGTCGTACCACTCGTCGGGCGCGCCCGGGTAGACCGAGGCGTCGCCGTCGTCGCAGTCCTCGCCGGCGGGCGAGCCGTCGTCGTCGGCGTCGGTGTCCACCGCCGTGTCGTCGCCCGTGGTCTTTCCGGTGTCGTCGGCGGCGCCGCCGTTGCAGGCGCCGAGCGCCGCGAGGAGGCCGAGCCATGACAAACGCATCTGTTCTCCCTGATCGGTCCCGCCCAGCGTGACACGATCGCGACCGCCGCTCAACAGACTTCGTCGGTCTCGCCGTCGCAGTCGTTGTCGATGCCGTCGCACTCCTCGTAGGCCTCGGGGTTGCGCTGCGCGTCGAAGTCGTCGCAGTCGTCGGGGTTGTCGGCGTTGCCCTCGGGCACGTCGCACATCGTGTCCATCGGGTCCCCGGTGCCGTAGCCGTCGTGATCCTCGTCGCGGTAGACGGCCGTGCCCACGCCGTCGTCGGCCTCGCCGTCGCAGTCGTCGTCCTCGTGGTTGCAGACCTCGGTCCCGGCGGGGCTGATCTCGGGGTCGAAGTCGTTGCAGTCGCCCTCGTCGTAGCGGTAGCCGTCGCCGTCCCAGTCGTACTCGTCGCGGCCGTCGCAGTCGGTGTCGACGCCGTCGTGCGCGGCGTCGTCGTCGGCGCCGGGGAAGACGAGGGCGTCCGCGTCGTCGCAGTCGCCCTCGTCGACGGTGTAGCCGTCCTCGTCGCCGTCGACCGTCTCCGGGATCTCGTCCTTGTCGGCCGGACAGCCGAGGAGCGGAAGGAGCAGGAGGAGGCGCATCGGATCCTCCTACGGGCAGTCGTAGTTGGCGGCGCCGGGCGTGCCGTACTCGCTGTTGGTGCCGGACCACCAGCGGTAGGTCGTGCTCCCGGTGGTGGCGCACCACGCGGACGAGGCGTCGTTGCTGGTGGAGTCCATCATCGCGGGGTCGAGCGAGATCGTCTTGGTGGCGCCGCTCGGCCAGCCGCTCTCCCAGTGGACGCCGTCGATCTCGACGCCGGAGGATTGGTCGCCCTCGATCCAGAGGCGGAGGTACCCGTCGTCCCGGTGGAGGTTGAACGTGTTGTCCTGGTAGGTCCCCGTCCAGCTCGAGGCCTGGGACTCGTCGCCCCAGTAGTAGTCGCAGTACAGCGGGTACGTCGTGCTGGACGTGTCGGCCTCGAAGTTGTCGGTCTTGCAGAAGACGAGGAACTCGCCGGGGGCCACGGTCAGCGCGTCGGCCGGATCGACGTAGAAGCCGTCCGTCGCGGAGCCCGCCGTGTGCGAGAGCCACCAGTTCGAGAGGTCGACCGTGCGCGCGCTGGTGTTGTAGACCTCGAACCAGAACGCGTTGCTGTTGGTGGAGGTGCCGCCCACCCAGGGCTGCTTGGCGACCTCCGTGACGATGACGTCGCCGGAGACGACGAAGTCCTCGTCGATCCAGCCGTCGCAGTCCTGGTCCACGAGATCGTCGGCCTCGGTCGCGCCGGGGAAGGCGTCGACGTCGGCGTCGTCGCAGTCGTCGGCCGTCGCGGCGTAGCCCGAGGGGACGTCGCAGGCGGCGGCGGTGCCGTCGGCGACGCCGTAGCCGTCGCCGTCGGCGTCGAGGTACCAGGTGGCCTCGCCGGTGGCGCCGGACTCGTCGATCGAGCCGTCGCAGTCGTCGTCGACGTCGTTGCAGGCCTCGGTGGCGCCGGGGTTCACGTCCCCGGAGGTGTCGTCGCAGTCCTCGTCGTCGGCGACGTAGGCGCTGGGCGCGTCGCAGGCCGTCTGGGAGGTGGCGGCGTCGCCGTAGGTGTCGCCGTCGGCGTCCGCGAACCAGACGGAGGCGTCGAGCGCGGTGGGCTCGTCGACCGCGCCGTCGCAGTTCTCGTCGCCGCCGCCGCAGAGCTCGAGCGCGCCCGGGTAGGAGAGGTCGCTGGCGTCGTCGCAGTCGGTCGCGTCGGCGACGTAGGACGTGGGCTGGTCGCAGGCCACGGTGGGGCTGGCGGCGTCGCCGAAGGTGTCGCCGTCCGCGTCGGCATACCAGGTCGAGGCGTCGATCGCGTCGGCCTCGTCGTCGGAGCCGTCGCAGTCGTCGTCGTCGCCGTCGCAGACCTCGGAGGCGCCCGGGTACTCGGTCGGGTCGGCGTCGTCGCAGTCGGTGGCGTCGGCGACGTAGCCCGAGGGGGCGTCGCAGCCCGAGTCGGACACGGTGGCGTCGCCGTAGCCGTCGGCGTCGCCGTCCATGTACCAGGTGCGGGCGTCGGTCGCGCCTTCGTCGTCCGTGCCGTCGCAGTCGTTGTCGGCGCCGTCGCAGACCTCGGTGCCGCCGGGGTTGCTGGCGGCGTCGCCGTCGTCGCAGTCGGTCGCGTCGGCGACGTAGCCCGTCGGCTGGGCACACGCGCTCGCCGAGGCGGAGACGTCGCCGTAGCCGTCGGAGTCGGCGTCCATGTACCAGTCGGTGAAGTCGAGGCCGTCGTCGGCCGTGCCGTCGCAGTTCTGGTCGACGCCGTCGCACACCTCGGTGCCGGCGGGGCTGATCGTGTCGTCGGTGTCGTCGCAGTCGCTGGCGTCGGCCACGTAGCCGGCGGGGACGTCGCAGAAGGCCACGCCGGCGTCGGCCCAGCCGAAGCCGTCGCCGTCGCCGTCGCGGTACGCGGTCGCGGCGTCGGAGGCGCCGGCGGTGGCGTCGCCGTCGCAGTTCAGGTCGACGGCGTCGCAGAGCTCGGTCGCGCCGGGGTTGACGGTCGGCTGCGTGTCGTCGCAGTCGTCGGCGTTGTCGACGTAGCCGTCGGGCGTCTCGCAGGCCTCGGCCACGATCCCGGCGTCGCCGTAGCCGTCGCCGTCGGAGTCGAGCCAGTACTCGCGCGGCTCGGGGTTGTCCTCGTTGACGGAGCCGTCACAGTCGTCGTCGAGGTCGTTGCAGACCTCCTGCGCGGAGGGGTTCACGTTCGCGCGCGAGTCGTCGCAGTCCTCGGCGTTGTCGGCGTAGCCGGCCTCGAGCTCGCAGACCTCGACCGCGGACTCGGCGTTGCCGAAGCCGTCGCCGTCGGCGTCGACGAAGGCCGGGAACGCGTCGGTGGCGCCCACGTCGGTCGAGCCGTCGCAGTCGTTGTCGAGCTCGTCGCACACCTCCTCCGCGCCGGGGTGGATGGCGGCGTCGTCGTCGTTGCAGTCGACGTCGACGGTGGAGCCGTCGCCGTCCACGTCCTGGTCGTCGTCGAGGCCGTCGCAGTCCTCGTCGACGTTGTTGTAGGGGACCTCGGTGGCGCCGGGGTTGACGGCGGCGTCGTAATCGTCGCAGTCGTCGCCGGCCTCGTAGCCGTCGGCGTCGACGTCGTCGACGGGGTCGCCGCCGCCCGTGTCGTCGGCCTTGCCGCCGTCGCAGGCGGTGAACAGGAGCGCGAACGCCGTCAGCGTGAGCATGCGCATGGAGTGAGTCCTCGTCCGGGAGAGCCCGAACCATACACCGGCGCGCGTCAGGCGCGATCGCGACCCGGGCGGTGCAGCCGCGCGTAGTCGAGGCCGGCGACGACGCCCAGCGCGCCGGTCGCGAGCGTGAGAAGCGTCGCATCCAGACCGACCAACGCCGCCACCATCGCGACGGCGAGCACGATGGCCGTGGCGCGTCCCCACTCGGAGGTGCGAGGGCGCGGACCGGTCCCCACGCGGAAGCGGTGCATCAGGAACGGGAACATGGCGAGCTGCAGGATCTCGCGGGCGAACCAGCAGAGGAGGAACCAGTCGGGCACGCGGTCGCGGACGGCGAGCGCCCAGGCGAGGTTCACGTGCAGGATCTTGTCGAGCCAGCCGTCGAGCGCCGCGCCGGCGTCGCTTCCGGTGCCGGTGCGGCGGGCGACCCACCCGTCCGCGACGTCGGTGGCGAGCGCCAGGAGGTAGGCCGGCAGCGCCCACGGGCCGTCGACGAGGAACGGCAGCACGCACGCGATCACGAGCCGCACGCCGCTGATCGCGCTGGCGAGCGTCCAGAGATCGGAGAGGCGCATCGGCGGCATCGCGCAGCGACGTAATCGCCGCGGAGAGGGAGAACCGCCAAGACGCCAAGGAGACGCCGAGAGCGCCAAGGGGAGGACTGGGCTCCGCCCTTTCACCCCTCCTGGCGTACTTGGCGGACCTCGGCGTCTTGGCGGTTGCCTCTCCTCGCGCCTTCGCCGACGGGTACACTCCCGCGATGCTCTTCCTCCTCGCCTGCACCGACGTCCCCTCCCCCGGCAAGGGCGACAGCGCCTGGCTCGATCTCTCCGCGCGCCTGGGCCCGGACGAGGCGCGGGCCGGCCGCGTGACGGAGGCGGGCGAGCTCTTCGGGGGCGTGTCCGCCGAGGGCGCGCCGGGCGACTGGAAGATCTACAACGACCGCGTCCGGTTCGTGATCCAGGACGTCGGCGACTCCTCCTACTACGTCGAGGAGGGCGGGGCGCTGATCGACGCCGACGTGGTGCGCGCCGACGGCGAGCCCGGCCGCGACATGCTCGACGAGCTCGCCGTCATGGCGGGCCTCGCCCGCGTCGTCCACGCCGAGTCCGTCACGGTGCTGTCCGACGGCGCCGACGGCGAGGCCGCGATCCGCGTCGAGGGCGTGGGCACGCCGATGACGCTCGCGACGGGCGCGCTCGAGAACCCCGACCTCGTCGCCGACCTCGACCTCGCGATCCGCACCGACTACACGCTGCCCGCGGGCTCGTGGGCGATGCGCGTCGAGACGACGGTGCGCAACGACGAGGACGAGCCCGTCACCGTGCAGATCGGCGCCGGCGGCATCATCGCGCAGGAGGTCGGCACCACGTGGGCGAAGGGCCACGGCTTCGAGCCGGAGACCGACGCCGACGTCGACGTGAGCGCGCTCGTCGCCGACCGCGGCGAGGGCGTGCTCGCGCTCGTCGGCGACGGCGGGCCGCTCGGCACGGGCGCGGTGGGCCGCATCCTCGGGGCGCTCGCGCCGATGGTGCTCGGCTTCGGCGACGACGTCACCCTCGCCCCCGGCGAGTCGGCGACCTGGGCGATGTGGGTCGCGGCGGCGCCCGACCTCGCGACGATCGAGGCCGAGCGGCTCGCCCGCGCGGGCGCGCAGGCGCAGACGCTCTCCGGAACGGTGCGGGCGGGCGGCGAGCCCGTCGCCGGCGCGCGCGTGCACGTGCTCGACGGCGGCGCCCCGGTCACCATCGCCACCACCGACGCGAGCGGGCGCTGGTCCGCCACGGTCGCGGCCGAGGTCTCGCCGACGTTCGTCGCCACCGGGCGCGGGAACGCCGTCCACTTCGACCTGCCGGCCGGGGCCGGCTGGTACGCGCCGTACGAGGCCGACGTCGCGGCCACGCTGACCACCCTCGCGGAGGGGGCCGTCGCCGGCGAATTCGCCGAGGGGTACGGCGTCGGCGAGGCCACGAGCGACCCCACGCTCACCCTGAAGCGGCCGGGCGCGCTGGCGGTGCGCGTGGCCGACGGGGGCCCCGCCGTCGTGCGGGTCGAATTCGCCGAGGGTGACGCGGTCGCCGGCGACGACCGCCTGTACCCGGGCCGCCCCAGCGGCGCCGCGGCGATCGCCTTCGTCCGCGACGGTGCGATCGAGGTGCCCGTCGAGGCCGGCACCTACGACGTCGTGGTGCACCGCGGCGTGCGGGACAACGTCGTGGTGCAGCGCGTGACGCTCGACCCCGGCGGGCGCGCCGAGGTGCTCGCCGACGTGCGCGCCGCCTACACGCTCGAGGGCGTGCTGACGGTCGACCCGCACTCGCACGCGAGCCCCAGCGGCGACGGCGACGTCACGATGGAGGGGCGCCTGCTCGCCAGCGCGGGCAACGGCGTGGACGTCCACGTCGGCACCGACCACGACCACGTCGCCGACTACCGCACGCTCCTGTACACGCTCGGGCTCGACGGCTGGATGCACAGCATCGTCGCCGACGAGGTGAGCCCCGTGTTGCGCGGGCACTTCAACATGTACCCGGCGTCGCCGGGCACCTCGGCGAACGGCGGCTCGCCGCGCTGGTGGCTGGGCTACCGCGACACGGACGAGATCGTCGGCTGGATGCGCGCGCGGGTCGGCCCGACCGGCATCGTGCAGGCGAACCACCCGTACGGCGACTCCGGGATGTTCAAGTTCGCGCAGTACGACCTCGCGAGCGGGGCGATCGGCGCGCGTGACCGCTGGTCCGACGGCTTCGACGCGGTCGAGGTCCTCAACCGCGGCGACCACGAGGAGTACCTGCCCTACTTCCTCGATCTCGTGTCGCGCGGCGAGGACAAGATCCCCGTCGGCGTCAGCGACAGCCACTCGGCCACGGACGGGAGCCTCGGCGTGTCGCTCACCTTCCTCGAGACCGGCACCGACCTCGCCGGCTTCGGCCCCGAGGTGCTCGTCGCCGCGATGCGCGCCGGGCGCACCGTCGCGAGCCGTGGTCCGTACGTGGACGCGCGGATGGGGGGCGAGCGCGTGATCGGGACGACGGTCGCGCCGGGCTCGCTCGACGTGACGGTGTACGCGCCCGACTGGATGCCGGTCGAGACGGTGTCGCTGGTGCAGGACGGCGAGGTCGTCGCGACCGCCGCGTGCGCGGGCGAGGCCCCGACGCCGTGCGCGACGAGCTTCGAGCTGTCGCCCGCGGCCGACGCGTCCTACGTGGTCGTCGCCGAGAGCACGACGCAGCCGATGGTCTGGGCGCACGCGGGCACGTACGCGTGGGCGGTGACGAACGCCGTGAAGGTCGACGTCGCGGGCGACGGGTGGACGGCGCCTCGTTCGCCGCTGATCAAGTAGGCCGCCAGGAGAGGCAACCGCCAAGAACGCCAAGAAGACGCCGAGCGCGCCAAGGAAGACGAGGGGGCTTCGCCCTTCCATCCACCTTGGCGTTCTCGGAGGACCTTGGCGTCTTGGCGGTTGCCTTTCCTCCAGTTCACTAAACTGCGCCGATGCACGTCGTCATCACGGGCGCCTCCACGGGCATCGGCGAGGGTCTGGCGCGCGCCTGGGCCCGAAAGGGCGCGAGCCTGACGCTGGTGTCGCGCCGGCGGGCGGCGCTCGACGCGCTCGCCGCCTCGCTCGGCACCCCCTGCCACGTCGTCGCCGCCGACCTCGCCGACCCGGCGCAGGCGACCGCCTGGCTCGCCGGCGCGGAGGCCGCGCTGGGCCCGGTCGACGTGCTCGTCAACAACGCCGGCGTGCAGATCGTCGGCCCGACGGAGACGATCCCGCCCGAGCAGGCCGAGGCGCTCCTGCGGCTCGACCTCCTCGCGCCGCTCGCCCTCGTCCGCGCCGTCGCGCCCGGCCTGCTCGCCCGCGGGCGCGGCGCCGTGGTGAACGTGAGCTCGCTCGCGGCGCTCGCGCCCACCCCGGGGATGGCGCACTACAACGCCGCGAAGGCCGGCCTCGCCGCATTCTCGGAGAGCCTGCGCGGCGAGTGGCGACGCACGGGCGTGAACGTCGTCACCGTCTACCCGGGCCCCGTGCGGACGAACCTCGCGGACGTGGCGCTGGGCGCCTACGGGAAGCTCCCGCTGCCGATCCCGTTCGGCACGGTCGACGGGCTCGCCCGGCGCGTCGTCGCCGCGGTGGAGGGCGGCCGCGGGCGCGTCGTGTACCCCGCCGTCTACGCGATCGTGCGCCACTTCCCGCAGGTCACGCGCTTCGTGCTCGATCTCGCGACCCCGAGGCCCCGCCTGTCCTCCTCCGACACGGGAGGGCGTTAGGCTGTCCGGCGGAGGCCCACGTGGGGTTGTTGCGCTCTCTCGCCCGGAAGGTCCTGCGTCGCGACCGCGACGAGACGAAGATCATCCCCGTCACGTCCGCCGCGCCGAAGCCCGCGCCGCCCGCGCCCCCCGCGGCCGCGCCGGTCGCCGAGCCGAAGCCCGCGGTGAAGGTGGCGGCGGCCAACCCGGACGAGCCCGTGGTCGAGAACGCCGAGGCGCTCGCCCGCATGGAGGCCGGCGTGCAGGAGGTCAAGGAGCGCATCGACGCGGGCGAGCCCGTCGTGCTCCTCGACGTGCGGGACCCCGACGAGACGGCCGGCGGCGTCATCCCCGGCGCGAGGCTCATCCCGCTGCCGCAGCTCGCGGCGCGCTGGAAGGAGGTCGAGGACGTCAACGAGATCGTCTGCTACTGCGGGAAGGGCGGCGGGCGCTCTCGGGAGGCGGCCACGTTCCTGCGCGGGAAGGGCATCTTCAACGCCACCTACCTCGAGGGCGGGTTCAAGCAGTGGACGCAGCTGGGCGGCAGGACCGTCAAGGGCGCGTGACGGTCGTCGGCCTCGGCCGGGTGGGCAGCGTGTTCGCCCGCTGCGCCCGCGCGGCGGGCCGCGAGGTCGACGTCGTCGGGCGCGCCGGGCCGATCGTCGGGGCGCCGGCGATCGTGTGCACCCGCGCCGACGACCTCGAGGACGTGATCGCCCGCGCCGCCTCGCCCGCGGACCTCGTGTTCGTGCAGAACGGGCTCCTCGGGCCGTTCCTCGCCGCGCACGGGCTCGCCGGCGCGACCCAGGGCGTGATCTACTTCGCGGCCACCGCGCGGGACGGCCGCGCCGAGCCGGGTGGCGACTCGCTCTTCACCGGGCCCCGGGCCGACGAGGTGGTCGCGATCCTCGCCGCCGGCGGCGTCCCCGCCCGCGCCGTGCCCCGCGCGGAATTCGCCCGCGAGGCCGCGATCAAGCTCGCGTGGAACTGCGTGTTCGGGCTGCTGGGCGACACCTTCGGCGAGCCGGTCGGCGCGAGCGCCGGGCGCCCGGAGGTCGCGACGCTCTGCGACGAGCTGGGCCCGGTCCTCGACGTCGAGCCGCGCGAGCTCCGGACGAGGATCGTCGCCTACGCCCGCTCGATCCCCACGTTCCGCGCTTCGGTCAAGGAGCGCCGCTGGCGCAACGGCGCCGTCGCCACCCTGGCGCGCGCCCGCGGCCTCGCCACCCCCCTCCACGACCGACTGCTGACAGCTGACAGCTGACAGCCGACGGCTCTATACTCGCCGCCGTGCCACCCGGACGCGACCGCCTCCTCCGCAAGGGGGACTATGTCTACGGCAGCTTCGTCAAACCCGAGCAGGTCGACGGCTACATCAACGCGGTGAACCCGGGCGACCGCACCGACGTGCTCGGGCGGTTCCCCTTCTCGACCACCAGCGTGGACCACGCGGTCGAGCTCGCCGGCCTCGGCGCGCGCACCTGGCGACGCGTGCCCATGGCCGACCGCGCCGCCGCGGTCCGCCGCTTCCGGGACCACCTCGCGCAGCACCAGGAGATCCTCGCCCGGCTGCTCACGCGCGAGAACGGCAAGCCCCTGTGGGAGGCGCGCCAGGAGGTCGGCTCGGCCGTCCGCGCGATCGACCTCTACCTCGACGAGGGCGTGGGCCTCGTGGCGCCGCGCATCGTGGAGGAGTCGACCGCGCGCACGGACTACCTGCCCCGCGGCGTGGCGGCCGTCGTCTGCCCCTACAACCTGCCGGTGCTCCTCGCGACCAGCATGGTCGTCGCCGCGGTCCTCACCGGGAACGCCGTGGTCGTGAAGCCGAGCAAGTTCACGCCCGGCGTCGGCCAGTTCCTCGCCGAGCTCTGGGACCGCTGCAAGCTCCCGCGCGGCGTGTTCAACCTCGTCCACGGCTCCGGGAGCGTGGTGGGCCAGCGCCTCGTGGCCCACCCGGGCGTGGACGCGCTGCTCTTCGCCGGCAGCTTCGACAGCGCGAAGGAGGTCCGCCGCGCCACGGCCGAGCGCCCCGAGCTGCCGTCCCTCTTCCAGTGCGGCGGCAAGGGCATCGCCGTCGTGCTGGAGGACTGCGAGCTCGACCGCACGGTCTACGAGGTGCTCGTCGGCGCGTGCCTCACCACCGGCCAGCGACACAACTCGACCGCGCGCGTGCTCGTCCACGAGGCCGTGTTCGACGCCGTCGCGAGCGAGCTCGTCCGCCGCGCCCAGCGCCTCACCGTCGGCTACGGGCTCGGCGTCGACACGTTCATGGGGCCCGTCATCTCCGACAACTTCCGCGCGCGCTTCCGGAAGTACGGGAAGGCCGTCGTCGGCAAGGGCCACACCGCGCTGCTCGAGGGCGAGGCCGTCGAGGTGCCGGGCTACCGCGGCAACTACGTGAGCCCCGGCGTCTACGAGATCGACTGGAAGAAGGGCGCGCCGTTCCTCAACGACGAGCCCCCCGGCCCGGTGATGCTGCTGTACCGGGTGCGCGACTGGGAGGAGGCGATCGAGCTGCACAACCAGGCGCAGTACCGCGTCTCCACGAGCGTGTTCACGCGGGTCGACAACCCCGCGCTCGGCGAGATCCGCGACCGCATCAAGACCGGCGCGCTCAACCTCAACCGCGGGACGATCGGGCAGTCGCTGCGCCTGCCCTCCGTCGGCCTCGGCCGCTCCAGCAACGCGCTGCCGGCCGGCATCGACATGGTGCGCCTGCTCACCTACCCGCGCGCGAGCCTCATCGAGACGCGCCCGTTCGACGCGAACAACCTCGTCCCCGGCGTGCGCTGGGTGGACCCGGTGGAGGGCGAGGACGACGGCGACCTCGGGGGGGCGCTGGAGCTCGCGGTCGAATAAGCCGGAAACATGCAGAAGATCGCGATCGGCAACGTCCACATGGACCTCGGCGCCGGGCGCCGCGGCGTGGACATGGGGCCGTCCGCCATCCACCTCGCCGGCCTGAAGTCCGGCATCGAGTCGCTGGGCCACCGCGTCGTCGACAACTGGGCCTTCGGTGTCCCCTCGCAGGAGATGGCCGACCCGGGCGATCCCCACGCCCGTTTCCTCCCGGAGATCTCCGCCACCTGCCGCCAGGTCGCGGACAGGGTCGAGTCGGGGCTCGACAAGGGCTGGCTCCCCGTGGTGCTGGGCGGCGATCACTCCGTCGCCATCGGCACGATCTCGGGCATCGCGCGCCACTGGCGCAAGAAGGGCCAGCGCGTGGGCGTGTTGTGGATCGACGCGCACACCGACCTCAACACGCCCGAGACGTCCCCGAGCGGCAACATCCACGGCATGCCGCTCGCCGTCCTGCTCGGGTACGGATCGCCCGAGCTCGTCTCGATCGCCGGCGACGCCCCCGCGCTCGACCCCGAGGACGTCGTCGTCTTCGGGGTGCGCGACGTCGACGCGACCGAGCGCGAGATCGTCCGGAAGTCCGGAGTCCGCGTCTACACGATGAGCGAGCTCGACGATCGCGGCACCGCGGCGTGCATGCGCGAGGCGATCGAGCGCGTCACGGCCCGCACCGCCGGGGTGCACCTCTCCTTCGACCTCGACGGGGTCGACCCGCAGCACGCGCCGGGCGTCGGCACCGCCGTCCCCGGGGGGCTCGACCTGCGCGAGTCCCACCTCATCTGCGAGAAGGTGGCGCAGACGCGCAAGGTCCTCGGCGTCGAGATGGTCGAGCTGAACCCGGTCATCGACTCGGAGAACCGCACGGGGAAGCTCGCCGTCTGGCTGATCCTCTCCGCGCTCGGCAAAACGATCCTGTAGAATGTGCGCATGACGCGCAGGCGTGGGTTCACGCTCCTCGAGGTGATGATCGTGGTGGCGATCATCGGGATCCTCGCGTCGATGGCGATCCCCACGTACACGGAGATGCAGCTCCGCGCGAAACGCTCGGAGATCCCGGCGAATCTCTCCGGCATCCGCACGGCCGAGTTCGCGTACTTCGCGACGTACGACACCTACCTCACGACCAACCCGAACCCCTCCGGCGCGCTCGACCGCACGCCCCGCGACTGGGACACCAGCGACGCGACGTGGAACACGCTCGGCTGGCGCCCGGACGCCCCCGTGCGCGCCACGTACGAGGTCGACGCCGCCGCGGGCACCGACTTCACCGCGACGGGCACGGCGGACATGGACCTCGACGGGACCGAGATCGTCTACACGGCCACCCGCGACGCCACCCCCGCGTTCCCCTCCGGGGACGAGCATGTCTTCTAGGCGGGGCTTCAGCCTCGTGGAGTTGATGATCGTGGTCGCGATCATCGGGATCCTCGCCGCCCTCGCGATCCCGAACTTCCGGGCCATGCAGTACAAGGCGAAGCGGGCCGAGGTCCCGGGCAACGTGACGGGGATCCACACGTCCGAGCTGGCCTACGAGGCGTCGTTCGACGAGTACGTCTCCGCGACCGCGAACCCCTCGACCACGCCGGGGAAGGACCTTCGCGACTTCGACCTCTCGATCTCCGGATGGAGAGAGCTCGGATGGTCACCCGACGGGCCGGTGCGGGGCCAGTACGCGGTGAGCGCCGCCTCCACCGACTTCACGGTGATCGCCAGCACCGACATCGACGGCGACGGCGACTTCTGCGTGTACACCGCCACGCGGTCCACGAACGCCCGCCTCGCGTCGGGCGACGAGAACGTCTACTGACGGTCAGAACCGCACGCCCGCCCCGGCCTGCGCGTAGCTGACGTACAGGATGGTCCCGGCGCTCGCGTCGACGTAGAAGCGCTCGCCGAGGTACCGCCACGACACCGTCGGCATCGCGGAGGTGTGGCCGACGCGCAGCTCGTTGCGCTCGCCGAGTCGGAAGGTGGCGCCCGCCTCGATGGCGCCGAGCCAGTAGCCGGTCGTCGCGTCGGAGGCGTCGACCCCCGCCTCCCCGACCGCGAGCCCGGTCAGCGGCAGGGACACGTCGAAGCGCACGCGCTCCCAGCCCGCGTCCATCGCCACGCCGGCGACCGCGACCCCCGACACCGTGGCCCCCCCGATCGCGGCCGCGCCGAGCCAGGGCGCGACGCGCAGGCCCGGCGTGTCGAGCACGACGTACCGCGCGCCCAGCGTGCCCGCGGCGCCGCGCAGGTCCGCCGCGCCGACGCTGGTGATCGCGAGCCGATCGGTGGGCGCGACCGCCGCGCGCCACGCCGGCAACACGCCGGCCTCCGCGTCCCAGCCGACCACCGCGTACCCGAGCGCGGCGGCGCCGACGTGGCCGGCGCCGGCCTCCATCGCGGTGGCGTCGGGGAGCGCGAGACCGGAGAAGCCTTCGCCGGCGAAAGCGGCGAGCACGAGCGAGAACATCGGAACCTCCGCGCAGGCCGGAGAGCAACACCCGTGCCACCCCGACGGCGACGCGATCCCCGGCCACCGCCGCGATCCGGATGTCAGGAGCTCGCGCTCGTGTACCGCCGCAGCGCCTGCACCCACGCGAAGCGGCTGATCGCCAGCATGCCCGCGGCGACGGCCACCGCCTGCCAGGCCAGCGCGTGGTCCAGCCGGCCGAGCAGCGCGAGCGCCGGGTAGCTCGTGACGACCGCCACCGGGATCACGATCGTGAGCACCCGGCGGACCCACCCGCGGTACACCGTCACGGGCCACCGCCCCGCGTCGAGCACGGCGCCGAGCAGGTAGCGGAGGTTGTCGACGCGAACGAACCAGAAGCTCGTGCACACGACGAGCACCCAGAGCCCGTAGATGGCGGCGAGCCCCGCGCCGAGCAGCGCGACGGCGGCGAGCCCCTCGGCGGCGGAGGGGGCGCCGGTGTGGGAGAGCGCGTAGCCGGCGACCCCCACCCCCGCGAGCACGTCCCACCCGCGCGCGGGCGACACGCGCTGGAGCGACGCCACGAGCTGCGCGTCGGGGGGCTTGAGCAAGAGGTAGTCGAGCTGGCCGCTGCGGATGCCTTCGACGATGGCGCCGAGGTTGGGCTCGACCAGCATGCCGACGAGCCCCTCGAGCACGAGGAAGAACGCCGTCACGAGCAGCGCCTCGTGGAACGTCCAGCCGGACACGGTCGCCGCGTGCTCGTAGACGAACACGAGCGGGATGACCACGCTCGCGGCGGTCCCCATCCCGACGAGCACCTCCACGACGAAGCTCTCGCGGTACTGCATCGCGGTCATGAGCGCGACGCGCAGGAGCGCCCTAAGCACCGACGGCTCCGTATTTGCGGATCCCGGCCCTCCACAACAGCGCCACGACCCCGCCGACGATCGCCACCCAGGCCACCTGCGTGGCGACGGCGCGCACGGGGTCGCCGATGCCCAGCAGCACCTCCACGGGCGCGCCGAGCGTCCCGTGGAACGGCAGCCACTGGGCGACGTCGCCGAGCCACGGGGGCAGGAGCGGCAGCGGGATCACGTAGCCGCCGAGCAGCGACCACAGGAAGAACCACACCTGGAAGAGCCCCATCGACTGGTCGAACCAGAACGCGAGGAGCCCGAACACGGCCTGCACCGCGTACGCGAGGAGGAACGCGAGCGCCGTCGACACGGCGAACCACAACACCGTGGAGACGCCGGGCCAGAACACCACGTCGGGCCGCCACCACGCGAGGCCGGCCACGATGGGCGCCAGCACGAGCATCCGCCAGGGGAGCGCCGCGGCGGTCTCCGCGAGGCTCCACCACAGCGGGTTGAGCGGGCGGAGCAACATCGGCGAGAGCGCGCCCGTGCGGATCTGGTGGTTGAGCTCCCACACGACCCAGGCGCCCGTCAGCTGCCGCACGACCAGCGTGATCGCGAAATACCGCGCGAGCTCCGTCCGGCCGAAGCCCGCGAGCGGCCCCTCGGCGGCCGCCGCGTCCCACAGCGCCAGCATGACCAGCGGCATCGTCGCCGAGAGGATCCAGATGATCATCTCGGCGCGGTACGCGACCATCTCCGCGAAGGCGACGCGCATCAGCGTGGGGATGGCGCGGAGCAGGTGGGTCATTCGCCCGCCCGGAAGTAGCGGCTCATGACCTCCTCGAGCGGCGCCTCCTCGACGCCCACCTCGGCCATCGGCGCGCGGGCGAGCACGTCGGCAAGCACGGCGTTGACGCGCTCCGGCGGCACGTCGGCGACGAGTTTTCCGCCCTCCTCGCGGAAGCCCTCGAGCGCCGGCGCGCCCGTGACCGTGACGCGCCGCTCGGGCGCCATCGTGCGGGCGAGCTCGCTGCGCGCGCCGTCGAAGCGCAGCCGCCCCTTGTCGATGACCACGAGGCGCGGGGTCAGCGCGGCGATGTCCTGCATGTAGTGGCTCGTGAGCAGCACGGTGGCGCCGAAGCGCTCGTTCACGCCCTTGATGAACGTGCGCACCTGCACCTGCATCTCCACGTCGAGCCCGATCGTGGGCTCGTCGAGGAACAACACCCGCGGGCGGTGCAGGAGCGCCGCGACGAGCTCGCACTTCATGCGCTCGCCGAGCGACAGGTTGCGCGCAGGCCGCTCGAGCAGCGGCTCGATCCGCAACATGGCGACGAGCTCGTCGAGGGTCTCGCGGTACGCCCCGCGGTCGAGGTCGTACATCGCGCGGTTGAGCTCGAAGGTCTCGCGCGGCGGGAGGTCCCAGAGGAGCTGCTGCTTCTGGCCCATCACCAGCGTGATCTGCTTGAGGAACGCCGTGTCCCGGTCCCTCGGCCGCGCGCCGAGCACGCGGACGTCGCCGCTGGTGGGGTGCAAAAGCCCCGCGAGCATCTTCAGCGTCGTCGTCTTGCCAGCGCCGTTCGGCCCGAGGAAGCCCACGCGCTCGCCCTGCGCGATCGTGAACGAGAGCCCGTCGACCGCGCGGACCTCCTTGTGCCGGCGGTCGAACAACGAGCGGAACGAGCCCGCGAGGCCGGGGTCCTTCACGGGGACGCGGTAGACCTTCGTGAGATCGCGGACTTCGATCACGGGACCGGGCTCCTAACCGTGCGGGCGTGGGGGGAGGAGGCCGTTCGGCGGCACGGGCGAAGCGGAGATCTGGAGCAAAGCCCCCCCGACTGGGACGAATTTCAGGCAGAGCCCCTCCGGGTGGGACTCGGGCGGTCCCCCGGCGGCCATGCCAGCGAAAAACGGGCGTCGGTTCGTTGGCCCCCTCCCCCGTCGACCCCGCGGGGTCCCACTCGGCTCGGCTCTGCTCGGGAAACGTCCCACTCAAACCGGCTTTGCTCTTCTCCGGGCGGCGACCATCGCCGCCACGATCGCGCCGCTGGTGGAGGCCATGCCCGTTCCTCCACACCCGCACCTGCCCGGGTTCTGCTCGCACACGGCATCTCCGGTCGAATGGACCTCCCCGAACGGGTCGCGGATGCGTGGCGTGAAGCAGACCTGCCCGACGCCGAGGGGGATCCGGTGGGTCACGGACACCTCCGCGGGCCCCTCCGGGAGCCACATCCACTCGACTGCCGCGTCGCCCTCGAGCACCTCGAAGACCCACCCCGGCGAGGCCGCGGCGGGGACCGTCGCGACGAAGCGGTACTCCGCCATCGGCGCGCCGCTCCCGCAGGGTGCCCCGGTGTCGCCGGGATCCTCGTCCTCGGCCTCCACGGACAGTCGAGAGAGGGCGGGAGCGCCGTCGGGGGGCGCCACGTCCGCGACCGCGTCGATCACGAGCGTTCCGCGACCGCCCTCCTCGTACTCGAACTCGACGCGGTAGCTGCCGTCGGGGAGGTCGTCGGGCGTCTGCCAGGACGCCCAGTCGGGAGGTGCGGGCTCGCTCGAGGGCGGGAGCTCGCGCCAATCGCCCTCCCCTACCTCGATGAGCGCGGGCGGGACGTGCCAGGCGCTGTAGGCGCGAATGACGACGCCCGGCGGCACCGGCGAGTCGTACGGTCCCGCGTCGTGCACCCACTCGTCGATCTGGCAGGCCTCCACCCGCGCCGCGAGGGCCATCAGAGCCGTCACCTCAACACCCCGCTGACCACCTCCCACCCCTTCTGGGTCGTGAGGAATTCGTCGTTGTGGAGGCCCCCGGGGAACGTCACCACCGTGGGCGGCGTGGGGAACGCCTTCGCGAGGTCGTGGGCGTGCGAGACCCCGATCATCTCGTCCGCCTCGCCGTGGAGGATCACCACCGGGCAGCGCACCTTCGCGGCGAGCGAGGCGCTGTCGAAGCGGTTCCGCATGATCCACCGCACGGGCGCCCAGGGCAGGACCTCCCGCCCCACGCGGACGCCGCTCTCGAACGTGGACTCCACGACCAGGGCCTTGGGCTCCACCTCCGCGGCGAGCCCGATCGCCACGCCGCCGCCGAGGGACTTCCCGTAGATCCAGGGCGTGCCGAGCCGCGAGGCGTACGCCCACGCCGCCCGCGCGTCCATCCGGAGCCCGGCCTCGCTCGGCTCGCCGCCGGAGCCGGGGTAGCCGCGGTAGTTGACGTGGACGACGTCCCAGCCGTCGTCGCGGAGCCGCGCGAACGCCTCGTCGCGCATGCCGACGGAGCCGCCGTTGCCCTCGAACCACACGACGACCCCGCGCGGCGTGGGCGCGCGCAGGTGCCACCCGTACAGCGGCGTGCCGTCCTCCGCGCGGAGCGCGATCTCCTCGGCGCCCTGCGCCCTCGCGGCCGCGGCGAGCCAGCCCTCCGGCAGGACCGGCGCGGGAAACAACATGCTCCGCTCGAAGGAAGCCAGCATCCCCACCCCCGTCAGGTACGCGAAGAACGGCAAGGCGGCGAGCCACCGTCGCATCGGTCCACTGTACCGCGCCCGGGCGCCCGGCTATGTTCGGCGCCCTTGTCGCCCGTCACCGTCCTCGGCCCCGAGCGCCCCGCGCCCATGCTCCCGGAGGTGCTCGATCTGCTCGGCGTCCGGGGCTCGCTCGCGCTGATCACCGCGGGCTGGCGTTACGACGAGGATCGCGAGGAGCCGCTGCGCGAAGCCGTGCGCCGCCCGGTGCGCAACCTGCGGCTCTACCACGCGTTCCGCGAGGTGGAGCGCGAGGCGCCCGACCTGATCGCGGCCTACACGCGCAAGCAGGACGCCCTGCGATCGATGAAGGAGAAGTACCGGGTCGCCATCACCCACGCGCACCGGGCCTGCTGCGACCTGCTGCACGAGCGCCGCGACGCCGACTGCCCGTGGTTCCGCGAAGCCGTCGATCACCTCCGCCGCGTCGACGACGTCTTCCTCGCCGAGGTCGATCGCCTGCACCACGCCTTCGCCGCCGAGGCCCACCCGATGCGGCACCGGAGCGTGCGCGCCCACGTCGACGCGATGCGCGCCGCCCTCGACGATTGCGAGATCGTGGGGATCGCCGGCGGTCACGTGGGCGTGTTGCGCAACCGCCTCGCGTTCTTCGGGTTCGACGAGTGGCTGCGCGATCGCCGCATCGTCGCGTGGTCGGGCGGGGCGATGGTGCTCACCGACCACGTTTTGCTCTACCACGACCACACGCACTACGGCGTCGGTACCGCGGAGCTGCTCGACAGAGGCCTCGGGCTCCTCCCGGACGTCGTGTTCCTCCCGCACTGCACCACGCGGCTGCAGCTCGACGAGCCCGAGAACGTCACGATCCTCGCGCGTCGGCTCGCGCCGCGGCACGCCATCGGGCTGGTCAACGGCGCGGTGCTCGCCGGCGTCGCCCCCCACCCGCTCTGCCGCCCCATGAGCGCCCTGCTCCTCGGCGAGGACGGGGCCGTGCGCCCCCTCGAGGAGGTCCATGCCCGCGGCGCTTGACGCCCTCGCGAAGATCGAGCGCGAGCCCTGGCGCGCCCGGCAGATCGTCGAGCAGTTCGCGACGTCCCACGCCTTCCCGCTGATGGAGGGCGACACCGCCACGTTCTTCTTCTGGGACGATCGCCCCACCCAGGCGGTGTACCTCCAGCACTGGGTGTTCGGCCTCTCGTCGCGCGTGGAGTTCCAGCGCTTCCCGGGGACCGACGCCTTCTATCTCTTCCTCGACCTGCCGAGGGAGGCGCGCGTCGAGTACAAGCTCGGCGTCGTGCGCGAGGGCCGCGACAGCTGGATCCAGGACCCGCGCAACCACCGCCGCGCGTACGACCCCTTCGGATCCAACTCGGTTTGTCCCGCGGGCTCCTACGTCGAGCCCGAGTGGACGCTCCACGACCCGCAGAGCCGCCAGGGCGCGCTCCGGCAGGGGTCGCTCTCCTCGCGGGTGTTCGGCGAGGAGCGGCGCTACCAGGTGTACCTCCCCGCCGAGGCCCGCCCCGGCAAGCTCTACCCGCTGCTCGTGGTGCACGACGGCAACGACTACCTCCACTTCGCCGCCTTCCGCACGGTGCTGGACAACCTCATCCACCGCCACGAGGTCGCCCCGCTGATCGCGTGTTTCACGAGCGGGGGAGCGCGCAACCAGGAGTACGCGGCCAACCCCACGCACGCGGACTTCCTCCACGACGAGCTGCTCCCGCACCTCGAGGCGCACTACCCCGTGTTGCCCGGCGCCAAGCACCGCGGGCTTCTCGGCGCGAGCTTCGGCGCGGTCGCTTCGCTCTACGCCGCCACGCGCCACCCCGGGACGTGGGGCCGCCTGTGTCTCCAGAGCGGCAGCTTCGCGTTCACGGACATCGGCGACCACCAGCGCGGCGCGCTCTGGGACCCCATCGTGAAGTTCATGAACGGCTTCCGCGACACGCCCCCCGACCTCGGCGCGCGCGTGTTCCAGAGCTGCGGGACCTTCGAGAGCCTCATCTACTACAACCGGAGCCTCGTCCCCCTGTTCCAGCGTGTCACCGAGGACCACCGCTTCGTCGAGGCGCCGGACGGGCACAACTGGATCAACTGGCGGGATCGGCTTCGGGACGGGCTGGCGTACCTGTTTCCGGGGCCGCTCTGGATGTACTACGAGTAGGTTGGCGCCTACTCCCCCGCCGTCCGAAACGTGATCTGGAACGGCGCCGCCGCGTTCCCGTCCGCGTCCACGAAATTCATGTACTCGTCGTAATAGTTGATCCACACGACGTACGTCTGCCCCGCTTCGAGCGCCACGGGCAGGACGGTGGTGCGGTCGGTCTCGAAGTACGGGTCGCCGGTGGTCTCGGGGTAGGTGCGGTCGGACACCTGGACCCAAGACCAGCTCCGGTCGGACATGTCCTTGCTGAACGTCACGCGGAGCTCGTCGGTGGCCGGGTCCACGTCGATCGCGCCCGCGCGCGGCGTTGTACACAGGACCACCGGCGGGTAGTTGGCGAACGCCTCGTCGTCGATCGCCTCCTCGGCGCACGCGCACGGGTCCTCGTCCTTCGTCGTGGGCGTCGTGCCGGTGGGGGTCGTGCCCGTGGAGTCTTCCAGCTTCACCGAGCCGTCGTCGCAGGCGATCAGGAGGGCGAGCGTCATCTCCGCATCGTACCGCGGATCGCCCGCCCGTTCACCGCCGCGTAGACGACGCCGCGGACCTCGACGGCCCACCCCTCCCCCACCCGTGGCATCGGCACCGAGAACGCCGGCCGGGGCTGCACCACCACCGCGCGCGTCATGGCCGTGTAGAGCTCGTCGTCGCGCGTCGCCGCGTCGCCGACCCCGGCGTCGGTCGCGTACCGCCAGAACGCCTCCTCGATCGAGAGCGCCGGGTCGCCGAAGGGCGCGCTCGCCACGAACGCCGCGGGGTCCGCCAGCGGGAAGGTGCGGGGGAACATGGTCGCGAGGCTGCCGCAGCCGCGGTGGCGCGCCCCCACGACGCTCTCGCGCGCGCGGACGGCGTAGGCGGCGACGTCGCCGTCGACGGCGGCGAGCGCCTCGGCGACGTCGGGGTCGCCGGCGTCCGGGGCCGGCGCGCCCCACACGAGGTGCTCGAGCAACGCCGTCAGGCCGCCCATGCGTCCACCATCCCGCGGAGGCGCTCGACGTTGGGCGCCGCGCGCGCGACGAGCGCCCCGTCGGGGTCGAGCTTCGGGTCCTCGTAGGTGACGACCTGGAGGTTGGGACACACCGGCAACAACCGCGCGAGCAGGTCCAGCTGCGCGTTGAGCAGCACCCCGTGGTGCGTGTCGACGAAGCGCCCGCTCACGATCGCGGCCCCGGACAGGTGGATCTCGACGCAGCGATCGAGCGGCAGGCGGTCGAGCTCGTCGAGGGGATCGAGGCCGCGGGGCAGCCGCCACGAGAGCAGGTGCCCGACGTCGAGCGTGCAGGGCGCCCCCGTCTCCTCGACCACCCCGCGGAAGAAGTCGTAGGCGTCGAGCTTCCCGAGCGTGAACCCCGCGAACCCCGGGAACTCGACGACGAAGGGCACCTCCAGCGCCGCCTGCCACGCGCGGACGTTGGCGACACACGCGCGCAGCCCCGCCGTCGTGAGCGGCGGCGGCAACGGGTACGGCAGGGCGCGCCCGGCGAGCCGCCAGACGCCGAGGTCTTCGTTGACCCAGGCGTAGCCGTACCGGGCGCACAGCGCGTTGGTGAAGTCGGCGAGCGCGCCCGGCTCCGCCGGCTCGGGCGAGCCCGCGTTCAGGCGGGTGTGGTGAAGGGTGCGCGCGGGCGCGCCGACGCCGGACCAGAAGGCGTCGAACACGCCGGCGTAGTCGCGCACGTCGAGCTCGCCGCGGTCGCGCGGCTGGAACGAGACGAACACCGACGCCCAGCCCGCGGCGGCGGCGTAGCGGGCGACGCGCGGATCCACGGCGTCGCGCCCGTCCGCGCGCACGATCCCGTGCGGGACGCCCCAGGGCAGGTCGAAGCCCACCCCGAGGCCTCGCCGCGCGAGCCGCGGCAGCGTCAGAGGCCCTCCGCCGCGTCCGCGATCCGGGCGAGCGCGCTGGCCCGCGCGGCGTCGAGCGCCGCGGCGGCCTGCTCGTCCTCGGGGCACGGCAGGTTGTAGCAGTCCGGGTTGTTCTGCGGCTCCGCGTCGATCAGCTCGCCGATCTCCACGATCTCGAGCGCGCGCAGCCGCGCGAGGTTGGCCTCCACGTCCGCCGCGTCGTCCGCCACGGTCTCGCCCTCCGCGGCGCCCTCGGCCACGTCGGCGAGCACCGCGAGCCGCACGGCCTGGCGCTCCTCCTCGGCGGCGACCTTCTCCTCGCTGTAGCCGGGGCACTCGCCGTAGCAGGACCACGCCTGCTCGGCCTCCTCGTTGACGAGCGCGCCGACCTCCACGATCTCGAGCGCCTCGAGGCGCGCGAGGTTCTCGTCGATGGCGGCGACGGCCTCGGCCGGATCGACGGCCTCGTACGCGGCCGGGGGGGACGCGGGACAACCCGCGAGCGTAAACAGCAACATGGGGACCTCCGGACCCCACGGTAGGCCGCGCCTCGCATCCCGAGAATCGGGATGATTGGAACGCGACTGTTCGCCTCCGCCGAACAGTCAGCGGACGGGGATCGCCGAGAGCTCCGCGGCGAGCATGCGGAGCTCGGCCTCGCGCGCGTGTCCGCTGCGCCACACGAGCCGGAACGCGTCGGCGAGCAGCTTCGCGCGCGGCATCAGCCGGACGAGCCGGCCCTCGGCGAGGTCGGCGGCGACGAAGTAGCGCGGCAACACCGCGACGCCCGCGCCCTCGAGCACGCGGTGGCGGATCGCGCCGATGGCGGCGAGCAGCTCGGTCCGGGCGAAGCGCCAGGCCTCGCCGGCGGGCCGCGCGTCGAGCAGGTAGCGGAAGAGCGGCAGGTCGGGGTGCGCGTCGACCAGCACGTGGGCCGGGGCGTCGTCGGGCCCGTCGAGGCGCGTGCCGGGGACGCCGACGAACACGTAGTCTTCGGGGTGCAGCGTCGCGTACTCGATGCCCGCGCCGGTCAGGCGCACGCTCGAGATCATCGCGTCGACCTGAAGCCGGTGTACGCGCCCGAGCAGGTCCGCGCTGTCGCCGAACTGGACGTGAAGCGTGCGCTCCGGGCGGTTCTCGCGCAGGGTCGCCAGCGAGGGCACGAGCCAGCTCATGCCGAGCTCCCAGCGCGTCCCGAGGACGAGCTCGAAGGGCACGGGCACGCCGTCGCCGCGGGCCGCCGCCGCGAGCGAGCCGGCGTCCGCGAGCAGCTTGCGCGCGTGCGGCAGGAGCCGCGCGCCCGCCTCGGTCAGCGCGACGTGCCGGGTCGACCGCTCGAAGAGCACGACGCCGAGCTGCTCCTCGAGCTGCTGCACGCGGCCCGAGAACGCCGCCGGCGAGAGCGCCACGCGACGCGACGCCTCGCGGAAGTTCAGCTGGGTCGCCGCCTCGACGAAGCAGCGCACGGAGACGAGGTCCGGCAGCACTCAGACGTCCGACTTGCCGAGCCGGTTCCGCGCGACCACCACCCCCATCACCGCCGCCGCGGCCGCCGACGCGCCGAGCAACAGGCCGAGGATGGGACCGAGGTCGCCCGCCGCGCTGTCGTACATCTTCCCGATCAGGAGCTCCTGCACGACCGAGCCCACGGACCCCATGCCGTTGATGATGCCCGCGGCGAGCGCCGCCCCCCGCCGGCTGCCGATGTCCATCGCGCCCGCGCCCGTCATCAGCGCGTCCGGACCGTAGAGCGTGAAGCCGACGATCCCGATGCACACCGCGAAGAGCGGCACGCTCACGCGCCCCAGCTGCCAGAGCGCGAAACACGCCACCGTCATCGCCACCATCATCAAGAGCGACACCCCCGCGCGGCGCGAGCCGAACACCCGGTCCGACAGGTAGCCCGTGACGACGACGCCGGCGATCCCCGCGACGTCGAACACGGTGGAGAGGTAGCCCGCCTCGTCGCCCTCGATGCCGAAGTTGCGCTCGAGGAAGAAGGGCGCCCACGACCAGAGCGCGTACCGGATGAACTTGACGAAGAAGTAGAAGACCCCGACGAGCAACACGTTCGTCACGACGGCCCGGGTCCACTTGGCGTCGCCGTCGGCGGTGTCGCTCGCGTCGTCGCCCACCGCGGGGAGGCCGAGGTCCTCGGGCCTGTTCCGCTGGTTGAAGACGAAGATCGCCTGCACCACGAGCAGCGTGACGGCGCCGGCGAAGAAGCTGTGGCGCCACCCCCACTCGCCGAGCGCCCACGCCGCGAGCGTGTTGGCGAGCACGCCGCCGGCCTGGAAGTTGGTGGCCCACACGCCCATCACGCGCCCGCGCTCGCCGCGGGCGAACCAATTCGCCATCGTGGCGACGTTGCCCGACCAGCCCGTGGCCTGGGCGAGCCCGTTGCACACCATCAGCGAGAGGAACAACGCGTAGCTGTTGGCGAAGCCGAAGCCGACGTTGGCCGCCGCCGAGATCGCCATCCCCGCGAGGAGCAGGATGCGCGGCCCCGCCTTCTGCCCCGCCCAGCCGGCCACGAACTGGCCGACCGTGTACGCGATCAGGTAGGCGGCGCCGATGCTCCCGAGCATGGTGGCGTCGAAGTCGAGCTCCTTGCCGAGCGAGGACTTCACGATGCTGAAGGGCTTGCGGCAGAAGTAGAAGCCCGCGTAGCAGAGCCACGTCGCGGCGAACACCCGCCAGCGCCACGCCCGCAACGAGGGCGACGTGGGCGACGAGGCGAGGGCCGGCTCGGACATGGCCGCGGAGCATAGCGCGCGATGCTAAGGAGCGGCGGTGAACGCGTTCGCCGCCTTCGAGCGGAACCCCTTCTTCGTCTACACGCCGGGCGAAGGCGGGGCCGTCCTCTACGATCCGCACCACAAGCGCACGATCTGGATGGACGCGCAGGGCGTGCGCCTCTGGGAGTTCCTCGCCGAGCCCCGCGGCGAGTCCGACCTCTCCACCTTCCTCGGCGCGCACGCGCTCGAGACCATGCGGCTCGCCCGCGCGCTCGAGCTCGTGGTCGACGCGCGGCGCTTCCCGTCCCGATCGGTGCGCCCGCCGATGGGCGTCGCGCCGGTGTTCGAGGTGCTGGACGGGCCCCCGGTCCGAGTGGAGTAGACTCCCCGCCCGTGCGACTCGCCGCCACCATCCGGGGCTCCACGTACCGCTTCGACAGCGTGAAGGAGGTCCTCGCCAAGGCCAACCCGCCGAAGTCGGGCGACGACCTCGCCGGCGTCAGCGCGCGCGATCCCGTCGAGCGCGTCGCCGCGCGCGCGGTGCTGTCGCAGCTCACGCTGGGCGAGCTGCGGCGCAACCCGGTGATCCCCTACGAGGAGGACGAGCTCACGCGCCTCGTGGAGGACGCGCTCGACGAGGACGCGTACAAGGCCGTCGCGCACCTCTCCGTCGGCCAGTTCCGCGAGTGGCTGCTCGACCACCACACGAAGGGCGAGACCATCCGCGCCGTCGCGCCGGGGCTCACCCCGGAGATGGCCGCCGGCGTGTGCAAGCTCATGTCCAACCTCGACCTGATGGTGGCGGGCGCCAAGTGTCAGGTCGTGGTGCGGGCGAACAACACGCTGGGCCTGCCCGGGCGCTTCTCCTCGCGCCTGCAGCCGAACCACCCCACCGACGACGTCGAGGGCATCCTCGCCTCCACGCGCGAGGGCCTGTCCTACGGCTGCGGCGACGCCGTCATCGGCGTGAACCCGGCCACCGACACGCCCGAGTCCACCGCCGAGATCCTGCGCGCGCTGCACGACCTGCGCGTGCGCAACGCCATCCCGACCCAACATTGCGTGCTCTCCCACGTCACGGTCCAGATGAAGGCGCTGGACCTGGGATGCCCGATGGATCTCATGTTCCAGTCGTTCTCGGGCTCGCAGAAGGGCAACGCCGCGTTCGGAATCAGCGTGGCGCTCATGGACGAGGCCTACGACAAGATGAAGCGCATGCGCACGTCGGTCGGGCCCAACTTCATGTACTTCGAGACGGGCCAGGGCAACGCGCTCTCGTCCGAGGCCCACCACGGCGCCGACCAGGTCACGCTCGAGGCCCGCTGCTACGGCTTCGCCCGGCGTTACAGGCCGTTCCTCGTCAACACGGTCGTCGGCTTCATCGGCCCGGAGTACCTCGAGGACGGCCCGCAGATCACGCGCGCGGGGCTCGAGGACCACTTCATGGGGAAGCTCCTCGGGATCTCGATGGGGTGCGACGCCTGTTTCACCTACCACGCGTCGATGTCGCAGGACGAGCTCGAGTCGCTCAAGGTGCTGCTCTGCGCGGCGGGCTGCAGCTACCTGATGTCGCTGCCGGTCGGCGACGACATCATGCTCAACTACCAGTCGACGAGCTTCCACGACATCCCCAGCGTGCGGCTCCTGCTCGGGAGGAAGCCCACGCCCGAGTTCGACGCGTGGCAACACGCGGTGGGCATCCTCGAGCACGACCGCCCCGGCCCCCGCTTCGGCGACCCCTCGGTGATCCGATGACGACCTCCCGCACCCGCGACCTCGTCGCGCAGCTGCGCCGGCAGCTCGGCGAGGCGGATCCGCTCCCGCCGCCCCCGCCCGTCCCGGAGATCCCGCTCCCGCCGGCGCGCGTGTTCCCCTCGCCGACGAACCGGAGCGGCTACGCCGAGAAGGTCGCGAAGCACACCACCGCGCTGCTCGGCGTCGGCTACGTCGGCACCCGCTACGCCACCGACGTCGTGCTGCAGTTCCAGGCCGAATTGGCCGTCGCCCACAACGCCGTCGCCGCCGTGTTGCCCGACGACTGGGCCGAGAAGCAGGGGTACCTCCCGCTCCAGTCCCGCGTGCGCGAGCACCACGAGTTCCTGCTCCGCCCCGACCGCGGGCGGCGCCTCGACGAGGCCAGCGTCGCGCGCATCCGCGAGCACGCCCGCAAGGACGTCGACGTCCAGCCGATCCTCGCCGACGGGCTCTCCGCGGTCGCGTGCATGGGCGCGGGCCCGGAGCTCTTGTCCGCGTTCGTCGCCGAGTGCGAGAAACGCGGCTGGACCGTCGGCACGCCGATGTGCGCGAAGTTCGCCCGCGTGTGGCTCGAGGACGAGATCGGGCAGGAGGTCCACGCGAAGGTCGCGGCGATCCTGCTCGGCGAGCGCCCCGGCCTCGGGACCGGCGACGGCCTGTCCGCCTACCTCGTCTTCGACCCGAAGGTCGGCAACACCGACGGCGACCGCAACATGATGAGCAACATCCACGCGCGCGGCACCCCCCCGAAGGACGCCGCGAAGCGCCTCGCCGCGCTGGTCGGCGCGATGCTGGCGCAGCGCACGAGCGGGGTGAAGCTCGATCTCGCCGGCACCGACGTGCCCGTCGGCTACCGTCCCCCGCAGGTCCGCACGCGGCTGGTGGAGGTCTGATGCTCGAGCCCCTCCTCCCGAAGATCCTGTCGGTCCGGCGGCTCCCCGGCGCCGACCCCGCCGTGCTGCGCGCCTACGGCGCCGACCCCGACCGCCACCGCGCCCTCGGCCTCGTCACCTGCGATCAGGACGACCCCACCTACGTCGCGCTCGACGAGTGCACCAAACACGCCGACGTCGACGTCGTGTTCGCGAAGAGCTTCTACGCGGGCAGCCGCCACGCGAGCGGGCCGTACTCGGGCGAGATCCTCGGGGTGATCGCCGCCGCGGACGACGCCGAGATCGACGCCGGCCTGCGCGCGATCATCGGCTGCCTCGAGCACGACGCCTGCTTCTACGGCGCCAACCCCGACGGGAGCGTCGCCGTCTTCCCGCACGTCATCGCCTCGCTCGGCCGCTACCTGTCCGCGGCCGCGGGGCTCGCCCCGGGCGAGCCGATGGCCTACCTCGTCGCACCGCCGATGGAGGCGACGATCGGGCTCGACGCCGCGCTGAAGGCCGCGGACGTCCGCGCGGTGAAGGTGTTCCCGCCGCCGACCGAGACCAACTTCGCCGCGGCGTACCTCACGGGCGACCTCTACGCCTGCGAGGCCGCCGCGATGGCCTTCGCCGAGGCCGTGGTCGAGGTCGCGAGGCGGCCGAGGGAGCGGTGAGCCTGCTCGCCGGCGTGGCCCTGCAGGTGCTGGGCAAGGCCGCCGAGGAGTACGCGTCCAAGCTGCTCGCGGGGGTCGCGCTCGACGCCACCGCCGGCGACGCCGACGCGCTCGCCCGCGCGGCGGAGAAGGCGCTCGCCGCGTGGGTGGAGGAGGCGGTCGAGGAGGTCGGCGAGGCCCACGCCGAGCGGCTCGCCCGCTTCCTCGCCGAGCCCGACGTCCGCGACGAGGTGTTGAAGCCCCTGGCGACGGGCAAGCCGGCCGACGGCACGCGCCTCGCGACGCTCTGGGCGCTCCGCGGCGGCGGCGAGCTCGACGTCGTGGCGATCACGGCGCTGTACGCGCGGCGCGTCCGCCGGGAGGCGCTCGCCGACCCCGAGCTGCGAGGGCGGCTGCAGGCGCTGCTCGCCGAGCGGCAGGTGCGCGTGCTGGAGGACCTCCGGGGCGCGTGGCCGGAGCTCGATCTCGACCTGTACCGGGCGCGCGTCCGCACGCGCTGGCGCACGCTGGACCTCTCCGCGCTCGTCCCCCCGGACCACGACGACCCCGCGCCGGTCCACGTCCGCGACGTGTTCGTGCCCCCTCGCGTCGTGGACCGCCCGGCCGAGCGCCCGAAGGACGAGATCCCGGTCGCCGCGACCGGGACGGCGCTCGACCACGTGGCCCGGTGGCCGCGCCTCGTGGTGCTGGGCGATCCCGGCTCGGGCAAGTCCACGCTCGCGCGATGGCTGGTGCTCTCGCACCTCGACGGCCACGGGCCCCTCGGCGGCCACCTGCCCCTGCTCGTCGAGCTGCGCGACCACCGCGGCGACCGCGGCTTCCTCCACTACCTCCAGCGCCTCGGCGAGACCCAGGGCTACGGCCTCAACGCGCCCGGGCTCGCCGAGCTCCTCCGCGACCGGCCGTCGCTCGTGGTGTTCGACGGGCTCGACGAGGTCTTCGATCCCGTCCGGCGCGCGCGGATCGCCGAGGAGATCGTGGGCTTCGCCACGCGGTTCCCCCGCGCGCGGATCGTCGTCACCTCCCGGGGCGCCGGCTTCGCCGAGGCGCCCTTCCGCGCCGCCGACTTCCACCTCTGCGCCCTCGCCGAGCTCGACGACGCGCAGATCGCCACCTTCGTGCGCGGGTGGTTCCGCGCCACCGCGCCGCCCGGCGAGGCGCCCGTCCGCGAGGCGCGCGTGCTCGACGCGATCGCGGCCTCGCCGGCGATCGCGCTCCTCGCCCGCAACCCGCTCCTGCTCGCGATCCTGACGCTGCTCGCCCGCTCGCGCGAGCTCCCGCGCGAGCGCGCGGGCCTCTACGAGCATGCGGTGCGCGTGCTCTGCCACGGGTGGGACCTCCGGAAGCACGTCGCCGGCGACCTCGACGACACCCGCAAGCTCGCGCTCCTGCGGCGCGTCGCGTGTCGCATGCAGGAGGGCCTCGCGCAGAACCGCATCGACGAGGAGACGCTCCACGC
Organism: Myxococcota bacterium; assembly: GCA_049322475.1. Lineage (GTDB taxonomy): Bacteria > Myxococcota_A > UBA796 > UBA796 > SXON01 > JBMOQZ01. The sequence goes on along the minus strand of JBMOQZ010000205.1, from coordinate 72,817 downwards.
CGAGGTGCGCGACTGGCTGCGGACGCGGCTGCACCGCGCGCCCGCCGACGCCGAGCGCGACGCCGACGCCGTCGTCGCCGGCCTGCGCGAGCGCGACTTCGTGCTCTGCCGCGTCGGCGACGGCGAGTACGGCTTCGTGCACCGCACCTTCCTCGAGTACCTGTGCGCCGACGCGGTCGTGCGGCGCTTCGAGAAGGAAAGGACGCTGTCCGAGGAGGGGCTCGCCGAGTGGGTGGCCGAGCGGGCCGACGACGACGCCTGGCGCGAGGTCCTGCGGCTGGTCTGCGGCATGGTCGACGCCCCCGTCGCCGCGCGCCTCGTCGAGCGCGTGCTCGACGCCGACGTGCTCGCCGCGGTGGAGTGCCTCGGCGAGATCGCCGAGCTCCGCGACGTCGAGGCCACCTGCGACCGCGTGGTGGGGGCGGCGCTGCAGATCGGCGAGCCCGACGTCCTCGCGGCGCTGGCGACGTTCGGGCGGCGCGTGCCCAACCGCGTCGGCCACGCCGCGTGGTTGATCCAGCGGCTCGAGCAGGGAGCCTGGATCGACGGGGCCCACCTCGCCGTGGCGAGCGCATTGTGGGGCGACGACGCGGGCGTGCGCGACGCCGTCCTCCGGGTCGCCGCGCGGCCCTTCCCGAGGGACCTCCTGCTCGTCCACGCCTTCGGCGAGGCCGTCGCGGCCCCCGCCGGGGTGGGGGATCCCGCGCGCTGAGGGGCGCCCTCGCCGACCGCCTCGCGCCCACGCCCACCCCCCCTTCGGTGTCTCGATCCGGGGGAGAAACGAGGTGGATCCGCGCGTGGAGCGCCTACCTTCCGCGGATGGACGCCCCCGACCCCCACGCCCCCCTCCGCGACGACGTCCACCTCCTCGGCCAGGTCCTCGGCGAGGTCCTCCGCGCGCACGCCGGCGAGCCCGTGTTCGCCACGGTGGAGGAGGTCCGCACGCGCTCGAAGGCCGCGCGCGCCGGCGACGCCGCGGCGGCGACGAAGCTGGCGGAGCGGCTCGCCGCCTTGCCGCCCGACGAGATGCTCGCGGTCGCGCGCGCCTTCGCCCAGTTCCTGTCGCTCGCGAACATCGCCGAGCAGCACCACCGCGTGCGGCGCCGTCGGGCGTGGCGCGCGGACCCGGAAGCGGCGCCCCAGCGCGGCTCCGTCGAGGACGCCATCGACCGGCTCCGCGCCCGCGGCGTCGCGGCCGACGCGATCGCCCGCGCGCTCGCCGCGCAGCGCGTGGAGCTGGTGCTCACCGCGCATCCCACCGAGGTCCAGCGGCGCACGGTGCTGCAGAAGCACGCGCGCATCGGGCGCCTGCTCGACGAGCGTGACCGCGTCGCGATGATCCCCGAGGAGGCCGCCACCTGGCGGGAGGCGCTCGCCCGCGAGGTCGCGACGTTGTGGGGCACCGACGAGATCCGCCGGCGCGCGCCGACCCCCGAGGACGAGGTGCGCGGCGGGCTCGTGGTCGTCCAGCAGATGTTGTGGGACACCGTGCCCGCGTGGCTCCGCACGCTGGACGCCGCGATGCGCGCGCGCCTCGGCGAGGGCCTCCCCGCCGGCGCCGCGCCCATCCGCTTCGGGACCTGGATGGGCGGCGACCGCGACGGCAACCCGAACGTCACCGCCGAGGTCACGCGACGCGCCGTGTTGCTCGCGCGCTGGATGGGCGCCGACCTGTGGGCCCGGGAGGTCGACGCCCTGCGCGACGAGCTGTCCCTCGCCCGCTGCTCGGACGCGCTGCGGGCGCGCGTCGGCGACGCCCCCGAGCCCTACCGCGCGCTCCTGCGACCGTTGCGCGAGCGCCTGCGCGACACCCGCGCGTGGGCCGCGGCCCAGCTGGACGGCGAGCCCGGTCCGGCCCCCGTGCTCGCGGACGCGGAGCTCGTCGAGCCGCTCGCGGCCTGCGACCGCTCGCTCCGGGACTGCGGCGCCGGGCGGATCGCCGACGGGCGGCTCGCCGACGCGTTGCGCCGCGCGGCGTGCTTCGGGCTCTCGCTGGTGAGGCTCGACGTCCGGCAGGAGGCGGGGCGTCACGCGGGCGCGCTCGACGCGATCACGCGGGCGCTCGGGATCGGCGGCTACCTCGGGTGGGACGAGGACCGCCGGCAGCGGTGGCTCGCCGAGGAGCTCGCGGGGAGCCGTCCGCTCGTCCCGCGCGGGCTCGCCGCGGACCCGGAGGTCCGCGAGGTGCTGGACACGTTCCGGGTCCTCGCCGAGGTCCCCCGCGACTCGCTCGGCGCCTACGTGATCTCGATGGCGGCCGCGCCCTCGGACGTGCTCGCCGTCGCGCTGCTCCAGCGGGAGTGCGGCGTGACGCCGCCCTTGCGGGTCGTCCCGCTCTTCGAGACGCTCGCCGACCTCGAGCGCGCCGGCGACGTCGTCCGCGCGCTGCTCGCGGTGCCCGTATACCGCGAGGGCCTCGACCGTCAGGAGGTCATGATCGGGTACTCGGACTCCGCGAAGGACGCCGGGCGCCTCGCCGCCGCCTGGGCGCTCCACCGCGCGCAGGAGGACGTGGTCGCGGCGTGCCGGGACGCGGGGGTCGCCGTGACGCTCTTCCACGGGCGCGGCGGCAGCGTGGGGCGCGGCGGCGGGCCGACGCACGCGGCGATCCTCGCGCAGCCGCCGGGGTCGGTGGACGGGTCGCTGCGGGTCACCGAGCAGGGCGAGATGGTCTCCGCGAAGTTCGAGACGCCCGGCGTCGCCCTGCGCAGCCTCGAGCTGTACGCGTCCGCGACGCTGGAGGCCACGCTCGCGCCGCCCGCGTCGCCTTCGCCGGCGTGGCGCGAGGCGATGGACCGGATGTCCGCCACGTCGGTGGGCGTCTACCGCGCGACCGTCCGCGACCCGCGCTTCTTCGAGTACTTCCGCGCGGCCACGCCGCTCGACGAGCTGGGCGCGCTCGCGATCGGCAGCCGCCCGCCCCGCCGTCGCAAGGGCGGCGGGCTCGAGACCCTGCGCGCGATCCCGTGGATCTTCGCGTGGACGCAGGTGCGGCTGATGCTCCCCACCTGGCTCGGCGTCGGCGAGGCGCTCGCCGCGGAGGACCCCGTGCGGGTCCGGGAGATGGCCGAGCAGTGGCCCTTCTTCCGCACCACGCTCGAGATGGTGGAGATGTCCGTCGCGAAGGCGCTCCCGGACGTACACGCCCGTTACGACGCGCTGCTCGTGCCCCCGGCGCTCCGCGACGTCGGCGAGGCCGCCCGCGCGCGGTTCGCCCGCACGCGCGACGCCGTGCTCGCCGCGCTGGGCCACCGCGAGCCCCTCGAGGGCAACGAGGTGCTCCGGCGCTCGATCGCCGTGCGCAACCCCTACGTCGACCCCCTCAACCTCCTGCAGGCCGAGCTCCTCCGCCGCGCGCGCGCGCGTCACGACGAGACCCTCGTGAAGGCCCTGATGGTCACGATCAACGGCATCGCCGCGGGCATGCGCAACACCGGGTAGCGCGACCGGCGTGACCCCGACCGGGACACGGATGCCCCACTTTTCCGGTATGATGCGAGCGCCCCCCGGAGCGCCGTGCGCGCCATCCTCCCCCTCCTCGCGCTCGTGACGTGCGCGGAAATCGAGAAGCGCGAGATCCTCGACGAGGACGGCGACGGCTTCGACATGGACGAGGACTGCGACGACGGCGACCCGTCGGCCTACCCGGGCGGCAGCGAGGTCTGCGACGACGCCGACGTCGACGAGGACTGCGACGGCCTCGCCGACGACGCCGACGACGACGCCACCGGCAAGGGCCCCTTCTACCTCGACAGCGACGGCGACACCTACGGCGACGCCGACGCCTCCGCGCTCGCCTGCGATCCCCCCGAGGGCTACGTCGCCGACGGCACCGACTGCGACGACCGGATGCCCCGCATCAACCCGGCGGCGCAGGAGGTCTGCGACGACCGGGACACGGACGAGGACTGCGACGGGCTCGTCGACGAGGACGACCCGAGCGTCGACCCGGCGACGGGCGTCGAGGTCTGGCCCGACACCGACGGCGACGGATACGGCGACGACGCCGAAGGGCCGCTGATCGCCTGCGAGGTGGGCGCCGGCTTCGCCGACGTGGGCGGCGACTGCGACGACCTCGACCCCGACGTCAACCCCGGCGCCAACGAGGTCTGGTACGACGGCACCGACCAGGACTGCGACGGCAACGACACCGACCAGGACGAGGACGGCTACTCCGCGCTGACCTTCGGCGGCGGCGACTGCGACGACACCGATCCCACCGTCAACCCGGGCGCGAGCCAGACCTGGTACGACGGCACCGACCAGGACTGCGACGGGCAGGACGACTGGGACCAGGACGGCGACGGCGTCCGCGCCGACGAAGGCGACTGCGACGACACCGACCCCGAGACCTACCCCGGCGCCTTCGAGGGCGACTCCGACGACGACAACGACTGCGACGGCCAGATCGAAGGCGGCCCCGTCGCGATCGCCTACTACGACTACGACGAGAGCACGCTCGAGCAGTGCCTGCCCATCTACCTCGACGGCTCGGACTCCTACGATCCCGACGGCGGCGCGCTCACCTACGACTGGGAGCTGCTCGCCGCGCCCTCCGGCTCGGTCCGCACCACCAACGACGTCGTCACCCCCGACATCGTCGACCCCGTCTTCACCCCGGACGTCGAGGGCGACTACGACTTCTCGCTCGTGGTCACCAACGAGACCGACGCCGTCTCGCTCCCGAGCCTGCTCACCCTGAAGGTCCTGCCGCGGACGAACAACAGCGCGCCCGTCGCCGACGCCGGCCCCGACCAGAGCTCGTCCCAGTCCGTGCGCTGCACCGCCTCCGGCTACGGCGCCTACAGCTGCGCCAGCTGCTCGAACGTCGCCTTCTCGCTCGACGGCGGCGCCTCCTCCGACGCCGACGGCGAGGCGCTCTCCTACAGTTGGGCCATCGCCTCGGGCAGCGGCTCGCTCTCGACCACGACTGGTCAGACCACCACCGTCACGGTGAGCGCTCCCGCCGCCGACTACGGCGTCACGAACACCAACACCGCGACCGTCCAGCTCGAGGTCGAGGACTGCTTCGGCGACGTCTCGCTCGACACCGTGACCGTCACGCTCAGCTGCACGGGGACATAGGAAGCAGCGCCCTCTCCCCACTTGCGGGGTGTGTCAGAAGAACTCGTAGATGAACGGCGCGTTCTGCTTCGGCACGAGCAACCACGTCACGACCAGCACCAGCAGCAGCGCCGCCACCGGCATCCACACCATCCGGTACTTCCAGATCACACCGCCGGCCGAAGCCGGCGGAAGCCCGTCCACGCCCGCCATGCGAGCCCTCCTGCGATGAGCCCCCAGCTCGCGCCGAGGAACACGTGAAAGCCGGTGATCTGCGTCGCCGCCCACACGCCGCCCGCGACGGCGAGCGTCGCCAGCGCCGCGTCGACCGCGACGGGGAACGCGCTCTCGCGCACGACCGGCGCGAGCGCGGGCTCCTGCGGCGCGGGCGTGGCCCCCTGCCCGTAACGGAGCGCCTTCACGGGGCACACGTCGACGCACACCATGCAGCGGATGCACTCGGGGTCGCGGACCTCGGCGGTGCGCAGGATCTCGTTCTTCACGGGGATGCCCATCGGGCACGCGACGTCGCACGCGTCGCAGCCGATGCAGCGCCCGCGCTGCTTCACGCGCGGCACCCAGGGGAGCCGCTCGAACAGCTGGAAGAAGAGCGCGAACATGCAGACCAGCCGGCAGAACGCGCGCCGCCCGAACAGCCCCGTGAGCACGAACGTGATGCTGACGAAGTAGAAGGTGGCCGCCAGCACGGTCTTGGGCAGGTCCTTCGTGTAGGGCTCCACCGCGCCGAGGTCCACGTACGCGGTGGAGAGCCCGACCTCGCGCCACGTGTAGAGGATGGGGAGGAGGTACGGGACGAAGATGAAGAGCCGCACCGTCCGGGCGCGCGTGTGGATCAGCTCCGGCTTGAACCCGATCCGCCGGTAGATCCACTCGGTGGCCTCCTGGAAGGCCGACAGCTTGCAGCCCCAGCCGCAGAAGATGCGCCCGGCGAAGAGCAGGCTGGCGAGCAACACGAGGCAGAAGACCGCCGCCATGTTCACGTGCCCGACCGCGAGCGACGCGAAGCCGCTGAACGACAGCTTCCCATACGCCCGCCAGTCGAGGAAGTACCAGCCGTACATGTGCAACGCGAGGCCCGCGACCGACGCGTAGAGCACGCCCTGGCGCCAGCGGTCCAGCCGCCCGGGGCGCCGCCGGGTGGGGATCTTCCGCGGCGGCGCCGTCACCGCCCACCCCCGGTGAGGAGCCACAACACGACGAACGCGGCGCACGCCCACAACGCGATCGCGGGCGTCGCCCACCGGCGCTCGCCCGCGGCGTGCTCCGGCGCCACGGCGGGCTCCTGCTGGGCGGCGACGTCGAGGTAGAGCACCGCCTCGCGGTCGAGCGCGCGGAGCGCGGCGCGGTCGGCCTCGGGGAGGTCGAGCGCCGCGAGGTGCGCGTCGGGATCGGCGAAGAAGGCGTCGGCGAACGCGGGCTCTCGGGCGAGCCGTCGCAGCAGGTCCTGGACGCGCAGGTCCATTGAGCGACCCTACCGGAAGCGCACCGGCGGGTCGCTCGGTCATTCAGGGGACGAGCACGACCTTCCCGACGTTCTCCCGGCGGTGGAGGATGCGGTGGGCCTCGGGCGCCTCGGCGAACGGCACCGCCGCGTGGACGTGGGGGCGCAGCTTCCCCTCCTCCCAGGTCGCGAGCGCCGCGCCGAGCCACTCGGCGACCCGGTCCTCGCCGACGCGCGCCATGTTGACGCCGCACACCGCCTTGTTCGTGTTCATCAGCGAGATCGGGCTGAAGCGCAGCCACGGGATGCCGGCGAGCATCCGCGCCGCGGCGACGAGGCTGCGCGACTCCCCCGGCGACATCGCCGAGACGCCGTACATCACGAGTTTTCCGCCGTCCCGGAGCGCGTCGAGCCCGCGCGCCCACGTCGCCCCGCCCTGCGCGTCGAGCACGACGTCGAGCTTCTCGTCGGGCCACTCGCCCGCGTGGGAGTCGAGGAGGTGCGCCACGCCGCGCTCGCGCAGGAAGGCGTGTTTCCCCTTCCCCGCGCTGCCCCACACCTCCGCGCCCGCCGCGACGCAGAGGTCCACCGCGGCGAGGCCCACGCCGCCGGCCGCCGCGTGGATCAGGACGCGGTCGCCGGCCTGGACGCGCGCGTACACGCGCAGCGCGAGCCACGCCGTCGTGTAGTTCACGGGGATCGCCGCCGCCGTGCGCGCGTCGAGCCCCGCGGGCCGGCGGATCGCCTGCGCGGCGGGCACACACACCGACGAGCTGTAGCCCCCGAAGCGCACCATCGCGACGACCGGCTCGCCGACGCGCGCGGCGTCGACGCCCTCGCCGACGGCGTCGATCGTCCCGGCCACCTCGTAGCCGACGACCATCGGGAACGGCGGCGCGTCCTGGTACATCCCCTGCCGGGCGACCACGTCGGCGAAGTTCACACCCGCGGCCTCGACCGCCACGCGCACCTGCCCCGCGGCGGGCGAGGGATCGGGGACCTCGCGGAGCTCCATGACCTCGGGCGGGCCGGGTCGCGGGAAGCAGATCTGGCGCATCGTGGGGGGGCATAGCTCGAATCAGGACGGGAGAAAAAATCCATGTCCGCGTGTGACCCGGTCGGTACCGCCTTTGCTCGGCCTCGGGATAGGATCGATCCGTGACTCTACTCGCACCGCTGATTTGGATGCTCGGGTGTGCGGGTGACGACAAGACCGAAGACATGTGCAACGAAAGGGAAGGAACGGACTGCACCGTCCGCGACGAGTACATCTGCGGCGAGTGTGACACAATATTCGTGTGCCGCGACTACTTGGACGACGACCCCGACCTGGAATGGGTTCGTGCCGTTCACCCTTGCAAGTGCCTCGACGACGACGGACACGGGATCGACACCGCCTTGCCCGGGTGCGAGCCACAGGAGTAGGGACGACGCGGTCGGCTACTCCCGGGGCTCGCACCGGACGCCCGCGCTCGCGCCGCACACCCCCGCCGACCCGGGCTCGCTCGCGAGTCTCCGGCTGGGCGCTCGGAGACGCCTCCGGACCCCGCGCTCGCGGCCGGTGCCCCTCTCGTCGTACAGCGGCGTCACACCGGAGGTTCCTCCCGCGCCGTCGCTGGCGGCCACACCGGCGGCACGATCGCGAGGCTCGCCGGATCCCTGCGCCCCACGTGGGTCGCGCGCCGTGTGCCGTGCCGGTCCTGGACGACGATGCGCCCCTCCGCGTCCCGCCAGATCGCGAGCACGCCGTCGTGCACCATCCGGTGATGGACGAAGCAGATCGACGTGAGGTTCCACGGGTGGTGGCCACCGCCGAGCGCGCGATCCAGCAGGTGGTGGATCTGCAACCAGCTGCGGTGCTGGCACCCGGGCACCGTGCAGCGGCCGTCGTCGAGGAAGAGCACGCGCTCGCGCACCGAGGGCGGGACCTTGTGTGTCACGTGTCCCTGCTTCGGCCCCGGCCGCATGTCGACGACCAGCGCGTCGCACTCCGCCTCGCCCGCGACGGTGTCGGAGACCTCCGCGTCGTGGGAATGGACCTCGCTGCAGGTGTCGCACCGCACGAGGACCTCCTTGTAGATCTCCTCGCTCGCCCCGTCGTCGGGTGACTCGCTCGCGAGGAACCGCCGCGCGACGTCGGCGAGGAGCGCGCCGTCCTCGACGTCGCCGCGCTCCTCCCCCGCGCGGGCGCGGGCGAGCCGGAGGGCCTCGAACAGCACCTCGGCGTCGGCGGCCTCCATCTCGAACGACACACGCCGGCGGCACGGCCCGCGCGCGGGCTCGCCGTCGGGCGGCGGCTCGCCGACCGGGGTGTGGGCCACCTCGCGCTCGAGCTCTCGCGAGGTGAGCGCCTTCGCCCGCGCGACCCAGCCGGCGACGTTGGCCGGTGTGGCGACGCGCACCAGCTCCCGCGCCTTCGTCCAATCGAGCTCGCCCGCCGCCATCGCCTCGGCGAGCTCCGGGAGCGTTGGGAGCTTGCGCCCGATGCGGAGCAGATCCCGGGCCCGGCGGCCCTCGAGGTCGAGCACGACGCGGGCGTACTCCTCGATCGAGGCGTGACCCAGCTCGCGGTGGAGGTCGTGGTCCTCCATCTCGGCGAGGAGCACCGCGAGATCGTGCTCGGCGCGCCGGTGCGCGCGCCGCGCGGAGAGGAGGCGTTCGCTCAGCGCCTGCGCGCGCGCGAGGGGCGTGGAAGGCATGGATTCACCCGGTTCCCGTGGGGAACGTATCCGGGTGGGGAGGGGGCGCCATGAATTTTCGTGGCTATTTCATGGGCCTACGTCGACCCCGATGCCCGGGGCGTCATCGTCCACGAAGACGGCGAGTTCCCGCGGTCGGCCGGGAAGCTCGTGGGTGGCGGCTGGTGCCCAGAGGTCCACCAACATTGGGACGCATCCAGCGGCGCGACCCACGTGGGTCCTCGCGCGGGGCGGGCGGGACGCCCGCCCCCACGAGCAGCGCCGCGCGCCCGTACGGCGCCGCGACCCACGTGGGTCCTCGGAGGGCGGGAAGCCCGCCGCCACGAGCATCGTCGCGGATGCCGCGCGACCCACGTGGGTCACGGGAGGGTCGGGCGGGATGCCCACCCCCACGAGCAGCACCGCCCGCGCCCGTTCGGCGCCGCGACCCACGTGGGTCCTCGCGCGGTGCGGGCGGGACGCCCGCCGCCACGAGCATCGTCGCGCGCCCGTACGGCGCCGCGACCCACGTGGGTCCTCGGAGGGCGGGACGCCCGCCCCCACGAGCATCCGCGACCCACGTGGGTCACGGGAGGGGCGAGCGGGACGCCCGCCCCCACGAGGATGGTCGCGCGTGTAGCGCCGCGACCCACGTGGGTCGCCGGCTCGGGCGCCCACGAGGGATGTCGCGCTCGCCGACCACGGCCCGCTCGTCGTACAACGGCGCATGCGCGTCCTCCTCACCGGCGCCACCGGCTTCGTGGGCGGCCACGCCCTCCGCGCGCTGCTCGCCGCCGGTCACGACGTGGTGGCCCTCGCGCGCCGACCGGGCCCCGCGCTCGCCGGCGTCACGTGGATCGCCGGCGACTACGCGCGCGTCGAGCCCACGTGGGTCGCCGGCACCGACGCCGTCGTCAACGCCGTCGGCATCATCCGCGAGACGCGGGGCCAGACCTTCGCCACGCTGCACGACGCCGCGCCGCGCGCGCTCTTCGCCGCCGCGGAGGGGCGCCGGATCGTGCAGATCTCGGCGCTCGGCGACGGCCCCGAGCCCTACTACGTGACCAAACGCGCCGCCGACCGCGACGCGCTCGCCCGCGGCGGCGTGGTCCTGCGGCCCTCGTTCGTCTGGGGTCCCGGCGACCTCTCCATGCGGATGTTCCGCTCGCTCGCCGCGCTGCCGGTCGTGCCGGTGGTGGGCGACGGGCGGTACCGCGTGCAGCCGGTGCACGTCGCGGACCTCGCCCGCGCCGTGGTCGCCGCGGTGGAGGGCGGGCCCGGCGGCGCGTGGGACGTGGTCGGCGCCGAGGCCTTGTCCTTCGACGAGCTCCTCGACGCGCTGCGCGCGCGGATGGGCCGACGCGGATGGAAGCTCCACGTCCCCCTCGCGCTCGTGCGCCCCGTCGCCGCCACGGGCGTCGGCCCGATCGACCGCGACGAGCTGGCGATGCTCCTTCGGGGCTCGACCGCCGATCCCGCGCCCTTCGTCGCCCGGTTCGGGTTCGCGCCGCGCGGCTTCCGGGAGGGGCTCGCCGGCGAGCCCGGGGCCGACCGCGACCGCCTCGTCGCCGAGCTGGACGCGCTCGCGCCCGTGCTGCGCGTCTGCGTGGGGAGCGTGTGGCTCGCGACGCCGCTGGTGACATGGCTCGCGTGGCCTCGGGAGGAGAGCCTCGCCCTGCTCGCCGAGACCGGCATCACCGGGCCGCTCGCCGCGCCGCTGCTGCACGCGACCTGCGTGCTCGAGGTGGCGCTCGGCGTCGCCACGATCGCGGGGTGGCGGCTCGGGCTCGTCGGCGCCGTCCAGCTCGCGCTGGTGCTCGGCTTCACCGCGATCCTCGCCGTCACGGGCTCGCCGCTCTGGGCCCACCCGTTCGGGCCGCTGACGAAGAACGTCCCGCTCGCGGCGGCGATCCTCGCGATGATGGCGACGCGGAGGCCCTGATTGCTCTACGCCGCGCTCAAGACCGCCCACGTGCTCGCGGTGACGTTGTTCTTCGGCGCCGGCCTCGCGTCGGTGCTCCTGAAGCTCCACGCGGACCGCTCGGGCGACCCGCGGGCGATCGCGTTCGCGCACCGCGCGGTGGTGCTCGCCGACTGGGTGTTCACGATTCCGTCGGGGATCCTGCTCCCGCTCACAGGGTACTGGATGGTGGCGATCGCGGGCTACGACTGGCGCAGCGGGTGGGTCGGCTGGGGGCTCGTGCTCTACGTCGTCGCCGGCGTGTCGTGGCTTCCCGCGTGGGGGCTCCAGTTCCGCATGCGCGACGCCGCCGAGCGCGCCGCGCGCACGGGCGAGCCCCTGCCGGCCGAGTACCACCGGTGGACGCGGATCTGGGCGCTCCTCGGGATCCCCGCGTTCGTCGCGGCGGTGGGCGCGGTGTGGGTGATGGTCGCGAAGGGGCTCGCCGTCGGGTGAGTCAGCGAGCCGGCTCGGCGTTCCGACACTCCCCCCCGACCGTCTCCACGCAGTCGACGACGACGTCCTCCGCGTCGAACGCCACCGCCTCGAGCGTGTAGGCGTCGCCCGGGCCGAACAACGTCGTCGCATTAGGCTCGTGGAGCGCGGGGTCGTCCACGAGCGCCAGCGCGAGCGCCCAGCTCGCGTCGCCCGCGACGAAGGCGTCGTGGAGCTCGACGTAGCCGTCTTCGCCGTAGAGCTCGAGCTCCAATCGGGCGAAGCCCTCGAGGTCGCCGAGGCTCCACTGGACGCCGCTCTCCGTCGCCTCGAGGCAGCCGTACCACAGGGGTCCGCCGCGGGCGTCCCAGAGGTCGCCCGCGCACGCCGGGAGCTCGTTGGCGGCCCACGAGTCGGGGATGTCGCCGCCGCCGGCGTAGCAGTAGCCGTCGATCTCGACCGTCCCGGGCTCGCAGACGACCTGCGGCGGAGCACACGCGAGGAGCCAGAGCGCCATCCCGGGAGGATAACGGCCCGGGTCATGCTCCCGCTCCTCGCCTGCGCCGAGCCCCCGCCGCCCCCGCCCGATCCGGCCGCCGCGGACCGGCTCGCGGCGATCGTCCGCGCCCGGGTCCTCGCCGGCGACCTCGCCCGCGAGAGCGGCTGGGTGCAGACCGTGGAGGTGGGCCAGCTCCTCACGTGGGCGGCGCGCGCCGGCGAGCGCGAGGTCTACGACGCGCTGAAGGCCGCGGTCCTCGCGAACGCCCTGCGCGACGACGCGGACGACCCGTACACGCGCGGCATGGTGCTCTGGCGCTGGAAGCCGGGCGAGCCCCCCGACGCGAGCGGCACCACCGAGGCGCTGCGCGTCGCCGAGGGCCTGTGGGAGGGCGGCGACCGCGACCTCGCCCGTCTCGTCCTCGACGGGTACTTGCGCCACGTCCGCGTCGACCAGGGCACGTGGATGGTCGCGAACTACTTCAACCTCGGCACCCGCGCGTTCGCGACGAACACCTACCTCGTCGACTACGACTGCGACTTCCTCGACGCGGTCGCGACGGCCACGGGCGATCCCGCACTCGCGACGGCGGCGAGGCAGTCCCGCGCGCTCGTCCGCCGCGCGCGGACGCCCGCGGGGCTGATCTACGACCTCGTGCAGCCGGAGGTCGCGACGCTCCTGCCCGCGGAGATGATGTACTTCTCGCCCAACGACGTCGTGCAGCTGCCGAACGCGCTGACCGTCGCCGCGGAGTGCGCGCGCACCGAGCCGGAGCTCGCGCGCGGCGTGCTCGCCTTCGCCGAGGCCCACGCCGACAACGTCTACTGGTACGGCCGCACCGGCGAGCGCGCGATGGAGGCGCGCCCCGGCGCCGAGACGTGGGCGGCGATGGTGCGGCTCGCCGACGCCCTCGGCGACGACCGGGCGGTCGCGACGTGGCGCACCCCGCTCCTGCGGGCGGCGGCCGCCTTCCCGCCCGACGGGCCGCTGTACGCCGCGAGCGAGATGTTGCTCGCGTTCGACGCCGCCGCGCCGTAGCGCGGGCGTTCGCGCTGATGTATATGCCCGACCCTCTCGGGAGTCCCCCATGTCCCAGGTCCGCCGCATCGGTCTGTCCCTCGGGGCCGACATCTGCTGGCCTGCCTGCTACGAAGAGATCGTCTCGCGCCTGAAGCTCTCGCTCCCCGCGGGCGCCGACACGGTGGAGTTCGCCGTCGAGCGGGTGCGCGTCGCCCCCTTCGATCTCCGCTACAAGCCGAACTACGACGTGGTGCTCGACCGCATCACGCACTGGTTCATGACGACGCGCGAGTGGGCGAAGAAGATCGCCCTCATGGACGGCGTGTACGTGCTCAACAACCCCTGGATGATCCAGGCCGGCGAGAAGCACACCACCTACTGCGCGATGATGCGGCTGGGCTTCCCCATCCCCGAGACGTGGATGGTCCCGCCGAAGGAGTACTTCCCGCCCCCGGACATCGTCTCCGAGGCGGACATGCGGGCGACCATCCGCCGCTACAACGACCTCTTCTCGCTCCCCGACGTGGCGGAGAAGGTCGGCTACCCGCTGTTCATGAAGCCCTACGACGGCGGCGCCTGGCGCGGGGTGTCGCGCGTCACGAACGACGAGCAGCTCGGCCGCAGCTACGACCAGTCCGGCCGGCAGGTGATGCACCTGCAGCGCGCGGTCGACCCGCACGACCTGTTCGTCCGCGGCATGGGCATCGGGCCGCAGGTCAACGTGATGAAGTACGACGCGAGCGCGCCTTTGCACGGCCGCTACCTCGTCGATCGCGACTTCGTCACCGAGGGCGAGCGCCGCACGCTCGCGATGTACACGCGCGTCATCAACGCGTTCTTCTGCTGGGACTACAACACCTGCGAGTCGCTCCGCCAGGGCTCCGTGTTCCACCCCATCGACTTCGCCAACGCCTGCCCCGACAGCCAGGTGACGAGCCTGCACTACCACTTCCCGTGGATGGTGATGTCGCTTGTGCGGTGGTCGCTCTTCTGCGCGTACACGAAGCGGAAGATGAGGCTCACGCCGGAGTGGGACCGCTTCCTCGCGATCGCCGACGAGGGCGGCGACTTCTTCCACGACCTCCTCCCGCGCTACGACGCGCTCGCCCGCGAGCACTTCGACGCCGAGCGCTTCGAGGAGTTCTGCGCCACGCAGCTCGGGCACCTCGACGAGGTCGCGCTCGAGTTCTTCGGCACGCCGAGGGCGCGCGAGATCTTCCGCGAGAAGGTCGCCGCGCTCTACCCGCAGCACGAGATCGAGCCCTTCACCGAGCACTTCTACAACCGCGTCCAGATGTGGCGGCGCGAGTACGCCGAGCGGATCTCGGGCGCGTCGGAGGTCGCGTGAACCGGCGCATCCACGCCTGGCACAGCCCCGAGCTCAACCGGGAGATGCAGGTCGCCGCGTTCGGCCACGCCGGCAAGCCCGTCCTGCTCTTCCCCACCGCGGGCGGCGACTTCCTCGAGGCCGAGCGCTTCCTGATGATCAAGGTGCTCGGCGACCTCATCGACGCCGGGCGCGTGCGGCTCTACCTGTGCGGCAGCGTCTCCGGCGAGGGCTGGATGGACGACGACGCCCACCCCGCCCACAAGGCGTGGCTGCAGGCGCGCTTCGACGCGTACGTCGCGAAGGAGCTCGTCCCCTGGATCCGCCACGACGTCGGCGACCCGCTGGCCCGCATGATCGGCACCGGGGCCTCGCTGGGCGCGTACAACGCGGTCAACGCGGCGCTCAAGCACCCCGAGCTCTTCTGGCTCACCATCGCGATGAGCGGCACCTACGACTTCGACCGCTGGATGAGCGGCCACGTCGACGACAACTACTACTTCAACCAGCCGTTCCGCTACGTCCCGGGCATGGGCGCCGGCGAGCAGATGAAGTGGCTCGAGCAGAGCTTCTTCATGATCGCCACGGGGCAGGGCCGCTGGGAGGCCCCCGGGGAGAGCGTGCACCTCGGGAACCTGCTCGGGGCGAAGGGCATCCCGAACTACGTCGACCTCTGGGGCCACGACGTCGACCACGACTGGCCGACGTGGCGCACGATGTTGCCGATGTTCCTGCAGCGGTTCGCGTAGCGGGAGGGGCGGGCGGGACGCCCGCCCCCACGAAGTGGGCGGGACCGTCTAAGATGCCCGTATGTTCCTCCTCCTGGCGGGCTGCCAGCCCACCCCGCCCCTCGCCGACGAGCCGTACGACGCCGACGCGGACACCGACACCGACGCGGACACCGACGCCGACACCGGCCCCGCCACGTTCGCGGACGACGTCTACCTCTCGTACAAGCAGTCCTGCGACGACTGCCACGAGCGTTGGGGCGGTACCGACGCGGATCGCGTCTACGACTACGTGACCACCGGCGAGAAGGACGGCATCCCGCTCGTCGTCCCGGGCGATCCCGCGGCGAGCCTGCTCTACTCGAAGGTGGCCGACGAGGAGCCGCTCGCCGGCCTCTTCATGCCGCTGCAGTCGCGCGCCCTGTCCGACGGCGACGTCGAGGAGCTGGAGCAGTGGATTCTCGACGGCGCCAACGAGGACGGCACGTTCCAGTCGATCGCCCGCCAGTTCGACGAGCACGACTGCTCCGAGTGCCACAGCGACTGGATCGTGAGCCTCTACGACACGCTGCTCACGCGCGAGGTCGAGGGCTGGACGCTGATCGTGCCGGGCTCGCCCGAGGAGAGCCTGTACTACCTGAAGGTGAACGGCGGCGAGCCGCCCGTGGGCGTGCCCATGCCGCTGATCGAGCCGTCGTTGTCGGAGGACCAGGTCGCGGCCATCGGCGAGTGGATCACGAACGGGGCGACCCGTGATTGAGTGGGTCGCGATCGCCGCCGCCGCCGAGGTGGTGGTGTACGAGGACGGCGCCGCCGACGAGGCGATCGCCCGCGTCGTCGCCGTCGCGGGCGTGGACGCGGCGACCCTCCGCGCGACCCCGCTGTCCGAGCTCCTCGCCGGGCGTCCCCCCGTGGGGCTCGGCGGCGCGCGCGTGATCGCGTGCGCGGAGGCCCCGGCGGCGAACGCGGCGGTGGCCGAGGCGATCCAGCGCGCGGACGGCGCGCTCGCCTACATGGAGTACGAGTCCGCGCGGCGCGACCTCGCCATCGCGGCCGCGCGCCTCGCCTGCCTCTCCGAGCCCGTGGATCCCCAGCTGGCCGCGCGCCTCTGGTACATGCGCGGCATCGCCGCCTTCGCGGACGGCGACACCCCCGCCGCGCGCCGGCACTTCCAGCGCGCGCGGCTCTTCGACCCCCGCCTCGCCTGGGACGAGGACTTCGCCCCGGACGCGCGTCCGACCTTCGACGGCGCCGTCGACGACCTGCGCGTCGCGGAGGCGGTGTGGGTCACGATCGTCCCGCTGCCCGACGGGCTGCTCGTCGACGGGCGCCCCGCCGCGGCGCCCGAGGGGCGCGTCGCGATGCCACCGGGCGAGCACATCGTGCAGGTGGGCACAGGCCCGGTCACGACGCTCCAGGTCGAGGTCGACCCCGGCGGCGAGCCCACCGTCGTGGTCCCCGCGCTCGTGCCCGCGCGCCTCGAGCGCACGCCGGCCCTCTCCGCCGCGCTGGCGGCGACGGTCCACCGCGACGCGACCGTCTACGCCGTGACCCGCGCCGGCGCGGTGTGGCGCGTCCACGCCGGGCGCGACGACTGGGAGACGCTCGGCGGGGGCAGCGTCGCGGAGGCGGCCGCCCCCGTGGCGCCCGCGAAGCCGGGCACCCGCCTCGGGCGATGGCTCCTCGGCGGCGGCGCCGCCGTGCTCGCTGGCGGCGGCGTGCTCGCCGGCGTGTCGTGGGCCAACGGCACCGACGCCGTCGCCGACGCGGGGGCCGCGCCCAACGAGGCGACCTGGCTCCTCGCCGAGGACCGCTACGACAACGCCGCCGCCGGGCTCCTCGCCGGCGAGCTCCTCGCCGTCGCGGGGATCGGCCTCGTGGGCGCGGGCGTGGTGCTGGCGTGGTGACCCTCTTCCTCGTCGGGTGCCTGCCCGCGCTGCCCGCGTGGGACGGCGACGACACCGGCGCGCCCGCCGGCGACGACACCGGCGTCGCCGGCGGCTCGCTCGCCGACGCCGACCGGGAGCTGACCGGCGTGGACGCGGGCGACGACGCCGGCCGCGAGCTCGCGCTCCACGACCTCGACGGCGACGGCGCCGCCGAGGTGATCGTGGGCGCGCCCCGTCGCGACGGCGCCGAGGCGGACGCCGGCATAGTGTACCTGGTCCGCGGCAGCGACGCGACGGGCACCCTCGCGCTGGACGCATCCGACCGCGAGGTCGCCGGCGAGTCCGAGGGCGCCTCGTTCGGCCACGCCGTCGCCGGCGGCGACCTGAACGGCGACGGCAGGGGCGACGTCCTCGGCGGCCAGCCGGGCCTCGACCTCGTCGTCGGCCCCGAGGTGACGCCCGACGCCGGGAGCGTCCAGGTGTTGTTCTCCGCGGCGGAGGGCGGCCAGACGATCGGCTTCCCCGGCACCTCCGAGGGCCAGCAGACCGGCTGGGCCATCGCCGCCCTCGGCGACGCCTCCGGCGACGACCTCGACGACGTCTCCCTCGGCGCCCCCGGCGCCGGCGACGACGCCGGCGTGGCCGCGATCGTCCGCGGCTCCACGTCTTTGATGGACCTGCAGTCGGGCCTCTCCCAGTGGAGCGGCGAGGCGCCCGGCGACCGCGCGGGCGAGGGCGTGGCCCCCGCCGGCGACACCGACGGCGACGGCCTCGCCGACGTGCTCGTCGCGGCGCCCCACGCCGACGCCGTGTACCTCCTCCGCGACCCGCCCCCCGGCGACCACGACCTCGCCGACGCCGACGCCCACCTCACGGCCGACCCGGTCACGGGCTCGCTCGCCGCCACCGATCTCGACGGGGACGGGAGCCCCGAGCTCTTCGTGGGGACGGGCGAGTCCGTGCTGGTCCTCGACGCCTCCCTCGAGACGATCCTCGCGACCCTGCTCGGCGGCGACACCGTCGCGGCGCACGACGGCGTCGTGGCGATCGGCGGCGACGCGGTCTGGGTGCTCGCCGGCGGGGTCGCCGGCACCGTCGCGCTCGACGACGTCGCCGCGCGCTGGGAGCCCGAGGCGGCGGGCGACGAGGCGGGCGCCGCCCTCGCGCTCGGCGACGTCGACGGCGACGGCGCGCTCGACCTCGCGGTAGGCGCGCCGGGCCGCGCGGACGGGGCCGGGGCCGTCTACCTGCTGTACGGGGCCGTCCCGTAGCGCTATCGTCGCGGCGCCATGCGCCTCCTGCTCCTCGCCCCCCTCCTCCTGACCGGCTGTCGCCCGTACAGCTGCCTCGGCGGCGAGGCGGACTGCGTCGTCGTCTCGCCCTGCGAGGCCGTCGCGTTCACCTGCGACGACGGCTACACCGAGGTCCGCGTCGTGGAGGCGGGCGACGAGGTCCCCGGCGGCCCCGACGCGCTGGTGGCGCCCGGGGACGTGATCCTCGGGAACGACCACGTGGTCGCGGTGATCGAGGCCCTCGACCACCCGCACTACATCGCGCCCACGGGCGGCGGGATGATCGATCTCGGCACCCGCGGCGACGACAACGACGCGCTCCGCCACCACTTCGTCGCGACCGGGCTCTTGCCCGGCGACGCGGTCCGCTACACCGACCTCCGCGTGCTCGAGGACGGCGACGTGAAGGCCGTGCAGGTCCGCGGCGTGCTCGACGGCTTCCCGGAGGTCGCGGTCGCGACCCGCTACGAGGTCCGCCCCTGCGAGCCGGGCGTGCGGATCCGTACCGAGATCGTCAACGGCGCGACCGACACCTTCAGCTGGTACCTGACCGACGCCTGGTACTGGGGCGGGCGCGAGTCGCTCGCGTTCACGCCCGCGAAGGCCTCCGGCTTCGCCCACCCGAGCTTCGGGCTCACCACGATCATGGACGGGTTCCTCGACTTCCCGTACATGGCCGCCGGCGCGCGCAACGAGCCGTCCGCCAGCTACGCCGAGGTCGCCTGCGACGAGCCGCAGCTCTCGGGCTTCCACGCCGAGGAGATCTCGACCACCGGCCACTACCCGGCGGTGGTCCAGCCCCGCGACTGGTTGTCCTTCGAGCGCTTCGTCGCCGTCACCGACGGCGCGGACGTCGCCGACGCCGCGGGCGTCGCGCTGGAGCTGCGCCGCCAGCTCTGGGCCGAGCCCTACACCGTGCTCTCCGGCACCATCGAGGCCGTGGGCGGCGTGCTCGGGCAGGGCCTGCGCGCGGCGGTCACGGTCACCGACGCCGACGGCGTGCCCGTCACCCACGTCGTCCCCGACGCGGACGGCCACTTCTCCGCTCGCGTGCCCGCCGACCGCGACTACTCGCTGTCGGTCGAGTCGTTCGGCCGCGAGGTCGCGACGGCCACGGCGGAGGTCGCCGGCGAGCCCGTCGACGTCGGCACGATCGTGCTGCCCGGCGTCGGCGAGGTGACGGTCGACGTCACGATCGACGGCGTCCCCGACCACGCGCTCGTGTTCGTGTTGCCGAGCGACGACGCGACGGACGAGGCGACGCGCGGCCAGATGTACGGACACTTCACCGAGTGCGCGCCGCTCATCGGCAACCCGCACGGCGACTCGCCCGCCTGCAACCGCGTCCTCGTCGACGGGCCCACGACCGTGGCCCTGCCGCCGGGCACCTACGACTTCTTCGCGTCCGCGGGCCCCTTCTCCACGCTCGCGGGCATGGAGGACGTGACGGTGAGCGCGGAGACGGGCCAGTCCGTGCTGCTGGAGATCGTGACGCTCGCGGTGCAGCCCGCGGGCACGCTCTCGGGCGACTTCCACGTCCACGGCGCCGGCAGCTTCGACGCCTCGATCAACGAGCGCGACCGCGTGCGCGCCTTCCTCGCCTCGCGCATCGAGGTGCTCGCGTCGACCGAGCACGACACCGTCAGCGACTACGCCGCGTCGATGGACGCCCTCGGCGCCCACGACCGCATGAGGCTCATCGAGGGCACCGAGTCGACCGGGCACGTGCTCTTCGATCTGCGCGACGACAGCGACTTCCCCCGCGTGGTCGGCCACTGGAACTTCTGGCCGGTCGCCTACGACCCGGAGGGGCCGTGGCGCGGCGCCGCGTGGGACGAGCTCGCCGAGCCCGGCCTGCTCATGACCCACCAGGCCGACGCCGGCTGGGACGAGGACATCGGCGTCGTCGAGCTGAACCACCCGCTCGGGGGCCTGCAGTTCGGCCGCGACTACGCCTGGGGCGACGCCGCGGGCTTCGACCTCACGAAGCCGCTCCTCGAGGAGTACGACGGCACCGGCCAGAGCCTCTTCTTCCACACCCCCGACGGCGCCGACTTCAGCAACGCCGACTACGACGTGCAGGAGGTCATGAACGGCACGAGCAACGGGAACTACCTGCAGTATCGGGCATTCTGGTTCTGGCTCCTCGACCAGGGCGTCGTGCGAGCCGGGGTCGCCAACAGCGACAGCCACGACCTCACCGAGAACGTCGTCGGCACGCCGCGCACGCTCGTGTGGACCGACAGCACCGTCGCCGCGTTCGACCTCGCCACGTTCGACGACGACCTGAAGGCCGGCCGCGCGATCGGCACCAACGGCCCCGTGCTCCTCGCCGAGCTCGACGGGCACGCGCCGTCCGTCGAGGCGTTCGCCCCGGCCGACACGACGCTGCGCGTGACGGTGACGGCGGCGCCCTGGGTGCCCGTCGACGAGGTGCGCGTGATCGTGAACGGCGAGGTCGTCGAGACGATCGGCGGGCTCTACGCCCCGCAGGACCCCTTCGGCGACGGCGAGATCGAGCGCCTCGACACCACCGTCGACCTCGCGCCGCATTTGCCCGCCGACGGCGACGCCTGGGTGGTGCTGGAGGCGGGGCACGCGCTCGAGCCCGCCGAGGACTTCGACTGCGACGGCGTCCCGGACACGGGCGACAACGATCGCGACGGCACCATCGACTGGCACGACGTCGAGGGCCTGACGGAGGAGCCCGAGGAGGACTGCTGGGAGGTCGTCGGCCCGCTCGCAGACCCCGAGGAGCCGGAGCGGGACACGGCGCTCTGGTACTACCGGGCGGTGGTCCCGGGCGGCTGGCCGCTCGCGTTCACCAACCCGCTCCTCCTCGATCTGGACGGCGACGGCGAATTCACGGGGGTGAAGTGATGTTGTGCCCCGACGACGGGATGCCCGTCGGCCCCGTGCAGGCCGGCTTCTACGACGGCGACCTCGGCGTGGCCCGGCGCGCCTGCCACCGCACCGAGGTGGGGCTCGCCGGCGGCGGCCTCGTCGTCGCCGACCTCGCGAACTTCTACGGCCACCTCGTCGCGGGCGGCACGCTCGACGCGAGCTGGGCGGCCACCGAGCGCGTCGAGGTCTTCGCCTCCGTCGAGGCGTTCCGCTACGACACCGTGCTGGGCGCGATCCCGGCAGAGCACGCGGGCCTCGGCCACACCGCCATCGGCGGCTCATGGGCCGTCCGCGACGGCGCCGCGGTGACGGGCCGCGTCGTGCTCCCCACCGCCGCCGGCCTCTACGAGAACGCCTTCCCCTACGCGTTCGACGTCGGCATGAGCTTCGCCCGCGAGGCCGGCCCGCTCGTCGCCCACGCGGCGGTCTACGGGCTCGGGAGCTTCGCCGCCTCGAAGGGCCCGGCGTTCCCGCGGGCGGGCCTCTCGCTCACGCTGGGCGGCGAGTGGCGCCCCGTGAAGCCCTTCGCGCTCGCCCTCGATCTCACGTCGGGCCTCGGCTACACCGCCGGACTCGACCACGTCGCGGCCGGCATCGGCCTGCGCGGCGCCCTCGGAAAGCGTGGCGGCATCGAGCTCGCCGCCACGGTCCCGCTCGCCGGCGAGCAACGCGCGCTGGCGACGGCGGAGCTACGAGGGTCCGTTCAATTCGACTAGGCGGGGACACGGAGACGCGGAGGCACGGAGGGCACGGAGGAGGATCGGAGGGAACGTCTCGGCGCCGCAGGCGCCCCCTTCGACCCTCCGCGCCTCCGTGCCTCCGTGCTTCTTCCTAGTGGTGCACACCCTTCTTGGGACGAAGCGCCGCGCCCTGGCCGACGTGCTGGTTCCAGGTGGCGGGCGCGTAGCCGTTGTCGACCTGCTCCATCGTGATGGTGCCCGGCACGGGGCAGACGATCTGGCAGAGGTTGCAGCCGACGCACTCGCTCTCATCCACGACGGGCACCTCGCCCGGCTTCGCGCTGATGCACTGGTGCGCGCCGTCCACGCAGGCGACGACGCAGCGGTTGCACTTGATGCAGGTGTCGCCGTTGATCTTCGCGACCGTCTCGTAGTTGAGGTCGAGGTCGCCCCAGTCGCTGAAGCTCGGGATGGCCTTGCCCACCATCTGGTCGATCGTCTCGAACCGGTGGGTCCGCATGTACTCCTCGAGCCCGAGGATCATGTCGCCCACGATGCGGTAGCCGTGCAACATGACGGCGGTGCAGACCTGCACGCTCGTCGCGCCGAGCAACATGAACTCCACCGCGTCGCGCCAATTGCCGATGCCGCCGATGCCGCTGATGGGGATGCGGAAGTCGGGGTGCGCCGCCAGCTCGGCCGTCATGAACATCGCGATGGGCTTGACCGCGGGGCCGCAGTAGCCGCCGTTCGTCGACATGCCGCCGACGCGCGGCTCGAGCACGTGACGGTCGATGTCGACGCCGATGATCGACTTGATCGTGTTGATGAGCGAGACGCCGTCGGCCCCGCCGGCCTTCGCGGCGAGCCCGTGGGGCACGATGTTCGACACGTTGGGCGTGAGCTTCACGAGCACCGGGACGGTGGAGTACTCCTTCGCCCAGCTCGTGATGCGCTCGTTGATCTTCGGCTCCTGCCCCACGGCCGAGCCCATGCCGCGCTCGCACATGCCGTGCGGGCAGCCGAAGTTGAGCTCCAGCCCGTCGGCGCCCGCGTCGATCGAGCGGGCGATGATCTCCTTCCACTCCTCCTTCGTCTCGACCATCAGCGACACGACGACGGCGTGCTTCGGGTAGCGCTTCTTGACCTCGTAGATCTCGCGGAAGTTCGTCTCCAGCGGGCGGTCCGTGATGAGCTCGATGTTGTTGAAGCCGACGGGCTCGTGGATGCCCGGCAGCTTCCACCCGCCGAAGCGGCTCGACACGTTCTGGATCGGCTGGCCGAGGGTCTTCCACACGGCGCCGCCCCAGCCGGCGTCGAAGGCGCGCATCACTTGATCGCCCGAATTCGCGGGGGGCGCGGACGCGAGCCAGAAGGGGTTCGGCGAGACGATACCGGCACAGTTGGTGGTCAGGTCGGGCATCCGCCCGTTCTACCACGTCTCCCTTGCCCCGCTCCCCGCGCCTCCTTAGACTGGTCGGAGACCGGTCGGAACATGAAGTACTCCTCCGTCGATCCCCCCGTCCTGTTCGCCCGCGAGCCCGAGACCGTCGGGGCCTACGACGCGAAGACGCGCTTCGCCGAGCTCCTCGCCGAGGTCGAGGGCGGCGCCAGCTACGTCATCACGCGGCACGGCAAGCCGATCGCGCGGCTGCTGCCGATGGAGCCGAAGCCGGACTACCGCCGGGTGATCGAGGAGATCCTGCGGGAGCGGGAGGGTCGCACGCTCGGCATGCCCATCAAGGACGCGATCAACGAAGGGAGGCGCCGCTGACCGAGTTCGTGCTCGACGCCTCCGTCACGCTGGCGTGGTTCTACGACGACGAGCGCGACGCGGCGACCGACGCCGTGCTCGCCCGCCTGGGTACCGAGCGCGCGGTCGCGCCGGGGATCTGGCCCCTCGAGGTGGCGAACGCGCTCCTCGTGGGCGAGCGCCGGGGCCGCTGCTCGGCCGCCGAGGTCGCGCGCTTCCTCACGCGGCTCGAGAGCCTCCCCATCGAGGTCGACGCGCACACCTCGCTCCACGCCTCGCGGGGCGTCCTCGCGCTCGCGCGCGCGCACGGCCTGACGTCCTACGACGCCGCCTACCTCGAGCTCGCCGCTCGGCGTACCAGCGCCATCGCCACCCGCGACGCCCCGCTACGCACGGCGGCGAAGGCGCTCGGCGTCCCGCTGCTGATCTGACCCCCGGATCGCCAGCGCCACCATCGCCAGGATCACCAGCGCCTCGAACCACGCGCCGACACGGGCGTAGAACGTGCGGTGCGCCGGGTCGATCATCGGCACGTCCGCCACGAACCCGTCCGGCGCGGCGGGCCCGTTCGCGTCGGGGTCGGTGATCGCCGTGCGGATCACGACGCGGCCGGCGGGGTCGACGAGGGCGCTCGGCCCGGTGTTCGAGTCGCGCACCATCGCGCGGCGGTGCTCGATGCTGCGGAAGACGGCCAGCCCGAGGTGCTGGGTGGGCTCCGCGCCGGCGCCGAACCAGGTGTCGCTCGTGAGGTTCACGAGCACGTGGACGTCCTCGGCGATCACGCGCCGGACGAAGCGCGGGAGGATGTCCTCGTAGCAGACCAGCGCGCCGAGCCGCCACGGACCCACGCGCAGCGCCGCGACCTCGGTGCCGGCGTTCACGTGGGAGGCGCCGGGCACGTTCCTCAGGTACCAGGCGGGGTCGACGAGCGGCGCGTGCTCGCCGAACCAGAGCGGGTAGTTCTTGTCGTAGACGTCGCCGAAGGTGCCGTCCGCGTGCAGGACCAGCGCGGAGTTCCACGGGTAGGGGTTCCGCGTCGGGTCCGGCACGGGCCCGTCGGTGGCGGCCTCCGCGGTCACGGCGCCGAGCACGAGCGGCGCGTCGAAGCCCACGCGCACGCGCTCCGGATGCCAGGCGGGCGCGTCCTCGCCGCCGTCGCGGGGCAGCACCTTGCGGTACGGGTAGGTGTTCTCGCCCCACAGCAACACGTCCACGCCTTCCGCGTCGAGGACCGCGGACTGCGCCTGCAGCCGGGCGAGCACGTCCGGCTTCGTCTCCGCCTTGCTCCACTCGCGGATGCCGTGGTTGCCCTGCACCACGCCGAAGCGCGCGGTGGGCGACGCGGCGGCGAGCGCGTCGGCCTCGGCGATGCGCCAGGCGCCGAACGTGGGCACGCCGGCGAGCAGCGCGACGAGGACGGCGAACGCGCGGCGGTCCCACCCGCGGGTGAGCGTGTACGCGGCGGCGTTGATGGCCGCGAGCGCGCCCCCGACGAGCCCGACGCCGCCCACCTCCGCGAGCTGCGTCCACAGCGGCATGTCCCACCACGCGAGCGCCACGTAGGTGGGGAACAGGTGGGGGGCGAGCGCCTCGCCGGCCACGAAGGCGAGCGGCGCGCAGACGAGTGGCCCACGCCCCGTGCGCGCGCGCAGCCAGACGTAGAGCGCGCTCGCCGCCGCCCACTGCGCCGCCTGGATGCCCGAGAACGCGGCGTGCACGAGGAGCGCCGGGATCGCGCTCATCTTCGCGAAGCGCCCGAGCAGCTCCGTCATCCAGAAGAAGCCGCCGAACATCGCCACGAAGCCCGTGACCTGCCCGAGCGCCGCGGCACGTCGCGGCGCGAGCCCCTCGATCGCCCACAGCCAAGGGACGAGCATGCCGAACCCGAGCCACCCCCACCCGGTGTCGGGGACGGCCAGCACGAAGGCGACGCCGGAGGCGACGGCGGCGAGGACGCGGGCGAGTGACACGCCGGCGGGCCTATCGCGACGCCTCCCCTCCCGTGCCGCCCCCCGGCCTCGCGGGTATGCTTTCACCATGCCGTCGCGCAGGATGCACGCCCCCGGTCCCTTCCGTGCCGACCAGCTCCGGTCGAAGGATCCCTACGAGCTGTCCGACGGGCACGCCATCCGCGTGCTCCCCACCGGCTCGCGCGGCGGCGACGCCCAGGCCGTCGCCGGCGCCATCGTGCGGACCGACCCCGCCGTGAAGCACGCGGGCGTCGACGTAGGCTATTCCCCCGACGAGCGGACCCTCCGTGCGCCCGACGTGTCCGTCATCCCCGGGACGCCCGGGCGCGGCTGGGTCGAGGACGTCCCTCCGTTCGCGATCGAGTACGCCGACGTGGGGCAGGACGAGGAGAAGCTGCAGGAGAAGATCCACGACCTCGTCGGGCGTGGCACGCGCTACCTCTGGGTCGTGCGCCTCGAGGGCCCGCGGCGCGTCGAGGTCTGGACGGCCGAAGGCTGCCGCGTCGCCACCTCGGGCGAGATCCTCGAGGCGCCCGGCGTGCTCCAGAACCCCGTCCCGGTGGATGCGCTCTACGACCCGGAGCTGGGCCTCGAGCTCGCGCTGAAGAACCTGCTCGAGCGCTTCGGCTACCGCGACGTCGACGCGATCCGGGAGGAGGGGCGCGCGGAGGGGCGCGCGGAGGGGCGCGCGGAGGGGCGCGCGGAGGGGCGCGCGGACGGCCTGCGCGTCGTCGTGCTCGCCTCCTTCGAGCGCCGCGGCATCGAGGTCTCCCCCGCCGCCCGCGCCGTGATCGACGCGGCGGACGCCGACACCCTCCTCCGCTGGGCGCTCGACGCGCCCACGGTGTCCGACCCGGCCGAGCTGATCAGCCGGTAGCGCCGCTCAAGTAGCGGTCGATCGCGATCGCCGCCCGCTTCCCCTCGGCGACGGCGTTCACGACCTCCTTGCCGCCGTTGCTGCAGTCGCCGCCGGCGTACCAGCCGCGGCGCGTGGTGGCGCCGTCGGCGTCCACCCGGATCACGCCGTTGTCGGTCTCGATGCCGAGGTCGACGAGCGCGCCGCCGAGCTTGGACTGCCCGATCGCGACGAGCACGAGCTCGGCGGGCTCGTCCCACTCCGCGCCGTTGGGCGCGCGCAGGCGCACCGCGCGGACCCTGTCCTCGCCGACGTACCCGACCGGCGTGGCCTCCCACGCCGCGCGGGCGCCCTGCTTCTTCGCGGCGTCCCACTCGTGCTTGTAGCCGCTCATCTTCGCTTCGGTGCCGCGGTACGCCATCGTGACGCAGGGCACGCCCAGCCCGACGAGCTCGCGCACGCAGTCGATCGCGGTGTTGCCGCCGCCGACGACGACCGCGTGGACCACGCCCGCGAGGTCGACCCGACCGAGCTTCATCCGCTCGATCCACGCGACCGCGCCGTACACGCCGGTGGGCACGTGGCCGGGGAGCATGCGGTCCGGCCCGAGGCCGATCCCGACGAACACGGCGTCGTGGGTCTTCTCGAGGTCGGCGAGGGCGACGTCCTTGCCCACCTCCACCCCGGTGACGACCTCGACGCCGCCGATGCCCAGCACCCACTCCAGCTCGGCGAGGGCTTCGTGCGCGGGGATCTTGTAGGGGGCGACGCCCGTGACGTTGAGACCGCCGGGGAGGGGCGCGCGCTCGTAGATCGTGACCGCGTGCCCCTGCCGGCGCAGCTCGTGCGCGGCCGCCAGCGACGCCGGCCCCGCGCCGACGAGCGCGACCTTCCTCCCGGAGCTCGGGCCCGCCTCGAAGAAGCGCCAGCCGTTCGCGACGGCCGTCTCGGTGGCGTAGCGCTGGAGCCGCCCGATCTGGATGGGGGGCACGCCGGCCGCGTTGTGCACGCAGTCGCCGACGCACAGCACCTCCACGGGGCACACCCGCGCGCAGGAGGCGCCGAGGATGTTGCTGTCGAAGATGGTCTTCGCGGAGGCCCTCTCGTTCCCGGTGGCGATGCGCCGGATGAACTCGGGGATGTCGATGCTGGTGGGGCACGCGCGCTGGCAGGGCGCGTCGTAGCAGTAGAGGCACCGGCTGGCCTCCGCGACCGCCTGCTTCGTGTCGTAGGGCGCCTTGCCGTCGGGGAACGCGGTCTCGCTCCGATTGGCCGGGAGCTTCCACATGGCATCTCCGTGGGGAGTCGCCGTTTTACCGTAGAATCCGCCGATGCACGACCCCGCCCTCGCCGCCGAGGCGCTCGCCGAGCTCCCGCCCGACATCGAGAAGAGCCCCCTCTTCAACGGCGACCTCGCCCCCGTGCCGCGGAAGCGGCGCGAGTGGACGACCTACAACTTCGCGGCGTTGTGGATCTCCATGGCGCACTGCATCCCGACGTACACGCTCGCGGCGAGCCTGCTCGCCGCGGGCATGAACTGGTGGCAGGCGCTGCTCACCATCGGGCTCGGCAACGTCATCGTGCTCGCGCCCATCCTGCTCAACGCGCACCCGGGCACGAAGTACGGCATCCCCTTCCCCGTGCTCGCGCGCTCCAGCTTCGGGACCGCCGGCGCGAACATCCCCGCGGTGCTGCGCGCCATCGTCGCCTGCGGCTGGTTCGGCATCCAGACCTGGCTCGGCGGCGAGGCCGTCCGCGCCTTCACCGAGACGATGTGGCCGGGCTTCGCCCACCTCGGGGGCGGCGCCACCTTCCTCGGCCTCACCCTGCCGAGCGCCCTCACCTTCATGGTGTTCTGGGCGCTCAACATCCTGATCATCTACCGGGGCATGAACGCGGTCCGCGTCTTCGAGAACTGGGCGGCGCCCATCGTGCTCGTGATGGCGGCCGTGCTGCTCGTGTGGGTGGTGGGGCGCGCCGGCGGCGTCGGGCCCCTGCTCACCCAGCCCTCGCGCTTCGCGACGGTCGGCGAGTTCTGGAAGGTCTTCGTCCCGTCGCTCACCGCGATGATCGGCTTCTGGGCGACGCTGTCGCTGAACATCCCGGACTTCACGCGCTTCGGGAAGGGCCAGCGCGAGCAGATGCTCGGCCAGACGCTGGGGTTGCCCACCACCATGATCGCCTTCTCCGCGATGGGCGTCGTCATCACCAGCGCGTCGGCGGCGCTGCTCCGCGGCGTGCCGGTCGAGCAGCTCTGGGACCCGATCGTAATCCTGTCCCACATCACGTCGGCGACGCCCCCGCCGGGCCTGTCCGAGCCGCTCCTCGCCTCGGGGAGCACGCGCGCGATCGTCGCGGTGTTCGCGCTCTTGGGCGTCGGCATCGCCACCGTGTCGGTGAACATCGCCGCCAACGTCGTGTCGCCGGCGAACGACTTCGCGAACCTCGCCCCCCGCCTCATCTCGTTCAAGACGGGCGGGCTCATCACGGGCATCCTCGGCGTCGTGATGCTGCCGTGGAAGATCATGGCGACCGCGGGCGCCTACATCTTCACGTGGCTCATCGGCTACTCCGCGCTGCTCGGGCCCATCGCCGGCATCATGGTCGTCGACTACTGGCTCGTGCGCCGCACCGAGCTCGACGTGCCCGACCTGTACCGCCCGAACGGACGCTACGCGGGCGTGAACCACGTCGCCGTCGCGGCGCTCGTGCTGGGCGTGCTCCCGAACGTGCCGGGCTTCTGGAACGCGGCGACGGGCACCGCGAGCGGGGGCGTCTGGGACCAGATCTACGTCTACGCCTGGTTCGTCGGCTTCTTCCTCGCGGGCGGCGTCTACTACGCCGGCATGCGCGCGCGCGGAGCGGTCGCCCCGGCGGTGTAGTCCTTGCATGGGGGGTTGCGATGCTGGCGATCCTCCTCCTGCGGACCGCCGCGCTCACCCCCGGCGAGACGCGTGTCGTCGAGGCGATGTTGCGCGGTCACCTCGCGCGCGCGGGCGCCCCCGCGCTCGCGCCCGAGCGCGACACACACGTCGCGGCCGACCGCATCGAGGACGAGGACGCCGCCGTCGCCATCGCGTGCCTGCGCCTGCGCTGCGACGTCGCCTGGCTCGCCCACGTCGAGCGCCTGCCCCACGGCCTGCACGTCGACGTCGAGGAGATCGCCCCCGACGGCCGCCGCGGCATGCGGCTGGAGGCGACCGCGCCCGACCTCGACGGGCTCCACCCGGCGTTCGAGCGGATCGCGGAGACTCTCGCGGATCGGTGACCGTTTTGCCGTTTTTCGGCTAAAATCGGCAACGTGATCGCCAGAACGCTGAATCCCCCCGCAGGGAGCTTTTTCCTGTTCGGGCCGCGCGGCACCGGGAAGTCGACCTGGGTGGAGGCCGCGCTCCCGAACGCGTTGCGGCTCGACCTGCTCCACGAGGCGACCTACCTCGAGCTCCTCGGTCACGCCGAGCGGATCGAAGCGATGGCCGACGCGGCCGGAGTCGATTGCGTCGTGATCGACGAGGTGCAGAAGCTCCCCGCGCTCCTCGACGAGGCGCACCGCCTCGTCGAGCGGCGGGGTTTTCGCTTCGCGCTCACGGGGTCGAGCGCGAGGAAGCTCCGCCGATCGGGCGCCAACCTCCTCGCCGGACGTGCCAGCACGCTCGGGATGCACCCCTTCACCGCCACCGAGCTCGGCGACCGGTTCGATCTCGCCCACGCCATCCGCCACGGCCTCCTCCCCACGGCGTGGCGTCGCGAGGACGCGTGGGGCTACCTCCGAAGCTACGTCGCCACCTACCTGCGAGAGGAGGTACAACAGGAGGCGCTCGTCCGGAACGTCGCCTCGTTCCATCGCTTCCTCGAGGCGGCGAGCCTCTCGCAGGCGCAGGTGCTCAACGTGCAGGCCGTGGCGGCCGACTGCTCGCTGCCGAGGAAGACCGCCGAGAGCCACTTCGAGCTCGTCGAGGACCTGCTCCTCGCCGTACGCCTCCCCGTGTTCCGTCGCCGGGCCGCGCGCAAGGTCGTGACCCATCCCAAGTTCTTCCTCTTCGACGCCGGCGTGTACCGCGCGCTGCGCCCCCGCGGTCCGCTCGACTCGGACGAGGAGATCGACGGCGCCGCGATCGAGACCCTCGTCTTCCAGTCGGTCCGCGCCGAGAACGAGAACCGGGGCCTCGCCTACGATCTCTCGTATTGGCGCACCCCCGACGGCGTGGAGGTCGACCTCGTCGCGTACGGGCCGCGAGGGCTCCACGCGTTCGAGGTCAAGCGCACGGCGCGCTTCCGGGAGGCCGATCTCGCCGCGCTCCGGCTCTTCTGCGACGACTACCCGGAGGCGCGTGGCCACCTGCTCTACGGGGGCGACCGGCGCTATCGGTTCGGCCCCATCGACGTGACCCCGCTGGGCGACGCGTTGCGCGCGCTCCCCGACTGGCTCGCCTAACGCTCGATCCGCACGCGCCTCACGACGGGGTCGACCACCACCACCCGCAGCGCTCCGTCCCGCATCATGAGGATCCGCAGCTCGGTCACGTTCTTCCGGCCGCACCACGCCGAGAGCACCTTCATCACCTCGGGCGGCAGCTTCCCCTCGTCGAAGGCCTCGCGCAGCCGCGCGCGCACCCACGTCGCGTCGTCCGCGGGCGAGAACTTCGCGGAGACCTCCTGCGCCGCGCCGGGGAAGACCTGCACGTCCTTCTTCCAGGTGGCGAGCTTGCCCTCGGCCTTCACCGTCACGCGGTGCACCCCCGGGAAGACGTCGACGCGCGCGGGCCCGCGGCCCAGCTCGACGCCGTCGAGGTGCCACGCGCCGCCGTCGGGCGGCTCGGCGAGCGAGAGCGTCCCGGTCCCGTCGGCGATCACGCGGTCGAGCACGGCGTAGTAGGGCTTCGCCGCGGGGTCCTCGACGGGGAGCGTCACGGTGCGGTTCCAGGCGACGGCCACGGCCTGCCGGAAGTCCGTCTCGGGATCGTCGCCGCGCTGCAGCGCGACGGCGCCCTTCAGGTAGTGGAGGTCGAAGAGGTCCTGGGTCGGCGCGGTCCCGGACCAGCGGCGGAGCGCGCCCTCCGCGTCGGCGAGCGCGATCTCCGCCTCGCCCCACCGCTTCGCGGCCCACGCCGTCCGGGCGCGCGCCATCGCGTCGGCGAAGCGCTGCGCCTGCGTGAAGCCGCCCTCCCACTCGCTCCCGTCGAGCTCGAGCACGGCGTCGAGCATGAGCAGCGGGCGATCGCGCTCGCCCCGCAGCTCCGCGATGCGCCAGGCGTCGTCGGCGCAGGGTGCCTCCGTCGGGCACACGAGCAGGCCCACCCGGGTCTCGCCCGGGGGGACGTCGGTGACGACACCGGCGAGGGCGACGGCCACGTGCAACAGGAGCCCCATGTCGCGTAGCATCGCACGATGCTGCTCGTCGCCGCCGCGCTCGCCCAGCCCGTGACCGCCGTGCCCCCCGGCGCGGAGGCCGTCACGGTCTTCCTCTGCGCGCGCCCCGACGGCTGCGGGGACGAGTGGGCCGCGATGAGCGCGCACGCGCGCGCCTTTGGCCTCCCGCTGCTCGACTTCGACGTCGTCGCCGCGGCCGGGCCGCAGGGCCGCGAGGCGCTCGCCGACTTCGAGGCGGCGATGGCCCCGCTGCGCGCGGGCGCGGCCACGCCCGCGCAGGTCGACGCCGCGCGCGCCGCGCTCCGGGCGCTCCCCTACACCGTCACGAACGACGACCTCTTCCGCGTGCTGCTCCTCTCCGGCCGGCACGCCGACGCCGCCGGGATCAGCGCTGGCCGCGTCACCGACCTGCCGCCGCTCGCCGAGGCGGACCTCGCCCGCTACCTCGACGCCGCCGCCGCCTCGCCCCCGCTGGTCACGCTCCGGATCGAGGCCGACGCCCCCGCCGCGCGCGTCTACGTCGACGGCGGCCCCGTCGGCGAGGCGCCCGTCGAGGTCACGGTGCTCGAGGGCTGGCACCGCGTCAGCGTGGAGCGCCCGGGCCGCGCGACGGCGTGGGTGGGCGAGCTCACCGCCACCGGGGAGGCGCCGCTCGTCGTGCGCGCGAAGGTCGCCGGCGACGACGCCACCGCGGCGATCGAGGCCGCGGTGCTCGCCGCGCTGCGGGGCCAGCCGCCCGAGGCCGGGTCGCTCGTCCGGTGGGCGCGCAACAGCGGCCTCGCCTGGGTGCGCTTCGTGGAGCTGTCCCGCGGCGGCGCGACGCCCCCCGAGGAGCTCGTCCCCGCCGTGGACGCGACCGCCGCCCCCTGGGAGGCCCGCGCGGTCTGGCTCGACGTCGACACCGGCCGCTTCGTCGCGCACGGCCCCGGCCCCGCCGCGCTCGCCGCCGCCGCCGACCCCGCGCGCTTCCGGATGGGCCTCGCGCTCGGCTTCCTGCACCTCGAGGAGATCGCCGACACCGACTCCATCCCGGCGCACGACCACTTCGTCGCGGAGGTCGCCGGCACGCTGCGCGTGGTGGGCCCGCTCGCCGTGGAGGCGCGCGTCGGGCTCGCCCACTCCGCGCAGCCCTACTACCTCGACGCCGACTGGCTCGACCGCAACGTCTACCCCGTCACGCTCGCCGCCCGGCTCGGGCGAGATCGGGGCCCCTACGCGACCGCCGGCGCCCTCGTCGTCGTGCCCTACGCGCTCGGCGGGCAGGTCATGGGCGGCTGGGCCTTCGCGCCGGCCCCCGCGTGGCGCGTCGGCGCCGAGGCGCGCGGCGGCTTCACGGACAAGGGGTGGCTCGCCGGCGGGGCGATCGTGGTCGCGCGGGCACGATGATGAAGTACGCTGTCGGCATGCCGCTCCTCCTCCTCGCGCTCGCGCTGCCCGCGCCCGCCTTCGCCGCCGACGACCTCGACGGCGACGGCTACACCGAGGCCGACGGCGACTGCGACGACACCGCGCCCGACATCCACCCCTACGCGACCGAGACCGCCAACGGGGTCGACGACGACTGCGACTACATGGTGGACGACGGCACGAGCGTCTACGACGACGACGCCGACGGCTACAGCGAGGACGCCGGCGACTGCGACGACGCCAACACCTTGAGCTACCCCGGCGCCACCGAGTGGGAGGACGGGCAGGACAACGACTGCGACGGCACCACCGACGAGGGCACCGCCGCCTACGACGACGACGGCGACGGCTTCACGGAGGACGGCGGCGACTGCGACGACGCCGACGCGAGCGCGTTCCCCGGCGGCACGGAGGTCGCCGACGCCCGCGACCAGGACTGCGACGGCTTCGTCGACGACGAGACGAACGTCTGGGACGACGACGGCGACGGCTGGACCGAGGACGCCGGCGACTGCGACGACGCCAACGTCTGGGTGTACCCGGGCGCCGCCGAGTTCGCCGACGGCGACGACAACGACTGCGACAACGTCGTGGACGAGACGACCGACGCCTACGACGACGACGGCGACGGCTACAGCGAGGACGCCGGCGACTGCGACGACACGGACGCCGGCACCTTCCCCGGCGCGTCCGAGGTGGGCGACGACCTCGACCAGGACTGCGACGGCCTCGTCGACGAGGGCACCGACTGGGCGGACGACGACGGCGACGGCACCGACGAGCTCGCCGGCGACTGCGACGACGCCAACGCGTGGACCTACCCCGGCGCCCCCGAGCAGGAGGACGGCGACGACAACGACTGCGACAGCGTCGTCGACGAGGGCACCCTCGCCTACGACGACGACGGCGACGCCTTCACCGAGCGCGAGGGCGACTGCTCCGACGCCGACGCCACCATCTTCCCGGGCGCCGACGAGCTGCCCGACCTCTTCGACAACGACTGCGACGGCACCGTCGACGAGGGCACCGAGCTCTACGACGACGACGACGACGGCTTCACCGAGGAAGAGGGCGACTGCGACGACGCCGACTTCGAGACCTACCCCGACGCCGCCGAGCTCAACGACGGCAAGGACAACGACTGCGACGGCGAGATCGAGCAGTACGTGGGGTGGCGCTGCGGCACGCCCGGCCCCGCGGGCGCGCTCGGCGCCGGTTTGGCGCTCGCGCTCGCGGCGCGTCGCCGGCGGCGCGCCGAGTAGAATGCCCCTCTCCCCGCGAAGCGGGGGGGGTGGCCGAAGGCCGGGAGGGGGGATTGCCAGCTCGCTCGACGCCGGTGCTCCTCGCCGCCCTCGTCGCCGCGCTCCTCTTCGTCGCCACGGGCCCCTGGGGCCCCGGCCTCACCCAGGACAGCGCCACCTACCTCTCGACCGCCACGCACCTCTCCGAGGGCGCCGGGTTCGTGCGCTTCGACGGCCGCGCCTACGTGTTGTGGCCGCCGCTCTACCCGGTCCTGATCTCGCTCGGCGTCCACGCCGGCCTCTCCGCCGCGCGCGCCGCCGTCGTCGTCAACGGCCTCGCGCTCTGGGCCGCCGCCGTCGCCGTCGCCCGGGTGGTGCGCCGCGACGCGCGCGCGCCGATCGCCGCCCTGCTCGCGGGTCTCGCGGTGGTGCTCGTCCCCGGGCAGGTCACGGTCGCCGGCAGCGTGTGGTCGGAGACGACGTTCGCCGCCTTCGTCGCGCTCGCGTTCGTGGCCGTGGGGCGAGGGGGCGGGCTCGCCGTCGGCGTCTTCGTCGGGCTCGCCGCGCTCACGCGGCACGTCGGGATCGCGCTCGCCGTCG
>JBMOQZ010000205.1:0-37672 GCA_049322475.1 Myxococcota bacterium | reverse complement strand
GGCACCCGCGGGCCGGCCGTGTCGCCGACGTGGCGGCCCTCGCCGTGCCCGCCGCCGTGGGCCCGCTCGCCTGGGGCGCGTACAACCGCGCGCGCGGCCTCGACGCGCTCGGCGACCGCGCGCCCGCCGCCACGTCGCTCTCGGAGAACCTCCGCAACCTCCTCGACTCCACCGGCGACCTCGCCGGCGCCCGCGGGAGCGCCTCCGTCCCGCTCGGCGCCGTCGTCCTCGCGTTCACGCTCGCCGCGGCAGCGCTCACCCTGCGATCGGCGAGGCGGCGCGCGCCCGCCGAGGTCGCGGCGGCGATCTTCGTGCCGGCCTACCTCGTGGTGGTGCTCGGCGCCTCGACCACCACGGTCGTCGCCGAGCTGGAGGACCGCTTCGTCGCCCCGCTCGTCGTGCCGGCCACGATCCTGTTCGCCTTCCGGGTCGCCCGTCGCCCGCTCCGGGTCGCGCTCGCCGGCGTGGTCGTCGCGGCGCTCGCCGTCGGCGCCGTCCGGTCCGCCGCCCGCGCCCACGACGACGGCGTCTACGGTTTTGGGACGCGGCGCTGGGCCACCTCCGAGACGCTCGGGGCCGTCTGTGACACGCCCTTCGCGTTGCCCGTGGTGAGCAATCAGCCGAACCTCCTCGCGGCGCGCTGCGGGATCGCCGCCACGAACGGGCCGCAGCACCACCGGTGGCGGTCGGAGGCGCCCGCGTCGGGCACGAAGAAGCTCGCGCGTCTCGTCGCCGAGAACGGCGCCGTCTCGCTCGTCTGGTTCGACCGCCACGAGAAGAGCTACGGCTGGTACACCCCCGAGGAGCTCGCCGCCGAGTTCGTCGTCACGCAGACGGGCGCGTGGTCGGACGGGCGAATGTTCGAGGTACGCGCGCGCTGACCTACGGCGGCGGCTCGCCCGGGAGCTCGAGCGGCGTCCCGGTGTCGCCGCCGCGACCGGACTCCGACGCGATCCCCATCCCGATCGCCGCGAACACCACGACCACGTAGAGCGCGACGAACGCGGCGTACATCAGGATGAACAGCGAGAACATCCCGGAGATGAGCCCCGAGACCGCGCCCATCACCAGCGACGCGCTCGCGAGGAGGCGGTCGCGCGGGTCGGTCGCCGCCGCCATCGCCGCGTTCGCCCGGATCGCCGCCCAGATGCCCAGCGGCGCCGCCACGAAGTACGGCACGTAGCAGGCGCAGATCCCGATGCTGGTCAGGATCATCGCCGTCACCGCCGTCCACAACGTCTTGCTGCCGTCGGGCGGGAGCGTCTCGGGGTAGCCGTACGGGTCGGTGCTCACGCCCGGGAGTATGGCACGTCAGTAGCTGCGCCCGACGCCCGCGCTCGTCGCCCAGCCGAGCCCGACGTCGCTCGCGCTGCCCGCGACCTCGATCTGCACGAGCCAGACCCCGTCCACGCGCATCTGCCCGCCGACGGCGAGCCGCCCGCCGACGGACATCGGGATCCACACCTCCGGCCCGAGCGACGCGTACGGCGCCACGCGCCAGTCCGGCGCCCAGCGCGCGGCGGCGGTCACGTGCCACACGACCGGGCTGGGACCGCTGCGGTAGTTGTACGGGGTCTCCGCGACCGCGACGCCGAGCCGCCCCTCGACGTCCACCGGCCCGACGCGGTAGGCCGCGGCGACGTCGCCGGCGCCGTGCGGGTGGTCGAGCATGCCGACGTACCCGAGCGCCACGCCCACGCGGAAGCGCGTCGGGTCGTCGCCGCGGGGCGTCG
This sequence comes from Myxococcota bacterium, assembly GCA_049322475.1. Classification (GTDB taxonomy): domain Bacteria; phylum Myxococcota_A; class UBA796; order UBA796; family SXON01; genus JBMOQZ01. The sequence goes on along the minus strand of JBMOQZ010000205.1, from coordinate 35,939 downwards.
TCTTCGGCGTGGCCGAGAAGCGCTGCGTCGCGGGGTCGAACCACACGACGCGCAACCGCGGCTCGCCCTCCGTCCGCCGGGGCGCCTCGGCGACCGCGGCGACCTCCTCCTCGTAGGTGGAGGGGATGCCGTCGCCGAAGTCGGCCTTCTCGCCGGCGGCGGCCGCGGGGCGGAGCGGGTCGGCGGACCCCACGTGGACCTCGCCGGCGACCGCGCCCGGGCGCGTCCACTCCACCCGCACGATCTCGAGCTGGTCGACGCCGTGGCGGAGCGCGACCTGCCGCAGCATCCCGGTGACCTCGGGCGGCGCCGCCATGCGGTCGAACGACTCCTCGAGGCGCGCCTGCACCCACGCCTTCGCGTCCGCCGGCGAGAACGCCGCCGTCACGTCGATCGTGCGCCCGGCGAGCACCGGGACCTCGACCTGCCAGGTGCGCAGCGCCTTCGCGGACGTCGCGCCGACGCGGTGGTTGCCGGGGAGGAGCGAGATCTGCTGCGGCCCTTCGGGCAGCTCTCGCCCGTTCACGACGTAGCGGACGCCGGGGCCGGGGTCGCCGAGGTTCAGCGTGCCCGTCCCGCCGACGACGAGCTTGCGCGCTTCGTCCTGGTACGCGCGCAGCGTGTCCTCGTCGTGGGGCGGGAGCTTCACCTCCTGCCCCTGGGAGATCGCCGCGGCCTGCCGGAAGCTGTAGGCGTACGCCTGGTCGTCGCCCCGGGCGCGCGACGCCGCGCCGCGGAGGAAGTGCAGCGTGTAGAGCGACTGGGTCGACACCGTGCCGCGCAGCTTCTTCAGCGCCTCGAGCGCGGTGGCCGTCTCGTCGAGGACGGCGCCCCACCTCCGCTTGGCCGCCGCGTCCTCCGCGCGCATCAGCGCCTCGCCGTACACCCGGCGCAGGTCCACGCCGTCCACCCAGCCGCCGTCGTCCTGCTCGAGCGCCAGCGACAGGGTCACGGGGGCCGGGTCGCCGGCGTCGGCCGTCTTCGCGACGAAGGCGGCGTCGGCGTCGCAGGTGTCGTCCCAGGGGCACACGAGGAGGAGCACGGCGTCATTGAACCACAGCGGTGGAGCCGTGGGGGGCGAGCAGGTACGCGTCCGTACGACGTGGCCTGCGGGGGGCCGACGGCCCCCGCTACCTCGACTCCCCCAACTGTCCCCTCACCACCCCCGGCCGCGCCGCGATCCACGCCAGCACCGCCGGCTGATCGATCTCGCAGCCGCCCGGCCCACGTGGGTCGTTCACGCAATCGTCGTAGATGGTGGTCGCCACGTCCTCGGCGTAGCCGGTCAGATCGATCGCCTCCCAGGCGAGCAGCACGTCCTCGACGATCACGCGGAAGCGCGCGGCGCACGCGGTCGACGCCCAGCAGTCCTGGTAGAGGCGCCCGCGGTAGAGCGAGGTCACGTCGAGGTCGGTGCGCATGGCGCGGTCGAGGCCCCACGGCATCGTCCACCACCGCCCCGCCTCCACCTCGTAGTACAGGAACCAGTTGTTGACACGCGTCGTGTACGCGTCGGCGTTGCCGGTGACGAGGTCGACGGCGACGTGCTTCAGCGCCATGTCCGGCCCGAACAGGTCGTCGACGGTGGGCAGGTACACGTCCGCCGTCGTGGTGTCCAGCGTCGCGACGAGCGCGTCGAGCGGCGCTCGCTCCTCGACGTCGGTGGAGAACCGCGCGAGGTCGGTCGCGACGAGGTCGGCGTTGTCGCCCTCGAACACCGGCCCGTCCTCGCCCTCCCACCGCGCGTCGACGAACGCCTCGTCCACCGGCTCGACGAGGCCGTAGAGCCCGTAGTCCGTGCCGTTCACGAACACGCGCGCGTACCCGTGGCGGGGCGCCACGAGGCCCACCGCGTCGTAGAGCCGGAACGTCACGTGCTCGGCGATCATCGACGGGTCCTGGACCATGTTGAGCAGCGTGAGCGCGCGCAGCCCGTGGAATTCCTGGTCCTCCACGAACTCGTTGAAGTCGACGCGGAAGCCGGGCTTGCCCTCGATCGTGCGGAAGCTGTTCTCGCCGCCGCGCAGGCGCAGGCCCACCCGGTAGCTCTCCTCGCCGAGGGTGAACCGGGCGCGCACGTCGTCCACGTCCTGGTCGGGCGCGGTCGCGAGCCCCGCGAGGGCCTCGTCGTCGAGCTCGAGCTCGATGGTGTGGACCCGCTCGAACAGGAACGCGTTGTCTTCCGGCGGTGCCTCGCCGTCGTCGGGGGCCTCGCCCGCCACCTCGTCGGCGGCGTCGCGCAGATCGAGGTCCTCGCCCACCGGCCGACCGGGGCCACACGCCACGAGCAGCGCGATCACGGCCGATCCAGGGCGTCGTAGACGTCGCCGGGGCGCCGGTCGAGGAAGTCGAAGAATCGTTCACGTTGGTAGGCGCAGTCCATCTCGCTCCTCGGGTCCTCTTCGCAGTCCGTGCGGGTCGCCTCGGCGACCCCCTCGATCCAGCCCCGCCACTCCGGCGACGCGATGCGCGCCGCGACGTCCGCGAGCCGCCCGCGCAGGTCCGCGTCGCAGGTGGCGTCGGCGCGACAGTCGCGGAACAGCCGCCCCGGCCAGCTCCCCAGCACGTCGAGGTCCTCGCCGAAGGCCTGGTCCGGGCCCCACTCCATCAGCACGAGGCGGCCCGTCGCGGGGTCGGCGTAGACGAAGAAGTTGTTGGTGAACGTCGCGTAGGCGTCGTCGTTGCCGGTGACGAGCTCGACCGCCATCGCGTCGAGCAACACGTCGTAGTCGAAGCGCTCGCCCATCGCCGAGGCGCGCCCGTCGTGCGGGGCGGCGTCGAGCGCGGAGACCGCGTCCACGAGCCGGGCGTGGGGCTCGGCGAGCCCCCCGTCCGCGACCACCGCGAAGGTGTCCACGAGGTCGGTCGTGAAGTCGTCCATCTCGCCCTCGAAGAGGGGGCCGGACGCGTCGGCGAAGCAGCGGGCGACGAGGTCGCCGTCGACGGCGTCGGCGAGCCCGTAGAGGCCGAAGCGCTCGCCGTTGACCGTCACCCGCGCGTAGCCGTGGCGCGGCGCCGGCACGCCGAACTCGCTCCACAGGGCATAGGCGGCGTGCTCGCCGAGCATGGCGCCGTCCTGCACGTAGTTGTTGACGTTGAGGTGGCGCGCGCCCTCGAAGCGCTGGCCCTCCACGAATTCGCCGAAGTCGATCTTGAACGCCGCCTTCTGCTCGAACGTGCGGAACGACCCGTGCCCGCCCTTGAGCCGCACGCCCACGAGCCAGCTCTCGCCCCCGATGGTCAGGGTGCCGGGGACGTCCTCGACCTCGTCGTCGGGCGAGGTGGCCAGGCCGGCGATCGCCTCGTCGGTGAGCGCGAGCGCGAGGTCCACGGGCGCGTCGCCGAAGACGGACCCGCCGGTGACGGGCACGCCGCAGTCGACGTCCGGGACGGTGCCGCCTCCGCTCTCGCCGGTGTCCTCGGCGCAGCAGGCGGGCTCGTCGTCGCCGCCCGGCACGCCCGCGACGTCCCCTTCCCCGACGCCCGCCGCCGGGCCGCCCCCGCAGCCCGCGAGAAACCACGTGAACATGGGCCCCCCCGCTCGACAAAGCTAGGGAGGCCCTCGGCGATCGTCTACCTGGCCCCGGCCTTCTCGAACGCGCGCGTCAGCATCGCCAGCGCGTCGTCGATCTCCCCCTCCCCGATGAGCATGGGCGGGGCGATCCGGAAGACGTTCCCCCACCGGCCGCCCTTCCCGATGATCAGGCCCTCGGCGCGCGCCGCCTCGAACACGCGCGCGGTGAGCGCGGCGTTCGGGGTGCGGTCGCCCGCGACCTCGTCGGCCACGATCTCGATCGCCTGCATGAGCCCGAGCCCGCGGACGTCGCCGACGTGGTGCGGGAAGCGCTGCTGCAGCGCGCGCAGGCCGTCGCGGAGGCGCTCGCCGAGGCGCGCCGACCGGGCCGGGACGTCCTCGCGCGTCATCACGTCCATCGTCGCGTTGGCCGCGGCCATCGCGAGCGGGTTGCCGCCGAAGGTGGAGAGCGTCTGGCGCGGGAGGCTCTTCGCGATCTCCGGGCGCGTCATGCAGTTGGCCGCGGGCAGGCCGTTGGCGATGCCCTTCGCCATCGTGACGACGTCGGGCGTGACGCCGTAGTGCTGCCAGCCCCACCAGTGGGTGCCCGTGCGGCCGAAACCGGTCTGCACCTCGTCCGCGACGAAGAGCCCGCCGTACTTGCGGACGATCTCCACCGCGACCTGGAAGTACTCCTTCGGCGGCACGACGAAGCCGCCGACGCCCTGGACGGGCTCGGCGAGGAAGGCCGCGACCTGGCCGGTCGTCGTGTACTGGATCAGGCTCTCGATGTCCTTCGCGCAGGCGAGCCCGCAGTCCGGGTACTTCAGCTTGAACGGGCAGCGGTAGCAGTCCGGCTGGGCGGCGTGTTTGATCCCCGCGATCTGCTGGGGGACGTTGCGCCAGTTGCTGTGCCCCATGAGCGACTGGGCGAGCAGGGAGCGCCCCGAGTAGCCGTTGCGGAGCGCGATCACCTCCTGCCGGCCGGTGTAGGTCATGGCGAGCATGACCGCCATCTCGTCGGCCTCGGTGCCGCTGGCGACGAAGAAGCTCTGCGTCAGCCCGCTGTCCTTCGGCATGGTGCCGGCGAGCGTCTCCGCGAGGCGGACCATCGGCGCGTTCGGGTAGAGCGTCGCGGTGTGACCGAAGCGGTCGAGCTGCGCCTTGACCGCGCCGTTGACCTCCTCGTTGGCGTGCGACAGCGACACCGTCAGGATGCCGCCGAAGAAGTCGAGGTAGGAGCGACCCTCCGCGTCCCAGATCGTGAAGCCCTTCGCGCGGTCCACCACGAGGGGCTCCTCGTAGTAGGTCAACACGCCCGGCATGAGGAACTGCTTGTGCTTCGCGCGGATCTCGTCGCCGGTCATCGGGGCTCCTGGGAAGGCCGCGAATCCTATCGGATATGTTGGGGGGATGCTCGCCTTCCTCCTGCTCGCGTGCCGCCCGCACGAGGCCGACGGCGACCCGGCCGGCGGCGAGGAGACGCCGGCGCCCACCGGCTGGGCCGAGCCGTTCACCTGGCGCCTCGAGGAGGCGCGTCCCTGTCCGGCCGAGGTGCCCGACGGCGACGCCCTCGGCGACGTGCTCGCCGCGCTCGGGCTCGACTGGGACCTCGGCATCTCCGACGAGATCTACGCGGCCTACGGCGGCCGCATCGAGTCCGACCCGGCACGGCTCGCCGACTTCCACGCGCTCCAGCGGGACGTCACGCGCGTGCCGTGCGCCGCCGGCAACCTCGCCCTGCGGGCGGACTCCGCCGTCGCGAGCGACCACCCGCTCACCGCGCTGGTCGCCGACGCCGCGGGCGAGCTCGGGCGGGTGCTGGAGGTCGGCGGCGCCTTCCCCGAGGCCGACCTCGGCGAGGCGCTCGACGGCCTCGGCGCCTCCTACGACGCCGGCGCGCTCGCCGACGTGCCGCCCGGCGTGGCCGCCGCGGCCGCGAAGGTGCTGGTCGCCGCGGGAGAGGCCGCCGCCCGGCGCGACGCGGCGCTTGCGGTGCTGCTCCCGGAGGGCAAGACCGGGAAGGCCTTCCGCGACGGGCCCGAGGCCGCGCTCACCACCATCGACGAGATCGCCGACCCCGACGAGACCGACTTCGCCGCGCTCTACCTCCCCTCCGACGAGGGCTCGGGCGAGATGCACGCGGGGGCGGCCCGCCTCGCCCAGGCGCTCGACGAAGCCGACTGGGACGCCGCCGCGGCCGAGACGGGCCCCTTCGAGTTCCGCGCGACCACGCCGCTGGGGGTGGTGCTCCTCGGCGGCGGGACGGACGACCTCCACGAGGACGACGGCGAGGCCTACCTCCTCGTCGTGGACACCGGCGGGCACGACACCTGGCGCATCCCCGCGGGGGCGACCCGCGGCGACGAGAACCCAGTCTCCGTGCTGATCGACCTCGGGGGCGACGACGCCTACGGCTACGAGGAGGTCGGGAGCGCCTGGGACGTCGAGGGGGTCCTGCCCGCCGACGAGGACGGGCGCTACCGGGGCGACGACCGCTACGGCCCCTTCAGCCTGTCCGCGACGGGCCGGCAGGGCAGCGGCGTGCTCGGCTACGGGATGCTCGTGGACAAGGGCGGCGGGCGCGACACGTACCGCTCGCTGCGGCGCAGCCAGGGCTTCGCGTTCGCCGGCGTGGGGGTGCTGTGGGACGACGGCGGCGACGACACCTACGAGGCCGAGGAGGGCGCGCAGGGCGTGGGCCTCCTCGGCACGGGCGTGCTCTACGACGGCGGCGGCGCCGACACGTTCCGCGCGTTCCACGTCGCGCAGGGGTACGGCTGGGTGAGCGGCGTGGGCGTGCTCTACGACCGCGAGGGCGGCGACCGCTTCGAGCTCGAGCCCGACGACCCGATCCTCTACCCCTCCTCCCAGCTCCCCGGGGTCGCGAACGCCAGCCTCGGGCAGGGCTGCGCGTTCGGCTGGCGGCGCGAGGACACCGAGACCCACTGGTCCGGCGGCATCGGGCTGCTCCGCGACGCCGACGGCGACGACCAGTACACGGCCTCCACCTTCGCGCAGGGCTGCGGCTACTGGTTCGGGTTCGGCGTGCTCGCCGACGCCCGCGGCGACGACCGCTACAACGGCCGCTTCTACACGCAGGGCGCCTCCACGCACTTCGCGCTCGCCGCGTTCCTCGAGGGCGAGGGCGCCGACTGGTACGACGAGGAGCACGCCGCCGACAGCTCGTCCATCGGGCTCGCCCACGACTTCAGCGTGACGGTGTTCGTCGAGGGCGGCGGCGACGACCGCTACGTCGGCCCCGACCGGAGCCTCGGCGCGGGCAAGTGCCACGGGCTCGGCCTCTTCTTCGACCTCGCCGGCGACGACCGCTACTACGCCACCCACGAGCGCACGATCGGCTGGGCCACGGACTACGACTTCGCCGAGGGCACCTGCGGCGACGCCACCACCGTCCCCACCTGGGGCCTGTTCGTCGACACCGACGGCACCGACGAGTACACGAAGCCCGACGCCAACACGGCGGCGAACGACACCCTCTGGGTGAACGACGACACGCTCGACGGCGACGCCCTCGAGTACGGCGGCGGCGTGGACGTCGCGGGCGGGGTCACGTACGCGCGGGCGGACTGAAGGGCCGGGCGCCTACTCCTCGAGCCCGAACGGGTCGCCCGCCTCGCCCATCGGCTCCGACGGCAGCGTCGTGGCGACCACCGGCGCGGACTCGATCGCGATCTCCGCGAAGCCCGCCGGCGTGTCCTGCAGCGCGCCGAGCAGGCGCAGCCCGGCCTCGCCGGTCTCGACCACCAGCACCAGCGGGCCCACCGCCAGCAGCGCGATGTGGCCGTCGGCGAAGGCGAGGTCGAGCGGCTCTGGCTTGCGCCCCTCCCGGACGAGGCGCACGACGCGCCCCACGCGGCCCACGCGCATCCCCTCCGGCGACCAGCTCGCCTCGACGCGCGCGGACTGGGCGGGGTCGACCCACACGAGCGCGGCGCGGTCGTGGTGGCACCGCTCGGGCCGGACGCGCACCCCCTCGAACCGCGCGACCAGCTCCGGGAGCCGCGCCACCGCGGCCTCGCAGTCGCGCGCCTCGGCGGGGAGCACGACCTCCCGCGGCCCGGCGGCCTCGATCACCACCCACGCGATCCCGACGGAGTCGACGCGCTCGACGAGCGCCGCCTGCCCGTCCCCCGACCAGGCCAGAACCTCGATTGTCATGAACCCGAGGGTAGGCGCGATCGCCTGCGCGGCGAGGGCCGGCGGCTGGGGGCTATTCCACAGGCACCGTGACGAGCCCCTTCGGCGTCTGCACCACCGCGGCGAGGAGCGCGTCGGCGTGCTCGCCACGCTCGATCACGAGCACGAGCGGGCCGGCGGAGGCCCAGGCGATGTCCTTCGCGCGGTGGTCCACCTTCACGATCTCGACCTCGAGCCCCTCCCGGATGACCCGCAGCGTCTTGCCGAGCCGCTTCACCTCGGTGCCGACGGGCGAGAAGCTGTTCGCCGCCCGCTCGGCCGTGGCGGGCGCGATCTCCAAGACGGCGCCGCGGTCGCCGGCGCACTTCTCGGCGCGCACCTTCACGCCGTCGAAGCTCGCGAGGCGGGTCGCCAGCTCCTTCGCGGCGGACCGGCAGGCCTTCTCCGAGACGGTCTGGGGCGTGGAGCCGTCGCCAGGGGACAGATCGCTGGACAGGACCCAGGCGCGCGTGCCCGCCGCGTTGACGACGAGCCACACGAGGCGGCCGCCGCCCTCGGGGCCCTGCTCCACGCGGCGGACGAGCGCGGTGCCGCCGTCGCCGGACCAGGCCGCGATCTCGAGGTTCGTGGTGATCATCATGACGATCTCGTAGTGCCGCGCCGGCGCCGGAACGATCACGTGTCGATGACGCGGCCCTCGACGCACGTGTCGCGCCCGCGGATCTCGAAGCGGTGGCCGTCTGCGGCCGGGCCGGACTCGAACGTGCAGCTGCCGGGGAGCGGCAGCGGCGAGGCGAACCGCGCCTCGACGACGCAGGCGCCGGGCACGTCGGTGTCCATCTCGGCGAGCGCGCGGGCGAGCGCCCACCAGCCGTGCGCGATCGGGCGCCGGAAGCCGAACAGGCGCGCGGTGATGCCCCAGAGGTGGATGGGGTTGGCGTCGCCGCTGACGGCGGCGTAGCGGCGGCCCTGATCGGGCGGGAGCCGCCAGCACACCGAGCGGCGGCGCAAAAACGACGCCGGCTGCGGGTGCGGGCGCTTCTCGCCGTCGCCCGGAATGGCCTTCGAGAGGATGGTCGTGACGCCGTGCCACACGTCCTCGCCGCCCGCGGAGACGACCGTGTGCATGTCGAACTCGCCGCCCTTGCGGACGACGCGGTGCCCCTCGACCCAGACGCGTCCGGCGAGCGCCTCGCCCGCGCGCAGGGGCCGCCGCTGCTCGATGCGCTGGCGCACGTGGAGGATGCCGAGCGCGGGCACCGGGAACGCGGGCGCCGAGAGCACCGCGAGCTGCAGGCCGCGGGCGAGCACGTCCGGGAACGTGACCGGGAGCGTGTCGGCGACGGGGAAGCCGCAGACGCGCGAGTAGGCCGCGGGGTCGCCGGCGAGCCGGGCCGCGCGGGCCTCGACGCGGGGGATGCTCCCGGCGAACGTGGGGCGGCGGGCGGCCACCTTCCAGAGCGGGATCGCCGGCGGCGTGTCGAAGTCGATCACCACGGCCGCTCCGATCGCCAGGCCTCGGGCCAGGCGGAGCCGCGGTTGCCGGGGATCTCGCGGCCGAAAGGATCGGTGACGAAGTTGCCCATGTCGGCGAAGGCGCGCTCGCCGTTGTGGCGCCCGTCGCGCGACCGCATGGGCTCGAGCTTCCCGTCGCGCCGCAGCGCCACGACCTCGTGGGGGCCGGGGCGCAGGTCGACGAGCGCGCCCTTCCGCGCCGCGCTCATCAGCTGCTCCTCGTTGCCGATCGGGTCGCCGACGGTCTTCGCCTTGAGGGTCCACACGAGCAGGGAGGTGGGGTCCTGGCCGGGGAAGGCGTCGGCGAGCAGGTCCTTTCCGCCGTAGAACTGCTTGCCGATGTCGTTCTGGTTGACGGGGCCCGCCATGAGGCAGATTCCGGCGAGCAGATCGAGGCCGGGCGGCAGGTCGATGCAGCCGGCGAGCTCGCAGACCAGCGCGCTCCGGGCCGCGGCGGCGCCGACCGCCCGGACGGCGTGGCGGAAGGCGAGCCCCTCGGCCTCGACCGCGCGGCGATCCAGCCCACCGACGTAGATGCGCTGGCCCGCGAGCGCGAAGGCCTTCTTCCCGCGCGCGGCGTTCGTCGAGAGCGCGCGACCGGTGGGGAGGTCGGCCCAGAGCGGCAGGCCGCGGACCACGTGGTCGGTGACCTCCTCGAGCTCGCGGCGTACGGCGCGCAGGCGCTCCTTGCCGTTGGGCGTCAGCACGTCGATGCGCTCGAGCAGCAGCAGGCGCTTGGCGGTGTCGCGGTCGACGCCGGTCCAGCGGCAGAACGCGTTGTAGGCGGCGCGCCCGGCCATCTCGACGAGCTCGGGCGGGACGTCCATGTCCTGCCGCGACTGGTACTGCGGCGGGGCCTTGTCCTCGGCGTTGACGCCCGGCTGGATGCGCTCGGACCGCATGGCGAGAAGGTTGGCGCCGAGCTTTCGGCAGGTCGCCGGCGAGATCGGGGTGGGCGACGCGCCGACCTGCGCCACGAAGGCGACGCGCCAGCCGACGGCGCGGTCGGCGTCGGTCAGGCCGGCGAGGTCCTCGATCTCGCGGATCGCGGTGTGGACGTGGGTGACGTGGGCGCGACGGCGGCCGCCGCTCGCGAGGATGGCGGCGCGCTCGACCGCGTCCGTCCAGATGCCCACGTGGAGGTCCTGGAGGTAGCCGATCGTCGGGATGTCGTCGGCGTGCTGGAACCGCTTGCGCCACGCGCGCATCGGCACGGTCGCGAGGCTCGCCACCGGCGGGTGGCCCACGAACGTGAGGAGGAAGGTGAACGGCGTGCGGTAGGGGCGCGAAAGCGCGACGTGGGCGTAGGCGCCCGCGGGGGTGCCGAGCAGCGTCGCGATGCGCGCGGCCTCCGCCGGCCCGACGGTGACCTGCCGGTGGCCCCGGTAGTTGGTGGACTGGCGCGCGCTCATGATGCCCAGCGCGGCCTCCTCGAAGAGCTCCTGCTCGGTGGGGAGGTCGGTGCCCAGCGTTTCCGGCGGCGCGAGCGAGAGGAGCTGGGCGGCCTCGTCCGCCTCCTCCATCGTGAGCGGCAGGCGCGTTCGGTAGCCCACGGGGCTCGCCGACTCGAGGCGTTCGGGGAGGTGGTAGCGGTGGCGGCGCTCGCCCTCGGCGGCGAAGCGGGCGGCGCGGGCGACCCGCTGTGCCTCCGGCGGCAAAGGGATCGGGACGAGGGTGACCGGCTTCATCGCCGGGCAATTACCACGAGGCGGCGGGCGTTCTCGTCGTAGGGCACGCCGTCGAGGGCGCCGAAGCACTTCACCTCGGCGAACCCGGCCTCGTGGAGGAGCGCGCGCAGCTCGCTCGCCGCGTAGAGCCGGACGGAGATGCCGTGCTCGATCACGCGGCCGTCGGGGCGGATGTACGTCCAGGCCGAGTCGACCCACGTCCAGTCGTCGCGCACCTTGCGGTCCTCGAGCAGCCAGCCGCCGCCCTCGACGGGGTACCAGTCGCGCGGGCGGAAGGTGCGCGCGAGCGTCTCCTTGCCGTTGAGGTCCATCACCAGCGCGCCGCCGGGGCGGAGCGCGGCGTGGAAGCGGCCGAGCACGCGCAGGTCGTCGCCCGGCGTGTCGAAGTAGCCGAAGGCGGTCCAGAGGTTGAGGACGGCGTCGTAGGGCTCGTCCGTGGTGAAGTCGCGCATGTCGGCGACGCGCCAGTCCAGCTCCGGAGCGCGCTCGCGGGCGCGCCTCACGTAGAGCGGCGTACGGTCCGCCCCGGTGACACGGAACCCGCGCTCCGAGAGCGCGATCGTGTGGCGACCCACGCCGCAGGGGAGGTCGAGCACGCGCGCGCCGGGGGCGAGCCCCGCGAGCTTCACGAGCGCGTCGACCTCCCCGCCCGCCGCTGCGACGCGCGAGGGCGGGAAGAGCACGGGCTCGAGCTCGGCCCAGAGCGTGTCGGAGTCGGACCAGGGCATGGGGTGCGTTCTAACGAGGGGGTGCGAGCCTGTGCCGCGGGGCGGCTGCGGGTCCCCGGCTTTCCGGTCGCGGCGGCCGGAATCCCGCCACCTGACCGGCAGGTCCCCGGCTTTCCGGTCGTGGCGGCCGGAATCCCGCCACCTGACCGGCAGGTCCCCGGCTTTCCGGTCGCGGCGGCCGGAATCCCGCCACCTGACCGGCAGGTCCCCGGCTTTCCGGTCGAGGCGGCCGGAATCCCGCCACCTGACCGGCAGGTCCCCGGCTTTCCGGTCGCGGTCCTCCAAATTCGGAACGGCTCCCTGAAGGAACCCCTTGACGTGGCGACAGGCGTGCACAGCCTTCCGCGCCATGCCCGTCGGCTACCACCTCGTGTTCCGCCTCCGCGACAGCCGCGTGATCGCGCGCGACGCCCGGACCCGCCGGCGCCTCGCACGATCCTTCCTCGAGATCGGCGACCGATTCGGGCTGCTGGGATTCGGGCTCGCCGCGAACCACGCGCACGGCGAGTTCGTGTGCGACCGCGCCGCCGCGGGCGACGCCGCGCAGGCGATCGGCTCGTCGATCACCCAGGCGCTGGGGCTCCCGGTGGGCTTCAACGTCACGTACGTCAAGCCCATCGAAGACCAGGCGCACCTCGAGTCCTTGTTCGACTACGTGCATCGGCAGGACGCCAAACACGGCGTGGTGACCGACCCCCTGCGCGACGGCAGCTCCATCCCCGATCTGCTCGGACTGCGCATGCTCGGGACGTCGCTCGAAGAGCGCGTCGTCGCCCACGTCCCCCGCGCGACCCGCGAGGCCCTGCGCAGGCACCTGCCGGTCGGGCCCGCCGTGTCGGTCTTCGCGCCCCACCACCTCGCCGACTCGGCCGCGGCCGTGTTCGCGCTCCCGGACCTGCGAGGCAACGGCCCCGCGTCCGTGCTCGCGAGGGCCGCCGCCGTGCAGATCGCGCTCCCGCACCTGAAGACGCTGGCGATCGCCGAGCTGCTCGGGTGCTCACGGACCACCGTCAACGCCCTCCGCGAACGGGAGGTCCCCGACGAGGTGATCCGCGCGACCAAGCGCGGGATTGCCTTGAGAGCAGCACTCGGCGAGCGCCTGACCCCGCGGCTTCCACCGGGTCCCCAGGCCACCGCCAGGCCGCTGGCCACGCAGACCCGGTAGGTCCGCGGGCGCCCAGGCGGACCGGAAACTCGCCACCTGCCCGGCAGGTCCCCGACTTTCCGGCACCCACGACCGGAAACTCGCCACCTGCCCGGCAGGTCCCCGACTTTCCGGCACCCACGACCGGAAACTCGCCACCTGCCCGGCAGGTCCCCGACTTTCCGGCACGACTGTCCGACCGAGGTCCCCGCGCGCTCCCGCCCGACCCTACGGCAGGTCCTTCACCATGTCCCCGTAGGTGTCCGGCCGCCGGTCGCGGTAGAACTGCCACGTCTCGCGCACCTGCCGGATCATGTCGAGGTCGCAGTCGGCGTAGACGAGCTCGTCGTCGTTCTCGCTGGCGGTGCAGAGGAGCTCGCCGCGCGGGTTGCAGACGTAGCTCGTGCCGTAGAAGCGCCCGATGCCCCACGGGGCCTCGGTGCCGACGCGGTTGGACGCCGCCATGAAGTAGCCGTTGGCCACCGCGTGCGCGGGCTGCTCGAGCTTCCAGAGGTACTGGGAGAGGCCGGCGACCGTGGCCGACGGGTTGAACACGACCTCCGCGCCGTGCAGCCCGAGGAGCCGCGCGCCCTCGGGGAAGTGGCGGTCGTAGCAGATGTACACGCCCACGCGCGCGTACCGCGTCTGGAACGTCGGGTAGCCGAGGTTGCCCGGGCGGAAGAAGTACTTCTCCCAGAACCCCGCGGTCTGCGGGATGTGGTTCTTCCGGTAGATGCCGAGCGTGGAGCCGTCGGCGTCGAGCACGACCGCGGTGTTGTAGTACACGCCGGCCATCGCGGCCTCGTAGATCGGGACCACCATCGCCATCTGGTACTTCTGGCACAGCGGGCGCAGGCGCTCGACCGTGGGGCCGTCGATCGCCTCGGCGGCGCCGTACCAGCGGCGGTCCTGGCTGGGGCAGAAGTACGGCCCGTTGAAGATCTCCTGCAGCCCGAGGATCTGCACGCCCGCCTCACCCGCCTGCCGGATCCACGGCAGGTGCTTCTCGAACATCGCCTCCTGGATTTCACGGACGGGGACCGTCTCGTCGTTGACGGGGTTCGAGGCCTGGATCAGGCCGACGCGGACGACGCTCATGGGGACCTCGGGGAAGGGCGGCCGAGTATAACGCAAGGCAATGTCCCCCCTCGAAGCTCACCAGGCGGCCCTGCGCGCCTGCGCCCGCTGCCCGGCCATGATCGGGCCCGTCGTCGTCGGCCGTCCCGTCGCCTCGCGGGTGTACCTCCTCGGCCAGGCCCCCGGCCCCAAGGAGGGCGGCCTCGGTCGCCCGTTCGCCTGGACCGCCGGACGCCAGCTCTTCAAGTGGTTCGCCACCATCGGCCTCGACGAGGCGCGCTTCCGCGAGCGGGTCTACATGGCCGCCGTGTGTCGATGCTTCCCCGGGAAGGCGAGGTCCGGCGGCGGCGACCGCGTCCCCGACCGCGACGAGATCGCCGCCTGCCGCCCGTGGATCGACGCCGAGCTCGCCCTGCTCGCGCCCACGCTCGTCATCCCGGTCGGCCGCCTCGCGATCGACCAGCTCCTCCCGCCCGCCCCGCTCGTCGACACCATCGGCCGGAGCTACCGTCGCGACGGCCGCGACGTCATCCCCCTCCCCCACCCGTCCGGCGCCTCGACCTGGTTCCGCACCGAGCCCGGGCGCACGCGCACGGAGGAGGCCCTCGCCCGCATCGCCGAGCACCCGGCCTGGCGCGCGATACAGGACTGACACGTGCGGATGTCTCACGCGAACGCGCTCTTCGCGCTCCTCTTCGCCTTCTCGGCCGTGGTCCAGTACAACGACCCCGATCCCGGGCGATGGATCGCGATGTATTGCGCGGCGTGTGTCACCTGTGTCGCGTGGCGACGCCTCCCCCGCGCGGCCCCCGCCGCCGTGGGCGCCGTCGCGCTCGCCTGGGGCGCGTGGATCGCCGCGGGCGTCCACCTGACCGCGCCCTTCGGCGAGGCCCTCACCGACTGGAAGATGCACGCGGGCGGCAGCGAGGAGCTCCGGGAGGCGCTCGGGCTCGGGATCGTGGCGGCCTGGATGGGGGTGCTGGCGATACGGCGGTGATACACCCCGATGTATCACTTGCATCGTGTTTCGCGACACTCCCGCTTGCCACCGCAGTCGGCGTCTCTCACGCACAGGATCTCCTCCGTCCCCTTCTCCGGCGACCACGACCGCGCCGCCATCTTCGCCTTCACCTCGGGCGCCGACGAGGGCGGCAGCCACGCCCCGGCGACGGACTCGACCCACCCGTAGGGCGGCACCCACCGCAACACGACGAGGAGCCGCGCGCCGTCGATGGGAGGGACACCCGGGTAACTCGAGAAGAGGGGGCTCTTGATCATCCCGTCGAGGCACGCCGCGCGCGACATCTCGACGAGGTCCGGCGTGTCGCCGGGGAACACGTTGATCGCGGCGCCCTTCGGGACGGGCCCCGCCACCACGTCCGTCACCGTCCCGCGCCACACGCGGTAGGCGTACGGCTCGCACCCGGCCGCGACCGGGATCTTCACCGGGACGGACGCCGGCGTGTCCAGCTGGATCACGACGGCGGCGACGGCGGGCGACACCGCCTCGGCGAGCCCCACGGGCTCCTCGTGCACCTGGCCGGCCAACGCGGCGCCGACGACGATCATTCGGTGTACAACCCCTCGATCTCCCGCTCGTACTTCTGCGCCACCACCCGCCGCTTGATCTTCAGCGACGGCGTGAGCTCGCCCCCGTCCACGGAGAACGGCGCGGGCAACACCGCGAACTTGCGGACGTGCTCCACCCGGGCGAACAGCTCGTTCGCGGCGTCCACCGCCTTCTGCAGCTCGGCCTGCACGCTCGCGTCGCCCGGCGCCCCGCCGAGCCGGGCGAGCGCGTCGGGCTCGAGCGTCAGGAGCGCGACGAGGTAGGGCCGGCGGTCGCCGATGACGACGGCCTCGCCGACGAGCGGGTGCGACTTGAGCGCCTCCTCGATGTTCTTCGGCGCGATGTTCTTGCCGCCCGCGGTGATGATGATCTCCTTCTTGCGCCCCACGATCGAGAGGAAGCCCTGCTCGTCGAAGGCGCCGAGGTCGCCCGAGCAGAGCCAGCCGTCCTTGAGCGTCTCGGCGGTCGCGACGGGGTCCTTGTAGTAGCCGAGGAAGACGTTCGGCCCACGCACGAGCACCTCGCCGTCCTCCGCGAGCTTGACCTCCACTCCCGGGATGGGCGGGCCCACCGTGCCGAGCTTCGTCTTGCCGGGCAGGTTGAACGACGTGGGCCCCGAGTCCTCGGACTGCCCGTAGACCTCCAGCACGTGGACGTCGAGCCCCCCGAAGAACTCGAGGACCTCCCGCGCGATGGGCGCCGCGCCGCTCACGCAGATGCGCGCGCGGCCGAGCCCGATGGCGGGCTTGAGCTTCTTGTAGATGACCCCGTCGGCGAACTGGTGCTGCACGGCGAGCCAGCCCGTGACGGGCTTCCCCTCGCGCTTCAGCGCGGCGACCCGCTTGCCCACGTCCATCGCCCACGCCACCAGCTTCGCCTTCACGCCCGTCGCGTCGCGCAGCTTGTTGGTGATGCCCGCGTGGAACTTCTCCCAGATGCGCGGCACCCCGAAGAAGATGGTGGGCTGGACCTCCTTGAGGTTGTCCGGCACTAATTCGAGCGCCTCGGCGAAGTACACGGCGCTGCCGACGGTGATCGGCGCGTGGATCGTGAACATCTGCTCGGCGATGTGCGAGAGCGGAAGGTACGAGAGCACGCAGTCGTCCGCGCGCAGATCCACGATTCCCTTCGCGGCGGCCGCGGTCCACGCGAGGTTCCGGTGCGAGAGCATGACCGCCTTCGGGGGGCCGGTCGTGCCGCTCGTGTAGATGAGCGTCGCGAGCTGGTCGTCCAGGAGCGCGGCGACACGCGCGTCCACCTCGGCGTCGGCGACGGCGTCGCCCTTCGCGAGGAACTCGTCCCAGGTGAGCGTGCCCGGCAGCGCGGGCGCGCCCCTCATCATCACGAGGTGCTCCAGCGCGGGCAGGCTCGCCCGCTCCTTCTCCACCTTCGCGAGCTGGTCGGCGTTCTCGAGCAGGACGAAGCGGCTCTCGGCGTGGCGCAGGATGTACGCCACCTCGTTCGACGAGCACGTCGTGTAGATGCCCGCGGGCACGCCGCCCGCGCACATGGCCGCGACGTCCATCGCGACCCACTCGGGCCGGTTGAAGCCGAGGATGCAGACCGTGTGGCCCGGCTGGAGCCCGAGCGCGATCAGCGCCCGCGTGGCGCGGCGGATCTCGCCGGCGACGTCCCTCCAGGGGCGCGGCGCCCAGGCGCCGTCGGCCTTCGTGTACCAGGCGGGCGAGTCCCCGATGCGCGCGGCGTTGGCGAAGAGCCGGGCGGGGATGGTGTCGGCGGGCATTCGATGCTCCAAAGTCGGCCGGAAGCCTACGGAAGCGCGCGTGCCCGGTCAAGGCGGGCCGGTTAAGGCGCCGGCCCATGCTCGCCTGCCTCCTGTTGCTCGGTTCGTACGGCCAGTTCGAGGGGGACCTGCCCAGCTACGAGGAGCGCGAGGTGCTCCTCTACACGAACCGGTTGCGCGTCGATCCCGACGCGGTGGGCTTCGGCACCTACTCGCCGGTCGCGCCGCTGCTGTGGGAGCTGGGGCTCGCCGAGGCGTCTCGCGCGCACGCCGAGGACATGCGCGACAACGGCTGCTTCCAGCACGACTCCTGCGACGGCACGTCGTGGTCGGCGCGCATCGCCGGCTACTACGGCGGCTGGGGCTACGGCGAGAACATCGCCGCCGGCTACTCCTCCGCCAGCGAGGCCGTGAACTCCGGCTGGCTCTACTCCGACGGGCACCGCGAGAACATGCTGTCCGGCAGCTACGTCGAGATGGGCGCGGGTTTCGCTTCCGGCGGCGCCTGGGGCTCGTACTGGGTGCAGGACTTCGGCGGGGGGTCGGGCCAGTCGGCGCAGCCCGTCGCCGAGGGGCTCCACCTGCCGAAGGAGCCCCGCGGCACCGTCACCTTCGGCTTCACCGTCGACACACGCGCCGCGAGCGACGTCCTCGTGGAGACCGAGGACGACTGCCTCGAGCCCACGCTCGTCGTGGGCACCGACACGCGCGGCTACTGGGAGGCCGACGCCTCGACGGGCAGCGGGTGCCAGGCCTACCGCTTCGTCTGGGACGGCGGCAGCTACCCGGAAGACGGCGTCTTCCAGTACGGCAGCAACTGCGCGATGTGGGTCGACGAGCCCGGCTCCGGCGCGTGCGGGGGCGAGGGCGACGCCGACACCGACGCCGACACGGACGCCGACGCCGACGGCGACACCGACACGGACACCGACGCCGACGCCGACACCGACGACACCGGCTTCGTCGACCGCAACGGCGACGGCCTCCCCGACGATCCCCGCGAGCGCGACCCCCTCGACGACGGCGAGCAGGCCGCCTGCGGCTGTGGGAGCGGGAGCGCGGCGGCCCTCTTCCTTCCGCTCCTCCTCGTGCCCGGGCGGCGTCGCTACTCCCGCGTGTAGGTCGAGCTCTCCACGCTCCGCGTCGCGGCGACGGCGAGGTCGCAGCCGGCGAGCGACACCGTCTCCGACCCGGTCTCGCCGTAGGGGTCGAGCCCCTCGACGCGCAGCGCGCAGGCCTCGCCGATCGTCTCGGGCAGGATCACCGCGAAGTGGCGCGTGAAGTGGTGGTGCTCGGGGCGGTACACGAGCGCCCAGTAGTCGCGCTGCTCGAACGCCACGCCGTCGAGCGTGCCGCTCGCCCGCACGAAGGCGGAGGGCTCGGTGCTGGCGGCGCTCTCGCCGATCAACACCTCCAGCTCGACGGCGCCCCCGTCGAAGGCGACGGTGTGCACGCCCCGCGTCCACGTGTCGGTGTCGCAGGTGGTGAACCCGCGCGAGCCCGCGTCCCAGGTCCCGTCGGGCGTGGGGTGCAGCGTCGCGAAGAACCCGGCGCCGCCGTACGGGTCGCCGGGCTCGCCGTCGACCGAGACCGGCGGGAAGGCCGACCCCTCCTCCGTCACCGTCGTGAGCGTGAGCTCGATCGAGCTCCCCCCCGCCGGCTGCCACCACGTCGCGGACGAATAGGCGGTGCCGCCCCACGCCGAGGTCTGCACCGTCGCCGTGCCGGCGCCGTCGGTGGCGAGCCCCGTGCCGTCGGCGAACGCGACGCACGCCGGCAGGCCCAGCGCGAAGGCGTCGCCGTCCTCGACCGGCACCGGGTAGCTCCCGGGGACCACCCGGAGCTGGGCCTTCGCCGCGAGGCTCTCCTCGAGCGTGAGGTGCTCGGACGGGTTGACGCAGTAGAGCGCGCCGTCGCCCACCTCGGCGCGCCCCTCCCAGGCGGGATCGCCGACGGCGGTGTCGGGCGACGGGCACCAGTCCCAGAGGTCGGCGTCGGCATCGGTGTCGGTGTCGGTGTCGGTGTCGGCGTCGGGCTCGTCGGGCTTCGGGTCGTCCGTGACATCGGTGTCGCAGGCGGCGAGGGCGGAGAGGAGGATCATGCGCAACGACGTGGTCATGCCAGGGACGGAGGCAAGGGGCGTGCCTACCGCCTCGCCCGCTTCGCCCCCTTCCGCTCCCACGCCGCCCGCAGCAGCGCCCGCAGGTGGTCGTCGTCCGCCGCGTCGAGGCGCGCGCGGACGCCGGCGAGCTTCGCGCCCCAGTACAGGAGCTCGAGCGCGCCGGGCTCGCGAGCGACCGCCTCGCGCGCCGCGGCCTCGTCGACGAACACGCGCACCTCCGGCGCGCCCGGGGGCACGGTCGCGTAGATCTTCGTCCCCACGCGGAACGAGAGGAGCTCGAAGTGCGGGGCCTCGGTCGTGCCGGGGAGCGAGGCGGCGAAGGCGCGGAGCTCGGCGAAGGTCATGCGCTCAGTATGGGCCACCCGCCGCCGTGCGCGCGTCGGGTATGGTTGCGCGCATGCTGCTCCTCCTCGCCTGTGTGGGCCGCTCCTCCGTCGAAGGCGACGACACGGCGGTCACCATCCCCGACACGGACCCCGACCCCGTCGACGCCGACGGCGACGGCGCGACCGAGGCCGCCGACTGCGACGACGGCGACCCCTCCGCCGCCCCCGGCAACGCCGAGACCCCCTACGACGGCGTCGACAACGACTGCGACGCCGCCACCCCCGACGACGACCTCGACGGCGACGGCTTCCCCGTCGCGAGCGACTGCGACGACACCGACGCGGCGGTCTCGCCCGACGCCGCGGAGGTGGTGGGCGACGGCGTCGACAACGACTGCGACGCCGGGACCGCCGACGAGGACGCCGACGGCGACGGCGTCGCCGACCCCGACGACTGCGCGCCCGAGGACGCCTCCGCGTGGGGTAGCGGCGCGTACGCGGGCGACCTCGCACCCGACGACTTCGCCGGGTTCTGCGACGGCTGGTGCGACCGGCAGGTGGAGGGCGACGTCGCCGTCACCGGCGACGCGGCGCTCGCCGACCTCGCCTGCGTGGACGCGGTCAGCGGGACGCTGAGCGTCACGCAGGCCGGCGCGACCTCGCTCGCCGGGCTCGACGCGCTCGCGACGGTGGGCGGCCTCGTCGTGAAGGAGAACGTCGCGCTCGCCACGCTCGACGGGCTCGGCGCGCTCGCCGAGGTGGGGGGGCCCGTCACGCTGGAGGACGACGACGCGCTCGTCTCGCTGGACGGGCTCGCCGCGCTCGCGACGATCCGCGGCGACCTGACCGTCCGCGGCAACGACGCGCTGGTGTCGTTCCGCGGCCTCGAGGCCCTGACCGTCGTGACCGAGGACCTCTCCGTCGCGAGCAACCCGGCGCTCACGTCGCTGGACGGCCTCGAGGGGCTCGCCACGGTGACCAGCGTGGTCGTGAGCGACGACGACGCGCTGGTCTCGGTGGCGGGCCTCGCCGGGCTCGCGTCGATCCGGAAGAACCTCGCGTTCAGCAACCTCGACGCGCTCGCGGGCCTCGACGGGCTGGAGGGCCTCACGACCGTGGGCGGCGACCTCGACCTGCGGTCGAACGGCGCGCTCGCGTCGCTCGACGGGCTCGCCGGCGTCGAGGCGATCGCGGGCGATCTCCGGATCGAGGGCAACCCCTCGCTGTGCCAGAGCGCCGCCGAGGCCTTCGCGGCCGGGGTCGACGTGGCCGGGACCGTCACCGTCACGGACAACGGCGACTGCTGAGCGGCCGTCAGCGGCGCCGGCGCGCCGCCAGCGCCGCGAGCGCGGCGAGCCCCCACGCGGGGGCGACGGGCGAGCCGCAGCCACACGCGGCCGCGTCGTCGCCCTTGCCGTCGTCGAGGTCGGCGGGATCGTCGTCGCCGTCGGGCGTGCCGTCGCCGTCGGCGTCGTCGTCCTCGCTGTTGGGGATGCCGTCGCCGTCGTCGTCCCAGGTGTCGTCGCACGAGCCGGGGTCGTCGACCATGCCGACGCCACACACGGGGAAGCGGTCCTCGAGCTCCGGCGCGTACTCGACGTACCGGACCTGCCCGACCGTCGTGTCGTTCGACAGGTACAGCACGAGGTCCTGGTCGACCTCCTCGGGCGCCCAGCGCGCGTGGATGCGCGTGAAGAAGGCGTTCGTGCCGTAGTAGCCGCCGCTGTCCTCGTAGCCGATCGTCGCGAGGTCCTCCGCGCTCGGGGGCTCGCCGCTGCACGGGTCGCAGGCGCCGCTGCCCCAGGCGTACTCGCGGACCCAGCCCGGGCGGTCGGTGGTCGCCATCGCGGCGGCGAACTGGGCGGCGTAGAACTCGCCGAAGGTCTCGCCCTCGGTCTGCCAGAGGCACTCCTCCTCGACGGTGGCCTCCGGGTAGTTGGAGATGCCGACGGCGCCGTCCGCGTAGTCGGCGACGACGTACAGCAGGAGGTCCTGCTCGGCCTTGGCGTTGAGCGTGCCGATGCGGACGGGGAGCGAGAAGACCTCGCTCTCGTAGCCGAAGCGGAGCGGCGAGAGCCAGGACTGCCCGGCGGGCACGCGGTCGAGGGCGACGCGCGCGGCGAAGAAGTACGCCCCGGCCTCGATGTACTCGCCGAGGAGCTCCTCCGCGTCGAGCGAGACGGCGTAGCCGTTGTCGTTCAGCCACTCGATCAGCGCGCCGGACTCCTCCGCCGAGAGCACGACGACGTCGTACTCGCCGGCCTCGAACTCGGCCTCGACGGTGACCGAGTCGTCGGCCTCCTCGCCGGCCGCGCCGGTGTCGCCGCCGTCGTAGTCGACGGAGTCGTCGTACCAGAAGTCGTCGCACGTGTAGGAGACGAGCCGCGGCGCAGAGTAGGCGTCGAGCTTCGCGAAGATGGCGGGGTCGACCACGGCGACGTCCTCGGCGGAGAGGACCTCGGGGACCGGCACCACCAGCGCGAAGTCGGGGGTGTTCGCCTCGACGTCGGGGGCGAGGGTCAGCGTGGTGCGGGTGCCCTGGCGGGCGATGGCGACCTGGCTGGCGTTGTTGTAGAGCTCGGCGCCGGCCTGGCCGACGTAGGTGCCGCAGAACGCGTGCGCGAGCGAAACGAACCCGAAGAAGGGCATGGCCGCCTCCGGGGGCGAAGCTAACCACGGGCCGTCGCCCGGCCGGAGACCGCCCTTCGGCGGGCCGCGGGCCGTCGCGTCGTGGCAGGATGCGCGCATGGAGGAGACGGCGGAGATCGCCGAGGCGCGGGCGCTCCTGCGCAGGGGGCGGCTCGGGGGCGTGGTGGACGCCTGCGACCGCGCGATCGCCGCGCTGGACGCCGCGGGTGCGCCCGCCGGCGACCCGCGCCGCGGAGAGATCCTGCTCATGCGGGCGCGCGCCGCGCACCGGATCGGGATCGGCGCGCTCGACGGCGGGGTGCGCCTCCTCGCGGACCTGGACCGCCACGGGTGGGAGCACCTGCGCGGCCACGCGCTCCGGATCGCCGCCGCCGAGGTGCGCGACGAGGGGCAGATCGCGCGCGCCGAGGCGTGGCTCGCCCGGGCCGAGGAGATCGCCGTCGCGACGGGCGACACGGCCCTGCGCGCGCGGGCCCTCTGCGACCGCGCGCGGTGCCTCCGCGACCGGGGCGACGCGACGCGCGCCCTGCGCATGATCGAGGACGCGCTGGCGCTCGCCGAGCGGGAGTCGCCCGAGGACGCGGCCGTCGTCGAGGAGGCGCTCGCGTGGACGCTCCGGGTGTCCGGACACGTCGAGGAGGCGGCCCGGCGGTACGCACGCGTGAGGGCGCGCGGCGAGGCGACCGGCGACGTCTTCGCGATCGCGATGGGGCTCGGCGGGCAGGCGATGATCGCGCTCGACCGGAAGGACCCCGAGGCCGCGCGCGACGGCGTGCTCGCGGCGCTGGCGGCGGCGGAGGAGGCGGGCGCGCGGCGGATGGTCGCGAACCTCCAGAACGTGCTCGGCGACATCGCGCGGCGCGCGGGCGACCTCGCGGGCGCCGAAGCCCGCTACGCGGAGGCCGTGCGTCCGTTCGTGGGGGCAACGCACCCGTTCGCGAGGATGGTGAACCTGAACCGCGCGCTCCTCGCGATCGCGCGGGGCGACGACGACGACGCCCGCGCGCTCGTCGAGCCGGTGCTCGCCGATCCGGGACCCGTGCGGCTCGAGATGTTCGCGCTCGCGACGGCGGTGGCGTGCCGCGTCGACGCCCCCGCGCCGTGGCAGTCCTTCCTCGCGCGCCTCGAGACGCTCACCTCCGGCGGGCTCGCCGACGCCGAGGCGGCGGAGACCGTCGCCCTCGGCGCGCGAAAGGCCCTCGCGGCGGGGGCGCCGGCGCGGGCGGCGCGGGCGTTCGCGGTCGCGCGAGCGATGTTCGCGGCGGTGGGGCGCGGCCGGGACGTCGAGGAGCTCGACGGGACGCTCGCGCGGCTCGCCGATTCCGGCGTACGCCCCTCGGTCGGCGCCTTCGAGCTCGTCGAGCCGATCGGGCGCGGCGGCACCTCCGAGGTGTGGCGGGCCGTCCACCACGCCCACGGGACACCCGCGGCGGTCAAGGTCCTCGCGCCCTCGTCCGCCGGGGCGACGTTCCGCGCCGAGGTGCGCGCCGTCGCCGCGGTCTCCCACCCGTCCATCGTGACGGTGCTGGACTTCGGCCACGTCGACGGCGCCGCGAGCGTGCTCTCCGGCGGGCGGCTCGTCGAGGGGAGCCCCTTCCTCGTGATGGAGCTCGCGGAGGGCGGGACGCTCGAGCGCGCCTGCGGCAGCCTCCCGTGGCGGCACGCGCGCGAGGTTCTCGCCCGCCTGCTCGACGCGCTGGCGTTCGCCCATGCGCGCGGCGTGGTCCACGGCGACGTCAAGCCGGCGAACGTGCTGCTGGCGACCTCGGCGCCGACCGACGTGCGCCTCGCCGACTTCGGGCTCGCCGCGGCGCGGACCGCGCGCGCGGGCACCCCGGCCTACATGGCGCCCGAGCAGTTCGTGGGCGGGGGTCGCGGCGGGTCGCTCGCGGACCTGTACGCCGTGGGGTGCCTCGCGACCGCGCTCGTCGCGGGCGAGCCCCCGTTCTCGCGCGAGGACGCCACGGCCTACGCGCGGGCCCACCTCTACGAGGCCCCGCCGCCGCTGCCGGAGGGCGCGGCGGCGCCGGAGGGCTTCGACGCGTGGCGACGGCGGCTGCTCGAGAAGGACCCCGCCGCGCGGTTCGCCTGCGCGGCCGACGCGGCGTGGGCGCTCGCGCGGCTGCCCGACGCGGCGCCCGAGCCCGGGCCGCGGACGGCGCACGTGCACCGCCCCGACAGCGCGACCCTCCACCTCGACGACGTCGACGCGCCGGCGCGCCCGACCGCGGCGCCCCCCTCGCCCACGCCCGCGCCGCCGGCCCCGGTCCCGGCCGACTGGCGCGACGGCGAGCCCGCCTGGGACGGGTGGCGGCTCTCGGGCGCCGGGCTCGCGCTCGTGGGGCTCCGCGCCATCCCGATGGTGGGGCGGGAGGCCGAGCGGGACGCCCTGTGGGCCGCGCTCAAGGCCGTCCGAGCGGGCGACGGCGCGCGCGCGGTCGCGCTCGTGGGGCCGCCGGGGAGCGGGCGGTCGCGGCTGCTCGCGTGGCTCGCCGAGCGGGCCGAGGCGTCGGGCGCGGCGGGGTCGGTGCGGATCGCCGGCGGGGCCCCCCCCCCGCTGCTCGAGGCGCTCGAGCCGGACGCGGACGTGCCCGCCGACCCCATCGAGCTCGCACGGCGCCTCGACGCGGCGCTGGCCCGCCGCGCGGCGGGTCGGGCGGTCGTCGCGTGCGTGGAGCACGCCGACGACCCGGAGGCGTTCGCGGCGCTCGCGCGCAGGCTGGAGGGCACGCGCTCGGACGTGCCGGTGCTCCTCGTGCTCGCCGCCGACGCCGCGCCGCCCGGGCTCGCCGCGGTGAGCCTGCCTCCGTTGGGGCTCGACGCGCTGGTCGCGCTCGGGCGGGACCGCCTCGGGCTCGAGGCCGGCCTCGCGCTCGAGCTCGCCGAGCGGAGCGCCGGGAGCCCGCAGTTCGTGGTCCAGGCGGTGGAGGCGTGGGCGCGCGCGGGGGCGCTGGTGCCCGGCAAGCTCGGGTACTGGCTCCGGCCGGGCGTCGGCGCCGCCATCCCGGAGGGGCTCGCCCCGGTGTGGAGGGACGCGATCGCCCGGGCGACGGCCGGTCTCGGCGCGCGGGCGCGCGGCGCGGTGGAGGCCGCCGCGGTGCTGGGGGTCCACGTCGACGCGGCCGAGTGGCGCGAGGCGTGCGCGGAGCTCGGCGCGCCCGTCCCGGAGCGCCTGCTGGAGCGGCTCCTCGACTGCGGGGTCGCGGCGAGCGAGCCCGGCGGCTGGCGCTTCACGCACGGGCTCGCCCGCGAAGCCGTGCTCGCCGCGATGGGCGAGCACGCCGCGGAGGTGCACGCGGCGTGCGCGCGGACGCTGGCGCGCGCGGGCGCCCCCGACGCGCGGCTGCTCCCCCACCTGCTCGGCGCGCGGCGGATCGCCGAGGCGCTCGCCGTCGCCGCGCGCGAGGCCGACCGGCTGTACGCGGCGGGCGCGACGGACCCGCTCGTGGCGCTCGCCGAGCGGCTCGCCGCGGCCTCGCCGCCCGCGGACGACGCCCGCTGGCTGCGGATCCGCGTGTACGCCGCCGGCGCGCGCGCCGAGCTCGGGGCGATCGCCGAGGCCGAGCAGGAGGCGGAGGCGATCGCGCGCCACGCCCTCGCCGTCGGGCTGCCGGGCGTGGCGGCGGAGGGGCTGCGGATCCGGGCGGTCGCCCGCGCGCTGCTCGGGCGCTGGGGCGACGCCGCCTCGCTCGCGGAGGAGGGGCGCGCGCTCGCGGAGGCCGCCGGGGACCGCGTGGCGTGGGCCCGCTGCCACTACACCGTCGGGACGGCCGCGCGCGGCATGGGGCGCCAGGACGAGGCGCGGCGCGTGCTGGAGGAGGCGCGCGAGGCGTTCGCCGGCGAGCCCCGCGGCGAGGCGCTCGCCGACTTCGTGCTGGGGCTCGTCGCCCGCGAGGGGGGCGACGCGGCGACCGCGCTGGCGCTGCTGCGGCGGGCGCGCGCGCGCTTCGACGCGATCGGCAACGCCATCGGGAGCGCCGGGTGCGACAACGTGCTCGCCGAGCTCGCGCTGGAGCGGGGCGACACCGCGGCGGCGGAGGCGCTGTTCCGGAGCGCGCTGGAGCGGCTGGAGGCGGCGGGCTCCACGCGGGTGGCGTTCGTCCTGCTGAACCTCGCCCTCCTCGCGATGGACCGCGGGGCGCTCGCGGAGTGCCGCGCCCACGCCGACCGCGCGCGCCGGGTGCTGGAGCGCGCCGGCCGGCGGGACGTGCTCGCCGCCGCCTACGGGACCCTCCTCCCCGCGCTGGCGGCCGGCGCCGAGGCCGAGTGGAGCGCCTGCGCGGAGCGCGTGGCCGCGCTGGTGGAGGAAACCGGCTTCCGCGCCCCGGACCTGCGGCGCGCGCTGCAGGTGGCCGCGCGTCTCGCCGAGGACGCGGGCTTCCCCGCGCGGGCGGCGCGGGCGAGGGCGCTGGCGGAGGAGCAGGCGCGGCGGGCGTAGGCGCCGGGAGCGTCACGACCGGAAAGCCGGGGACCTGTCCGGCAGGTGGCGAGATTCCGGTCGCCACGACCGGAATCCCGGGGACCTGTCCGGCAGGTGGCGAGATTCCGGTCGCCACGACCGGAATCCCGGGGACCTGCCCGGCAGGTGGCGAGATTCCGGTCGCCACGGGCCAACCCGGGCGAGCGCCCCACGCCGCCCTTCGACAGGGGGTCGGCGGCCTACTCTCGGACGGCGAACACCGCCTCCATCCGCGCGGTCCAGTCGAGGTCCGCGGTGGGGTCGTGGGTGGTGCAGAACGCCACGAACGCCCGCCGCTCCGCCGGCCGCATCGAGAGCCACGCGCGCCGCGCGCCGTTGTGCCCCGCGTGCGCGACCACGAGGCCGTCGCCGGCGCCGGCCACGAGGAAGCCGTAGCCGTAGCCGTCCCAGGCGTCGCCCAGCCAGCCGTCGGTGGCCTCGCGCGGCACCACCGGCGACCACAACGTCCGCGTCGAGGCCTCCGACACGAGCGCGCCGTCCATCAGCTTCGTGGCGAAGGCGGCGAGGTCGCGGACGTCGCTCTCCACGAGGGCGCCGGGCGCGATCCACGCGGACCGCGACGCCCGCAGGGTCGGCATCCCGGCGGCCTCGCCGAGGCGCCGGACGGCGTCGGCCCAGGGCTCGCCGGACACCGCCTCGATCACGTCGCCCACGACGCCGTAGCCGTTGGTCGAGTAGCGCCAGCGGGTGCCGGGGGGCCAGAGGAACATCCCCGGCTCCCGACGGTGCTCCTCGCGGGTGATGCCGCCCCGGTGCGAAAGCAGGTGCGCGAGCGTGAGCGGCGGCGTCGCCTTCTCCGGGGGGATGAGCGTCGCGTACGCCGGGGCGAGCGCGGCGATCGGCGTGTCGAGCGCGAGCGCCCCGCGCTCCACGAGCCGCATCACGAGCACGGCCGTGAGCGACTTCGACACCGAGC
The DNA here is from genome assembly GCA_049322475.1 of Myxococcota bacterium. GTDB lineage: Bacteria > Myxococcota_A > UBA796 > UBA796 > SXON01 > JBMOQZ01. Next base: position 8,305 of record JBMOQZ010000205.1, on the reverse strand, counting down.
CCCAGGTGTGCACCGTCGTCAGGTCGGGGCGCTCGCCCCAGGCCGTCGCCCACGTCGTCTCGCCCGCGGTCACGACGGCCGCGGCGCCGTCCACGCACCGGCGGCGCAGGGGGGCCACGCTCTCCTCGAGGCGCTCGACGACCTCGGGCGCCGCGGTGGCCTCCGTCACGCGCGGGGCGTGGGTGCAGGCGAGGAGCGGGAGGAGCGTCACGGACAGGAGCTGAACACCCGGGGCGCGGTCGGTAACGGGGGCCGGCGGGGGGGCCCATCGGTCGGAGGGCTCGGCGCGAGCGCGGTCGCGTTACGCGCCGGCCCCATGTCCTCCATCGTCCTGAAGTTCGGCGGCACCAGCGTCGCCACCCGCGCCCGGTGGGACACCCTCGCCGGGATCGTGGCCGCCCGCCGCGCCGAGGGGCACCGGGTCGTGGTGGTCTGCTCGGCGATCACCGGCGTCACCAACCAGCTCGAGAAGCTCCTGCCCGCCGCGCTCCGGGGCGAGCACGAGCCGATGCTCGCCGAGCTCGCCGCGAAACACGACGCGCTCGCGCGCGACCTCGGCGTCGACGCGGTGACGGAGCCGCTGGAGGAGCTGCGCCGCATCGCGACGGGAGTGTCGCTCACGGGCGAGGCCACGCCCCGCCTGACGGCGCGGGTGCTCGCCCAGGGCGAGCTCTGGCTCACGAAGCTCGGCGCCGCCTTCCTCGGCGCCGCGTGGATCGACGCGCGGACCGTGCTCGTCACCGAGCCCGCGCCCACCGAGCACCGCCGCTTCCTGCACGCCAGCTGCCCCCACCACGCCGACCCGGCGCTCGTGCTCCCGGAGGTCGCCGTCACGCAGGGCTTCGTCGCCCGCGACCCCGCCGGCGAGACCGTGGTCCTCGGCCGCGGCGGGTCGGACACCTCCGCCGCCCTTTTCGCGGCCCGCCTCGGCGCCGCGCGCCTCGAGATCTGGAGCGACGTCCCCGGCATGTTCACCGCGGACCCGCGCCTCGTCGCGAACGCGCGCATGCTCGACCGGGTCGACTACGACGAGGCGCAGGAGCTCGCGTCGATGGGCGCGAAGGTGCTCCACCCGCGCTGCCTCGCGCCGGTGCGCGCGCACGCCATCCCCCTCCACCTCAAGTCCACGCTCGACCCCGAGGCCCCCGGCACGGTGATCGCCCGCGTCCCGGCGACCGCCCCCGCGGTGCGCGCGGTGACCGCGCGGCGCGGTGTCACGCTCGTGACGATGGAGACGATGGGCATGTGGCAGCAGGTCGGCTTCCTCGCCGACGCGTTCGCCGTGTTCAAGGCGCACGGGCTGTCCGTCGACCTCGTGGCCACCTCCGAGACGAACGTGACCTGCTCGCTCGACGCCGCCGCCAACGCGCTCGACGCGCGCGTGCTCGACGCGCTCGTCAAGGACCTCGGCGCCCACTGCCGCGCCGCCACGATCGGCCCCTGCGCCGTCGTGTCGCTGGTGGGCGCGAGGATCCGCGCGGCGCTCCACCGCCTCGGGCCCGCGCTCGAGGCCTTCGAGTCGCACCCCGTCCACCTCGTCTCGCTGGCGGCGTCGGACCTGAACGTCAGCTTCGTCGTCGACGAGGCCCAGGCCGACCCGCTCGTGCGCCGGCTGCACGCGCTCTACTTCGAGGACGGCGCCGCCGAGGCCGTCGCCCCGGCGGTGCCGACGGACGCGTGGTGGGTGCGCCGCCGCGAGGAGCTCCTCCGCGTCCCGACGCCCGCGTACGTCTACGACACCCCCACCCTGCGCGAGGCGGCGCGCCGCCTCCGCGGCCTCGCCTCGGCGGACCACGTCTGGTACGCGGTCAAGGCCAACCCGAACGCCGACGTGCTGCGCGTCTTCGCGGAAGAGGGGCTCGGCTTCGAGTGCGTGAGCGCGGGCGAGCTCGCGCACGTCCGGGAGGCCGTCCCGGGCTCGCCGATCCTGTTCACGCCGAACTTCGCGCCGGCGGGCGAGTACGCGGCGGCCTTCGAGGCCGGCGCGCACGTCACCGTCGACAACCTCTGGGCGCTCGAGGCCTGGCCCGAGCTGTTCCGCGGGCGCGACGTCCTGCTCCGCGTCGACCCGGGCCACGGCCGCGGGCACCACGCCCACGTCCGCACCGCCGGCGCCGCCTCGAAGTTCGGCATCGCGCTCGAGGACCTCGAGCGCGCGCGCGACGCCTGCGCGAAGGCGGGCGCCCGCGTGGTCGGGCTGCACGCCCACACGGGGAGTGGGATCCTCGACCCCGGCGCGTGGGCCGGCACCGCCGCGCAGCTCGCCGTCGCGCTGCCGCTCTTCCCCGAGGCCCGCGTCCTCGACGTCGGCGGCGGCCTCGGCGTCGGCGATCGCCCCACCGACCCCGGCGTGGACCTCGCCGCCCTCGACGCGCGCCTCGCCGCCTTCCGCGCGACCCACCCGGGCCTGCAGCTCTGGCTCGAGCCCGGGCGATGGCTGGTCGCCCGGGCGGGTGTGTTGCTCGCCGGCGTCACCCAGCTCAAGGAGAAGGCGGGTCGCGGGTTCGTGGGCGTGGACGCGGGCATGAACGCGCTCGTCCGGCCGATGTTGTACGGGGCGTGGCACGAGATCGTGAACCTCACGCGCCTCGGCGAGCCGGACGCGCTCGTCGCCGACGTGGTGGGCCCCATCTGCGAGAGCGGGGACGTGCTGGGCGCGGGCCGCGCGCTCCCCGCGACGCGCGAGGGGGACGTGTTGCTCGTCGCGACCGCGGGCGCCTACGGGCACGCCATGGCGTCGCGATACAACCTTCGTCTGCCTCCTCCGGAGGTCCTGCTCGCATGACGTGATAGAAAGCGGACATGCGGCCCCCCAGCATCCTCATCGTCGACGACTCGGACCTGGCGCGGGCGATGTCCGCGGACGTGGCCGCGCACGCGGGCTTCAAGGTGACGATGGCCCGCAACGGGGCCGAGGCACTCGCGATGCTCGGCGAGGAGGCCCCCGACCTCCTCCTCACCGACGTGTACATGCCCGCGATGGACGGCGCCGAGCTGATCAGCCGCATGCGGCAGATCCCGACGTGCGCCGAGGTGTCCGCGCTGGTCATGACCGGGGACGAGTCCCGGGAGACGCGCGTGGAGCTCCTGCGCGCCGGCGCGGACGACGTCCTCGTCAAGCCCGTCGCCGACGACGAGCTGCTCGCGCGGCTGCGCTCCATCGTGCGCCGGCGCCGCCCGCAGGCCGCGCCCGCGCGGGGCATGGACGGGCAGGTCCGGGCTCTGGAGGCCCGCGTCGTCGAGCTCGAGCGCACCACCGACGCGCTCGTGGCCGCGGCCACCGGCCTCGTCGATGTCACGAGCGACACGATCGGGAACCAGCCGCGCCGCATTTCCGGGGGCGCCGCCCTCCTCGCGCGCCACATGGGCTGCGAGGCCGAGTACGTCGAGCAGATCCGCCGCTACGCGGGCCTGTGGGACGCCGGGAAGGGCCTCGTGCCCCGCGCCCTGCTCGAAAAACCGAGCCCGCTGTTGCCCCACGAGCTCGACGCGGTCCGGGCCCACGCGCGCCTCGGCGCCTCGCTGCTGGCGAACGCGGGCCTCCCGCCCATCGCCCAGCACGTCGCCGGCGCCCACCACGAGCGGTGGGACGGCCGAGGGTACCCCGCGGGGCTCGCCCGCGACGCCGTCCCGCTCGAGGCCCGCATCGTCGCCGTCGTGGACGTGTTCGACGCGCTCACGTCCCCCCGCGGCTGGCGGCCCGCCTGGAGCATCGACCGCGCGCGCGCCTTCGTGGAGGAGGGCGCGGGCACCCAGTTCGACCCCGCGGTCGTCCGGGCGTTCCAGGAACAGCAGTCCGCCATCCTGCGGATTGCCCAGGTCCACGCCGACGAACCGCCCGGGCACGAGGTCGTCCTCGGACGATAGTCCGGAACGCACGTATACTCGTTCGCGATGCGGCTCCCGCTCGCCCTGATCGTGGACGACAGCGCGCTCATCCGGGCGCACATGACGGAGCTCGCCGTGCAGGCGGGGTTCCGCGCGGTCGCCGCGGGGGACGGCGCCGAGGCGATCGAGGCGATCTCCCACCTCCGCCCGGACGTCATCGTCACCGACATGTACATGCCGCAGCTCGACGGCGACGAGATGATCCGCAGGTTGCGGTCCTTGCCGGCCTTCCGAGACACGCCCATCCTCGTGGTGACGTCCGAGGAGAGCCGCCAGGCCAAAATCGAGCTCCTCCGCGCGGGCGCCGACGAGTTCCTCGTCAAGCCGGTCGACCCCGAGGAGTTCCAGGCCCGGCTGCGCGCGCTGGCGCGGCGCCAGAAGCTCGCGCTCGCGCTCACCTCGATGACGGCCGAGCGGGACCTGGCGCTCCAGCGCCTCGAGCAGCGCAACCGCGAGCTCGAGCACCTCACGCTGGGCCTCGTCGCGGCGCTCGAGCGCGCGAACTCGCTCAACGACGACGACACCGGCAACCACATCCGCCGCGTGTGCGCCTACGCGGCCATGCTCGCCCGCGCCCGCGGCTGCGACGAGCGCTTCGTCGAGGAGATCGGCCGCTACGCCGGCCTGCACGACGTGGGCAAGGTGGGCATCCGCGACGCCATCCTCAAGAAGCCCGGGCAGCTCACGCCCGAGGAGTACGAGGAGATGAAGTCGCACACGCTCATCGGGGCCGAGCTGCTCCGGTCGGCGGGCCTGCCGCCGGTCGCTCACAACATCGCGCGGCACCACCACGAGCGCTGGGACGGCTCGGGCTACCCCGACCACCTCACGGGCACGTCGATCCCGCTCGAGGCGCGCATCGTCGCGGTGGTGGACGTGTTCGACGCGCTGGTCACGAAGCGCGTCTACAAGCCGGCGTTCGCGCTGGACGAGGCGCGGCGCATGATGACGGCCGCCGCCGGCGCGCACCTCGATCCGTCGCTCGTGGAGCTGTTCTTCTCGCGGATGGACGACGTCCTGCGCATCGCCAGCGCGATGGCCGACCGCGCGCCCGAGCCCCGGCCGTCCCCTACTCCAGGGTGACCACCCAGCTCCCGCCGGCCACGAGGTCGTCGTGGCGGAGGGTCTCGCCGGGATGGTCCACGCCGTTGAGCTCGCTGGCGACGACGTGGTCGCCGTCGCCGTCGCGCGCGACCTCGAACCAGCCGTCGCCCACGCGGAAGCGCGCGGCGTCGAACACGGGCTCGCCCACCACGTAGAGCGGCGTGCCGGCGATCGGGTAGAAGCCGAGCGCCGAGAACACGTACCAGGCGGAGAGCGTGCCCGCGTCGTCGTTGCCGGCGAGCCCCACGGGGTCGGCGTGGTAGAGCTCCTCGCGGATCCACCGCTGCCACTTCAGCGAGGCGTCGCGATCGCCCCACAGGGTGAACAGGTACGCGGCGTGGATGTCGGGCTCGTTGCCGTGCCAGTAGTAGGTCTGCGGCCCGATCAGCTGGCCCTCCGCCTCGGCGAGCTCGAAGAACTGGCGGAGCTTCTCGCGCGCGGCCTGCTCGCCGCCGAGCGTCTCGGCGAGCGCGTCCGGGTGCTGGAAGGCGAGCCACAAATACTGCCAGGCGTTGCCCTCGGCGTACTCCTCCTGCCACGTCTCGGCGTCGAAGTCGCCGGCGAAGGTTCCGTCGCTGTAGCGGGCGTGGATGAAGCCCACGTCGGGATCGTAGAGGTTGCGCCACGTGTAGCTGCGCCAGGCGAAGCGCGCGGCATTTTCCGTGTCACCCAACGAGACGGCCATCTGCGCGAGCGCGTGGTCGGCCCAGGCGAGCTCCTGGGTCCAGGCGACGGAGGTGCCGAAGAGATCGGCCGGGTAGTACCCGTACGCCTCGAGCGACGCGACGTCCGGCCGCCCGTTGTACGGCACCGCGGCGCCGTTGGCCTGCGACACCAGCCGGGGCCAGGCGTCGTCGACGTCCCAGTCGCGCACGCCCTTGAGCCACGTCTCCGCGAGCACGATGTCCGCGGGCGCGCCGAGCATCGAGCCGCCCTCGCCGCTCATCGCCGGCCAGCGCGGGAAGGCGCCGCCCTGCTGCGCCATCGTGAGCAGCGAGATCGCGAAGTCGCGCCCCTTGTCGGGCCAGAGCAAGAGGTAGAGCGGGTGGGCGGTCCGGTAGGTGTCCCAGAGCGACAGGTCGGAGTGGAAGGTGAACCCCTCCGCGGTGTGCACGGCCTTGTCGAAGCCGACGTAGCGCCCGTCCGCGTCGGTCTGGATCGTGGGCATCTGGAGCGCGTGGTAGAGCGCCGTGAAGAAGATCGTCCGCTCCTCGTCGGTGCCGCCGGCGATCTCCACGACGCCGACGGCGTCGCGCCAGGCGGCCTCGGTCTCGGCGACGGTGTCCTCCAGCGGGCGCGACGGGAGCTCGGCCTCGAGGTTGGCGCGGGCGCCGTCGACGTCCACGAGCGAGATGCCGACGCGGACGTCGAAGGCGCGCGTCGCGGGGCGGATCCACGCGCCGAGCGTCGAGCCGGTGGCGACGGCGCGTCCGTCCACGCCCTCGTCGTCGCCCCAGGTGCCGAAGCTCGCGATGCCGCCGTCGAACACCGCGTGGAAGTACACGGGGACGCCCCCGCCGGTGAAGCTGCCCGCGCCGGTCATGTAGCCGGACACGGTGTCGCCCTCGACCGCGATCTCGCCGCCGAGGTTCGTGCCGCCGAGCACGTGGGCGAGGTCGATCAACACGACGGGATCGGCGACCTCGTGGGGGAACGTGTAGCGGTGGTGGGCCGCGCGCGTGGTCGCGGAGAGCTCGACGCGGATGCCGTCGGCGAGCGTGACGTCGTACCAGCCCGCGCCCGCTCGCTCGTCGTCGTGGGAGAAGGCCTGCCGGTAGCCGTCGGGCGAGCGCTTCGTCGCGTCCCAGCCGTCGGTCGGCATGAACAGGATCTGGCCGTAGTCGGGCACGCCCACGCCGTGGAGGTGGACGTGGGAGAAGCCGTCGACGTGGGTGTCGTCCCAGTAGTAGCCGGAGCAGTGGTAGGCCCCGAGCCACGCGGAGCCGAGGCTCGTGTCGGGGCCGATCTTCACGAGGCCGAACGGCGCGCCCGCCGCGGGCGTGGAGGAGCCGACCTGGAAGCCGGGCCCGCCCGTGGCCACGAAGGGGTCCACGTACGCGAGCGGGTCGGTCACCCAGTCGGGCGGTTCGCCCGCGTCGTCGACCGGCTGCCACGAGGCGTCGCAGCCGGCGAGGACGGCGCTAAGGAGCAGCCCACTCCAGCTCGATGTGGTACGCGTCGTCACCAATGCCAGAGTACCCCAGCGCGAGCACGTAATACGTCGCGCCCGGCTGGAGGGGGACCACCGTGGTGCACAGCTCGGGGTTGAGGACGTTGAAGCAGGTGTAGTCCGTGTAGTCGAGCCACACGCCGTCGTACTCCCCGAAGAGCCCGAAGTCGAGGTCCGCCGCCGCGTTGTCGAAGCCCGCGGTCATCGTGACGTGGAGCTCCTCCGCGACCTGGAACGCGTACGCGTCCGAGTCGTTGTCGTCGTAGACGCCGGAGTCGCTGACCACGTTGAGCACGCCGTCGATCGTGTCGACGAAGCCCAGCCCGGAGACGACGCCGATGTCCTGCGCCGCGAGCGTGTCGAGGACGAGCAGGTAGTCGGCGTCGAGGTGCGCCTCGGTCGCGTCGGGCTCCTCCTCGACCGTGACGATGCCGAGGACCTTCGGCCGCACGGCGTCGAGGACGATCGGGGCGTCCACGGCGACCTCCGCGCCGGAGATCGAGACGGACGTGGCCGCGGAGGCGTAGAGGTCGCCCGCCATCGGCGAGGAGTTCAGCGTGGCGACCGAGCCGCCGCGCACCGACACCTCCTTGATGTTCCCCTCCTCGATCTCGGGGTTGGGGATGTCGAGGTCGCCGGTGTCCTCGTCGGGGACGGCCGTGACCTCGCGGAGCTGGTACATGCGCCACGCGCCCGACCAGGTCATCGTCTCGGCGTCGTACTCCCAGGTGTTCGCCGTGGTGCCGCCGAGGGGGGCCTCGGCCACGAGCGGGTCGGAGCCGGCGTAGGCCCCGATCAGGACGTCGAGGTCGCCCGGCGCGGCGCTCTCGATCTTCAGCGAGTAGTCGCCGGCGAGCTCGAGGTCGGGGGTGACGATGCCGGCGATCAGCACGACGTACTCGCCGTCCGCGGCGAGGTCCACCGTGGTGGAGAAGGCGCCCGCGGAGCCGTCGGTGGTGGTCGAGAGCAGGATCCCGGTGCCGGCGTCGGCGTCGTAGGACGCCATGTCGTAGATCTCGACCTGGTAGACGACGGCGTCGCTGTAGCCCGCGCCCGTGTCGCTGGTGTCGCCGACGCTGGTGTCGCCGACGCTGGTGTCGCCGCCGCTGGTGTCGCCGCCGCTGGTGTCGCCGCCGCTGGTGT
>JBMOQZ010000204.1:0-15965 GCA_049322475.1 Myxococcota bacterium | reverse complement strand
CCGGCCGTAGCGACCCGTCGATCGCGCCGGGCCCCCGCCCCGCGGCGCGATCCCGCCGGGCTCCCCCGAGCCCCCCGACCTCGCGCCCTCCCCGCGGCGCGATCTCGCAGGGCTCACCCGAGCCCTGCCACCTCGCGCCCTCCCCGCGGCGCGATCTCGCAGGGCTCCCCCGAGCCCTCCTACCCCGCGCCCCTCACTTCCTCGGCGAAGCGCAGCGGACCACCTCTTCGAGCGCGAGCCGCATCCGCGCGGCGCGGGCGAGGCGCGCGCACGGGGTGCGCGCCGCGAGGCGCGCGATCTGACGCTTCCGCGTACGCGTCGCGTCCGCGAGGTCGCGATCGGCGATCCCGACGGCTCGTCCGAGGTGGGCCACCACTCGCCGCGCCTCGATCACGTGGGGCTCGTTCCCCGCGAGGGCCGCGTCGGCGCAGGCCGCGTGCGCGACGGCCCCCGCGAGCCGCCACGCCCCGGGCGCGCGGACGAGCTCGTCCGGGGCCGGCTCCAACGGGTTCGCGAGGCCGACGGCGGCGAACGCCTCCCGAACGCGAAATCGCGGGAGGAGCTCGCGGATGTTCCACACCCACCCGTCCACGACACGCGTGCCGGCGAGCTCGCTGAAGCAGGACCCGCTCCAGAGCGCGGGCGCCGCGTCGATCGCGTGGTGGTCGACCTGCGTGAGGACGTAGGTCAGGAGCCACTCGGCGTGTCCTCGCGACGCGATCGGCCGGACGTGCGCGGCCTCGGGGACGGCGTGGGCGACGGCGCGGAGCGCGAACAGGAGGTCGCGCGCCAGGGTGTTGACCTCGCGGGCGTCGCACAGGACCACCACGTGCACGTGGTCGTCGACCACGCAGAAGAGCACGATGCGCGCCCCGGCCACACGAAGGAGCGCGCGGACGATCGATCGCCGCGGGCCCTCGCCGGGGGCGACGGGCGCCCGTCCGCGGGTGGAGAACGTGAGATGGAAGCCGGACATGGGAGACCCCTCGAAGGTCTGCCCGGTCCGGGGCGTGGCGACGGGAAGGTACGCACGGGCCGCCGTGCGTCAAGGGGTCCCGGGCGTCAGCCCTGCTTCTTCCCCTTCCCCACGACGAAGAACTCCACGCTCCGATCCCGCGTCGCCTCCGGCTTGTAGCGCTTCACCTCGTCGAACCGCGCCTGCACGCGCTTCACGAACGGGGGCGCGTCCTGACCGTCGAAGACCTTGCACACGAAGCTCCCGCCGGGCTTCAGGCACGCCTCCGCGAGCTCGAGCGCCCGGTCGGCGAGGGCGATCTGGCGGACGTGGTCGCCGAAGCGGTCGCCGGTGGTGCCCGGCGCCATGTCGCTCACGACGACGTCGACGGGGCCGATCTCCTCGGGCGTCACCTCGAACACCGATCGGACGATCCACGTCCCCGGGAACGCCGGGGCCTGCAGGTCCACGCCCACGACCGAGAGCCCGCGCTCCTGCAGCCACTTGCTCCAGCTGCCGGGGAAACAGCCGAGGTCCAGCGCCCTCCCCTGCCGCGGGAGCACCCGGAATCGCCGCTCGATCTCGTCGAGCTTGAAGACGCTCCGCGCCGCGTATCCGGCGGCCTTCGCGCGCTTCGTCCAGCTGTCCGCGCGCTTGTAGTCCGACACGGTGGCGTCTCCGTCGGGCTCGATCTATCCTGTAGCTCCCCCGGGGCTCCGACGATGCGTACCCTCTTCCTGCTCGCGCTCCTCCTCCCCGCCTGCGACAACCCGGGCGGCAAGGACGACGGCACCGGCGCCGGCGGCGACGACACCGCCTCGGGCACCGGGGGCGGCGGCACGGCCACCGAGCAGCCCGACGCCGACGGCGACTCGATCATCGACGTCCACGACGGCGAGGACGACGCCGACGGCGACGGCAAGCCCAACTACGACGACAAGGACTCCGACGGCGACTCGATCTACGACGCCAACGAGGCCGGCGACGACGACCCGCTCACCATGCCGGTCGACACCGACGGCGACGGCGTCGCCGATTACGTCGACTCCGACTCCGACGGCAACTGCGTGGGCGACGAGATCGAGGCCGGCCGCGACGACGGCGGCGCCGAGGACTCCGACGACGACGGCACGAAGGACTTCCAAGACTTCGACAACGACGGCGACGGCATCCCCGACCTCGAGGAGATCGACGACTGCGCCGCCACCGACACCGACGGCGACAGCACCGCCGACTACATGGACGCCGACTCCGACAACGACGGCATCGGCGACGCCTTCGAGGGCGGCACCTCCACCTTCTCCGACGAGCCCGTCGACAGCGACGAGGACGGCACCCCCGACTTCCGCGACACCGACAGCGACAACGACGGCCTGCTCGACGCGGACGAGGGCGGCACCAACGGCAACGAGGCGAGCGAGCCCCGCGACACCGACGGCGACGGCCGCGCCGACTACGCCGACACCGACGCCGACGGCGACAGCCTCCCCGACGCCGACGAGATCGCGCTCGGCACCGACCCCTACGACAACGACTCCGACGGCGACGGCTTCACCGACGGCGGCGAGGTCACCGCCGGCACCGACCCGCTCGACGCCGCCAGCGTCATCGACGGCATCTACGTCGAGGTGCCCGAGCGCACCACGGTCGAGGAGGAGTTCGACTTCGAGCTCCACATCGAGATGGGCGACATCGGCTTCATCATCGACACCACCTGCTCGATGGGCGGCACCATCAGCGCCATCTCGAGCGAGTTCGCCACCATCGTCACCGAGCTCGACTCGGTCCTGCCCGACACGGCCTACGGCGTCGGCGGCCACGACGACTACGCGTACGGCAGCTACGGCTCCGCCGGCATCGACAAGCCCTTCTACCTCCGCCAGCAGATCACCACCGAGCTGACGGACGTGCAGACCGCGCTCAACGGCCTGTCCACCCACTCCGGCGCCGACGGCCCCGAGTCCGGCACCGAAGCCCTCTACCAGGCCGCCTCCGGCGCCGGCTACGACCAGACCTGCAACGGCACCTACGACGCCCAGACCGACACGCCCCCGTTCATCTCCGGGAGCGAGGCGGACATCTTCGCGGGCGGCAGCAGCACCGAGTACTACGACAGCTCCACCGTCGACGGCGGCACGCTCGGCGGCTTCGGCTTCCGCGACTACGCCCTGCCCGTCATCGTGCTCGCCGGCGACAACTACCTGCGCGACCCCGAGAGCTCCAACAGCTACTACAACGGCGTCCCGCCGGCCGCGTGCTTCAACGCCGGCATGTCCGACGCGGAGCTCGCGTTCACCGACCTCGGCGCCCTGTTCGTGGGCGTCTCCGTCAACGGCACCCTCGGGTACCCGCAGATGGAGTCCTTCGCCCAGAACATCGGCTCCTACGTCGACTCCGACGGCGACGGCGTCGCCGCCGAGGTGCCCGTCGAGACCTGGTCGGGCAGCAACGCGGCCTTCCGTGAGGCCATCGTCGACGCGATCACCCAGCTCGTCGCCGCCATCCGGTTCTCGCGCGTGGACCTCGCGGTCGACGGCGACACCTACGGCTTCGTCGCCGGGATCGAGCCCGCCTACTACGAGGGCCTCGGCAGCGACGACGAGGGCGCCGTCCTGAACTTCACGCTCACGTTCCGCGGCGTCGTCGCGGCGACGAACGAGGACCAGCTCTACCGCCTGACGCTGAACGTCCTCGGCGACTCGAGCATCCTGCTCGACAGCCTCGACATCATCGTCGTGGTCCCCGGAACCGCGTATTAGAACGCCTGCCCTCGCGGCTCCAAAGAGGATAGCGGGCCTCCCTTACCTGGGAGACCCACTTGCAAACATCTTCGGGGCACGACGTGTGTGTGCTCCTCGCGCACATAGGCGACGGCGTCCTCCTCCTTGACGAGCAGGACCGGATCCGAGAGGCGGACGAGCGGGCGGCGACGCTGGTGGGCCGTGAGGTGGGAGACCTCACGGGTGTCACCGCCGCGTCGCTGATGGACGTGGTGAGCGCCGAGGCCCACCGGGGCGACGCGGAGCGCGCCGCCGGGGGCACGCCCGTCCCGGCGAAGGGCGTGCTCATCCGCCGCCCCGACGACGCCTGGGTCGTCGTGGACGCCGTGCTCGTGCCCATCCCCGGCGATCCGCTCGTCGCCTGTGTCCTCACCGACCGCACCCGCGAGCGCCGCCTCGAGCAGCGCGTGATCCACGGCCACCGCCTCGAGTCCATCGGCGCGCTGGCCACGGGGCTGTCGCGCGAGCTCAACGACCTGCTGACGGCCGTGCTCACCGGCGCCGAGGAGGTCGCGCGCGCCGCCACGGACGGCGACCGCGCCGCCATCCTCGCCGACGTACGCGCGGCGGCCGAGCGCGCCGCCCATCTCGCCCGCCACTTCGCCGACGTCACGAGCCCCCGGGCGACCACCCCGGAGGTCGTCGACGTGGCCGCCGCGCTCCGCCAGCTCTCGCCGCTGCTCCAGCGGGCCCTCGGGCCCGGCATCGGGCTGACGGTGGACGTCGCCCGGCCCGCCGGCGCCGCGTGGGTGGTGCCCGCGATGCTCGACCGCGCGCTCATCTCCGGCGCCGTCAACGCGCGCGACGCCGCCTGCGGGGGCGGCGCGGTGCGGATCTCCGCCGAGGAGGCGCCCGACCACGTCGAGATCCGCTTCGCGGTCACGCCCTCCCCCGACGCCGGCACCCAGGTCGGGACGCTCCGGCTCGCGCCCGCGCCGATCGACGAGGTGGGCTGGCTGACCATGGACCTGACCGGCGAGATGATCCGCGCGCTCGGCGGCGTCATGCAGGTCGACGAGGGCGAGCCCGGCCGGCTCGTCTTCGGGATGCGGCTCCCGCGCGCGACCTAGCGGATCACGCGCTCGATCGCGCCGCGGAGCTCGTCGATGCCGATCCGCTCGGTGGACGACACGCCGAGCACGCCCGAGAGCCCGTGCCCCTTCGCGAGCGCATCCAGCGTCGCCTGGCGCTTTCCCCGGGTCAGCGCGTCGACCTTCGTGGCGACCGGCAACACCGGGATGCCCGCGTCGATCAGCCCCGCCAGCAGGGCGCGGTCCGCGTCCTGGGGCGGGAGCCGCGCGTCGAGGAGCGCGACGACCATCCGCAACGTCTCGCGCGTCCCGAGGTAGCCCTCGATGAGCCCCTTCCACGACGCGCGCATCGCCTGGCTGACCTTCGCGTAGCCGTAGCCGGGCAAATCCACGGCGATCCACCGGCCCTGCACCTCGAACAGGTTGATCGCCTGCGTCCGCCCCGGCGTCTTGGCGACCCGGGCGAGCCCCTTGACGCCCACCAGCGCGTTCAGGAGCGACGACTTGCCGACGTTGCTGCGCCCCGCGAACGCCACCTCGGGCAGCGTGGGCGGCGGCAGCGCGCCTGTGAACGAACCGACAAAACGGGTGGGTCCCGGCATCGGCCGCCTCTACCACGCTACGCTGAGGTCGTGTCGTACCGCTGGTCGCATCCCGCCTCCGACCCGATCGTGCGCCGCATCCCGGCCGACCGCCCCGTCTACGTGGTGTCCGACCTGCACCTCGGCAACGGGCTGCGCGGCGACACGTTCATGGGCAAGGACCGCGAGCTCCTCCGCCTCGTGGAGCGCGCCCGCGAGGAGGGCGCGCGGCTCGTCATCGCGGGCGACGCCATCGATTTTCTGCAGGCCCACGACCTCACCCCCGTCGTGAAGGCCCACGGGAAGCTCCTGCGCGCGCTCTCCGACATGGCGAGCGAGCACGACGTCATCTACATCTGCGGCAACCACGACGACGACTTCCGGGTCTACCGCGATTTCTTCCGCTTCGACGTGTGCAGCCGCCTCTGGATCGGCGACGACGTGGTGGTCGAGCACGGCCACCGCTTCGACCCGTGGATCGGCCCCAACGTCCAGGGCAGCAACGCGATCGCGCGGTTCCACCACTTCGTGGAGCAGACGTTCCACGTCTGGATCCGCCTGCCGATCGCCGACTTCTACAACTGGGGCAACCGCGTCGCCTTCTGGCTCTTCCACAAGTGGGCGGTCACGATGCAGGCGCGCAACGCGCTGCTCAAGAGGGTCGGGCTCGGCGCGCTCGCCCGCCGCTCCGAGGAGGTCATCGACTACTGGGTGTTCAACGAGGCCGGCGACCCCATGCGCATGCTCGGGCCCGCCGTCGCCTTCGCGAAGCAGGAGCTCGCCCGCGTCGTCGTCTGCGGCCACTCGCACATGCCCGCCAACTTCGTGAAGGACGGCGTGCGCTTCGTGAACACCGGGTCGTGGACCTTCGGCTGGGCCCAGTACGCCCGCTACGCCGGCGGCGAGTTCACCGTCCGCGACTGGATCACCGGGCGCGAATACCGCGACGACCTGTACAAGCCCCTGCTCGAGGGCCACCTCGACCACCTCACGTTCGACCGCTGGTGGCGCAACCAGTACCTCGGGTGGTTCCGCTTCCGCTCGGGCGAGCTGCGACGTCGGTCCGGCCTCGCTTCCTGATACGCTGCGCGCCGCAGAGGAGTCTCCATGCTCGTGAACGGCAAGCCGACGCGGACGGTCTGGTGGGAGGCCGACCGCGTCCGGATGATCAACCAGCCGCTCCTGCCTCACCGCTTCGAGATCGTGGACATGCCGACCTACCGGGAGACGGCGATCGCGATCCGCGACATGACCGTCCGCGGGGCCGGCGCCATCGGGGCCACCGGCGCGCTCGGCGTCGCGCAGGCCGCGGTCGAGGCGCCCCCGGGCGACTTTTTCGCCTTCGTGACCGCCGCCGCGAACCACCTGCGCGGCACCCGCCCCACGGCCCAGAACCTCTTCGCGGGCATCGACTACGTCCTCAAGGCGATCGAGGCCGAGGGCGGCAACGTCGATCGCGCCCGCCGCGCCGCGGTCGCCGCCGCGAACGCCTTCTGCGACGACGACGCCGAGTCCTGCCGCCGCATCGGCGAGCTCGGGGCGCCGATCATCACCGAGCGCCGCCGGGTGAGCACGCACTGCAACGCCGGCTGGCTCGCCTTCGTCGACTGGGGCTCCGCGCTCTCGCCGATCTACGCCGCTCACCGCGGCGGGGCCGACGTCTTCGTGTTCGCCGACGAGACGCGCCCGCGCCAGCAGGGCAGCCAGCTCACCGCCTGGGAGCTCGGCCAGGAGGGCGTCCCCCACGCCGTCATCGCCGACAACGCCACCGGCCACTACCTCCGCGCCGGCGCCATCGACGTCGTCATCGTCGGCAGCGACCGCATCGCCGCCAACGGCGACGTCGCCAACAAGATCGGCACCTACACGTCCGCGCTCGCCGCGGCCGCCGCGGGGGTCCCCTTCTACGTGGCCGCCCCCACCACCACCATCGCGATGCACACGCCCACGGGCGACGACATCCCCATCGAGGAGCGCACGCCCGACGAAGTACTTTACGTCTGGGGCTGGAGCGACGAGGGCAAGTTCACGCGCGTCCGCACCGCGCCCGCCACCAGCACCGCTCGCAACCCCGCGTTCGACGTCACGCCGGCGGAGCTGATCGCCGGCATCATCACCGAGAGGGGGATCGTGCCGGCGAGCCCGGAGGGGATCGCGAGCGTCGCGCGGAAGTAAACCGCGGCGGGAGCCTCGGAGGAAAGCCCCTCTCCCCCGCAGGGGGAGAGGACGCCGTCAGGCGTCGTGGAGGGGCCGGCCGCGAGCGCTGCGAGCGGTGGGGCGACAGGACGTCGCCCCAGGACCCGGAACCCGCCCCCGGAGCTGGGCCCCGGACGGGCCCAGCGTGAGGGGGTGGCCGAAGGCCGGGTGAGGGGCGTCGAACTCACGGCAGTATCCGGCGATGCTCCTCGCGCTCCTCTCCTGCGCGGGCGCCCCGAAACCGGACGCGGACACGCCAGCACAGGGCCCGCGAGTGCAACGGAAACCGGCGACAGACGGGGCGAATGCAAGATCGGCACCCTGACGCGCCTCCGCCGAACGGAAGAAGCGGCACTTTCTGAACGCCCGCTCCACCGATTCCGCCTCCTCATTGCACTCGACATGACTGTCGGCGCTCGGACTTGCACTGGGCACGTCTGTCACCCGCACGGGCCCCGCTCTTGCATCCCCCGTTGCCCATGCTGCTCCTCACACTCGCCGCCTGCCCGCCCACCACCCCCGGAAAGTCCAGCTGCGACGAGCTTCCCGAGCCCCCGGCCGTCGCCGGCTGCTTCCGGGGCGGCGACGTCGAGGACACGGGCGGCTTCGCCCCGATCGCGGGCGAGTGGACGGGCACGGTCGCCGAGGTGGGCAGCGGCGACTTCCCGTCCGAGTGCACCTCCGACTTCGGCGCCAACCCGACCGCGAGCGCGTGGTGGGCCCGCCTGACGACCCACGACGGCGACTTCTGGATCGGGGTCGAGACCCCCGGCGCCGTCGCCCCCACGGTGGGCGCCGAGCTACGCGTCGCCGCGACCTACGACTACGGCGAGTGGAGCGCCACCGAGGGCTCCGTCGCGGTTTACGCCGGCGACACCCTGCTCGCCTGGGTCGGCTCGTCTTCGGGCGCCGAGAGCCTCGTCCCGCCCGACGGCGTGACCTTCGCGGACGGCACCGCCGTCTGCGACCGCGACGACGACTGCGGCACCGTCTCCTACCGGGACCTCGACGTCACGGCCGATGGCGCCGTCGGCACGGTGCCCTACGGCGACACCTTCACGCTGGGAGGCCTCACGTTCACGAACGGCGGCCTCCAGCAGGTGGAAGAGGACCGGGGCGAGTGCCTCGACTGGTCGCCCAGCTCGGTGCTCGCCGGGATCTCCCGCGAGTAAGTTACGTTCGGGCGCATGTTCCTCTCCCTCCTCGCCTGCACCGCGGTCATTCCCGACACGGCCACGCCGCTGTCGCTCACGATCACGTCGCCCACCTACGGCGCGTTCGCGGGCGACGGCCCCGTGCGCATCGAGGGCGTGGTGTCCCCGGCCAACGCCGAGGTGATGGTGGATGGCGTCATCGTCCGCACCAACGCCTTCGGCGAGTTCACCGCGGAGGCCACCTTCGCGGAAGGCCGGCGCGCGCTGCTCGTCGACGTGTTCGCCCTGCGCGGCGAGGAGAAGGTGCGGCAGATCGTCCCGGTCTTCGACGGCGTCGACCCCCGCGAGGCCGACCCCGGCGCGATCACCGGCCTGCTCACGCCCACGGGCCTCGACGCGATGGAGCCGCTCGTCGCCGCGCAGATCGACGCCCTCGGTTGGGAGGACCAGATCCTCGCCGCCCTCCCCGCGCTCGAGACCGACTACGTCTCCATCACCCCCACCGCGGTGAGCAGCGACGGCGCCGCCGTCGACCTCTTCCCCGGCGCCGACGACGTGGGCCTCACCGTCACGCTCCAGCAGGTCACGCTCTCCGCCGACATCGACGTGCTCGGCTGGGTCATCCCGATGGACGCCGCGCTGGACGTCACCATCGGCGCCCACGCCGTGCCGGACCTCGCAGACGACATGCTCACGCTCGCCCTCACCGACGCCGAGGTCGCGCTCGGCGAGACCGCGCTCTCGTTCGGCGGCCTCGAGGTCCCGGACTGGCTCATGGAGCTGATCGCCGACCCGATCGCCGAGCTCGTCGGCCAGCTGGGCGACGCCCTCGGCGACCTGTTGCTCGATCAGGTCGGCGCCATCGAGGTGGGCGGCCCCTTCGCCTTCGAGACCGACCTGCTGGGCACCACGCTGTCCGCCCGCCTCGTCGACGTGGGCGCGTCGCTCGACGGCGTCGGCCTCGGCGCGACCGTCACCACCGGCGAGCCCGCCGGCGACACGCTCCCCGAGATGCCCGCGCTCGCGGCCCTGACCCCGTCGGGCCTCCCCTACCAGCTCGGCGCCGCCGTCCACGAGGGCCTGATCAACACCATCGTCGACGCGACGCTCGCCGACTTCCTGCAGATCGATCTGGAGCTCGAGGGCTCGATGGGCGAGCTCATCGGCGGCGGCATCCGCGCGCTGCCGGGCGGCGAGGACGTGCCCGAGGGCACCGAGGGCTGGTGCATGTCGCTCGACGTGGGCGACGCGCGCGTGGTCCGCATGGTCGAGGGCACCGGCACCCCCTTCGCGCAGGCGTGGCTGCCGGACGTCCAGCTCGAGATCGGCACCGTGCTGGACGGCGACTGCGAGGACTGGCTCGAGGCGCAGCTCTTCGCGGTCGTCGACCTCACGCTCGAGGGCACCGAGCTCTCCGCGGACTTCCAGGTCGTCGACGTGAAGGTCCTCGACTACGGCGCCGACACCACCTGGAACGACGCCGGCGACGAGCTCGGCGACGTCGTCGAGGGCCTCGCCGGGCTCGCGGTCGGCCAGCTCTCCTTCGACCTGGCGGACATGGGTTTCGGCGAGGTCCTCCCGGGCATCGAGCTCTCGCCCCGCGTGGTCTCGGTCGAGCCGCTGGACGAGACCGGGCTCTACGGCGTCTACCTCGACGTGTTCTGAGCCCATGCCTCGATCCGCTTCGCCAGCGCGTTGCCGCCCTCGGCGAGCCCGTCGTCGAAGGCGACCTCGCCATGCCCCGACACATCGATGATACATTCATGTATCACTGTGTGTCGGATGTGTCGCTCCCCCACGCGGACGCCGGCGATCGCCTCGCGGGGCACGGCGTGGACGACGTCTCCGCGGCGACACACGAGCCCCTCCGGCCGAAGGCGCAGCCCGTGGGGCCACCTCCCCGCGGCGAGGCGCGCGCGCGCCGCCACCATCCACCCCGCGCGGGCCACGATGCCGCAGAGCGCGAGCGCGGCCACGCCGGCGATCGCGTAGCCGACGGCGCTGCCCTTCCCGTTGAGCACCCACACGATCGGCAGGACGGCGAGCACGCCGGCGACGAACCCGCCGGGCACGGCGAGCATCGCCCAGTTGAACCAGGCGCCGCCCGAAAACGGCGCGGTCCAGGGGACGTCCGGGGGCGCGCGGAGCGCCTCGCGCCCCACGCGGTCGAGGTCCGCGAGCTTCCCGCCGACGACGAGCTTCACGCCTGCGGCATACGCGACGCTGCCATCCGGCGGTACTCGGCGAGCGCGGCGTCCGTGGCCTCCTTGCCCCAGCGCGCCTCGGTGGCCTGCAGCACCCACACCACCGGCCGGCCCGCCTCCTTGCCGAAGCGCTGCTCGAGCGTGGCCTTGCAGGTGAGCAGGATGGCGAGCACGCCCGACCGATCGCCCGCGAGCTCGCGCGCCTCTGCGATCAACATGCACGCGAGCGTGTAGAGCACGACGTCGCCCGACGCGAGCGCAGCGGCGCGCGCGGCCTGCGCGGCCTGCTCTCCTTCCTCGGGGCGGTCGCCGCGCAGCGCCACGCCCGCCCGCTGCAGCTCGATCGCGCCCTCCAGCACGGGGTCGCCGGCGGCCCGCGCGTCCTCGAGCAGGACCGCGAACGACTCCCACGTGCCGAGGTCGGCGGTGAAGGGCTGCAGCACGCGCTTCTCGAGGCGCAGCTGGAGCGCCGTCCGCGCGTCGCCCGCGTCCCGGGCGAGCGAGAGCGCCGCCTCGAGCTCGGAGAGCGCGCGGTTCGGCCGCCCGAGGGCCTGGAAGAAGCCGGCCCGCGCGCGGTGGGCCTCGATCCGCGTGCGGACGTCGGGCGCCTTCTCCAAGAGCGTCGCGAGCCAAGCGAGCGCCGCGTCGAGATCCTGGGCGTCGGCCTCGACCATCGCGAGGCGGAACAGCGCCTTCGCTTCGAGATCGGGCCGGCCCCCGAGGGTCGCGAGCGCGCGCACCTTCAACAAGAGGTCGCGCGCCTCGCCCTTCCGCTTCGGATCGCGCGTCACGAGCAGCGCGAGGGCCCACGTGGCCCCCGCGTGCTCCGCCGGCTGGCCCGCCTTCACGAAGAGCGGGCCCGCCTTCTCCAGCTCGGCGATCGCGTCCGCGAGCCGTCCCATCGCGGTCAACACGCCGGCGACGCGCACGCGGGCGTCGCCCTCGGCGGCCGCGTCTCCGCGCGTGTTCGCCGCGCGGACCTGAGCCTCGACCTCGCGCAGGGTCGCTTCCATGTCCTCTGCCATCCTACTTGCCGGGGGTGGCGAGCTTCACGATGCCGTCGAGCTCGCCGAGCCCGGCGGTGCGCTGGCCCTTGTGCGTCGCGACCCAGGCCTGCATCTCCTGGATGCTCTGGTCGTGCCGCGTCCGAAGGTCGGCCTTCTCGGTGGAGATCGCCTCGAGGCGCCCCTGCCCGCGGAGGATGGCCTCGTCGATCTGCGCGACGCTGGACTCGGCCTCGCCCTTCCGCGCCTGGGCGTCGCTCTGCACGTTGGTGAGCGTGCCCTGCATCTGGGAGGCGTCCGCGCGGCCCGCCTGGGTCTTGCCCTGCATGTCCGTCGCCGACGTGGCGACGTTCTGCGCGGTGCCGACGCCCTGGCCGGTCGTCTCGCTCTGCTTCCCGAGGCCCGTCTGGAGCTGCTGGGCCCCGCTCGCGCCCGCGCCGCCGTTGCCGGTGAGGCGGCTCGGCACCATGCCGAACACCTTGAGCAGGCCCGACATCATGCCGTCCATCTGGCCCTTGCCCTGGTCGGCCTGCGCCTGGCCCTGCTGGCCCTGGCCCTGCACCTGGCCCGCCTGGCTCTGGAGCTCGCCCTGCTTCGCCTGCTTCGCGCCGAGCTGGGTGTCGTACTGCGTGACCGCCTCGGCGTTCGCGGCGGCGATGCGGTCGGCGAGCTCGAGCGCCTCGACCTCCTTCTTGCCCTCCTGCTGCAGCTGCTGGAGCGCGGAGATGCCGACGCCCACCTGCTCCTCCTCCTGGGTGCGCGCGGCGAAGGTGGTGGCCGTCTCGTCCACCGTGTTGGACGCCGAGGACGGCGGCGGCGGGAGCGAGGCCTTCAGCGCGTCGTACTTCTCCTTCAGCTGGGCCTGGTAGTTCTTCTTGTCGCCCTCGTCGCCCCGCTGGCCGGCCGAGTTGCTCACGTCCATCGGCTTGCCGTCGAGCGTCTGCTTCCAGGGCGTGAAGAAGCCCTCCCCCTCGGCGCCGGAGTTGGCGCGCTCGCGGAGGAAGTCCGTCCCGCCGCCCATGACGCCGGAGGCCTGGTTGTGCCCGTGGAGGTTCGTGGGGCCCTCGCCGGAGAAGTCCGTCCAGCGGTTGTAGTTGGAGGTCTTGTCCTGGCGCTCGTCCCACGCCTCGCGGGACATGCCGCCCGGCGGGGGCTTCACGTCGGCGAGCTCGTTGCGCGCCGTGCCGCGGCCGGTCCGGGCGCCGCGCTCCTTCTGCGTCGCGGCGTTGTGCTGGTTGTTGGCCTCGTTGCGGCTCGTCGTCGCCGAGGAGACGGCCGTCTCGGCGTCGGCCACGGGCTTCTGCGCGTTCTGGAGCGCCAACACGCCTTCCTGGTGGTAGGCCTGCGCGTCGCGCACCTGCTGCTGGAGGTTGCTCGCCCGCTGCCGGGCGGCGGCGAGGTCGGCCTCCTGCGCGGCGAGGATCTTCTGGTACTGGGGGCTCGGGTGGGCGTCGGCGTACTCGCGGGCCGTCTGCACCATCTGCTGGTGGTAGTCGACCTCCTGGTTGGCGCGCTGCGCCAGCGCCGTCGTCTCGTCCAGCAGCTCCTTGCGGGCCGCCACCTCGCCCTGCTTCGCCGAGATGGTCGCCGCGTGGTCGTTGCGGACGCGCTGCAGGTCCGCCTGCGCCTTCTCGAGGTCGGCCTGCGCCGCGCGGAGGCGGTCGCGGGACGCCTTCGTGTCCGCCTTGGCCTCGTCGAGGTCGGACTGGGCCTTCGTCACCTTCGCCTGCGCGGCCTCCATCACCGGGTCGACCTGCGGCCGCCGCTGGAAGGCGCCCTGACCCTGCTCGTCGAGCTGGCCCTGCACCTTCTCGCGCTGCTTCTCGCTGTGGAACATGGTGGCGCCGGCGTCCTCCATGTCCGCGATCTTCTGGGCGGTGGTGCGGTTGCCGTCGGAGTCCGTGGAGCCGCCCTGATACCGGCCGGTGCCGCGGAAGGCCTGGGTCGTGGCGACCGCGGTCTGGATGCGGTTGCCGGTGTCGACGCGCTGGTTGCCCACGCCGCTCGTGATGCTCTGCCCGGGGCCACCCCAGCTGCCGGAGAGGACCGAGGCGATCTTCTCCATGCGGGAGCTCGGGTTCTGGGTGGCCGTGCTGGTGCGGGTGGTGTCCGGAGCGTTGGCCGGCTTCGGCTCCATCGCCTGGTTGATCTTGTCGGCCGCGCGGTTGCGCAGCGAGTTGCCCGCGTTCTGCGTGAATTCCTGCGCGAACTGCGTGGTCTGGCCGCGCAGGCGCTCGCCCTGGCCGAGCAGCTCCTCGGGGCTCGCGTCGGCGAACAGGATCTGCAGGCTCTTGAGCCCCATCACCAGGAAGCGCGCCGCGGTGATCCAGAGCCCGATGAGCGTGCCGATGCCGCCGAGCGTGTAGGCCCACTGCGCGGCGAGCCCGACGAACGGGATGAGCGCGGGGCAGATGAACGAGAGCACGAAGCCGGCCGCCGCGACGATCCACAGGATGCTGGAGATCGTGCTGATGACGTTGTTGGCGCCGTCCGCGATGTTCAGCACGCCCTCGATGAGGTCGACGGCGGCCCACATGTTGCCGCCGGCGAGCCCCTGGACGGCGTCCCCGACCTGGCCGGCGCCGAGCGACGCCTTGCCCCAGGTGTTCGAGGCGATGCCCTGGACGTACGCCTCGGGGTCGTACGCGAGCTTCGCCATCTCGACGAAGCCGGACAGGTACGGGATCTTGCTGGACGCGACGTTGAGCGCGACGTCGATCCCGAGGTTCTTCAGGCCCTCGAGGCCGCCCTCGGCGAGCCCGCCGCCGAGCGAGTCGAGCACGAGCTGCCCGCGGTCGATCTGGATGCCGCCGCCCGGGCCCCCGCCCCCCGCGAAGTAGTCGTGCCACGCGACTTCGTCGTCCCAGTCGCGAAGCGGCCCGCCCTTGGCCTGCTGGAAGCTGATCAGCGGGCCGTCGCCGGACACGAACGGGGGCGCGCCCCCGCCGCCGCCCGCCTCCAGCTTGCCGCCGCCCTGCCCGGCGACGGTGGCGTCCTGCGGGTTGGCGGACATGTCGGGCGTGGGGGCGGCGTTGGTCTCGGTGTTGCCGTCGCCGTCCGGGGTCACCTCGGCGTCGGGCTGCTGCGAGGCGGTCTGCTGCGCGTTGGAGATCTCGGACTGGATCTCCTCCTCCGAGAGCTCCTTCTTCTCGGGGTCGGCCTGCGTGCCGCTGCCCGAGGCCTGCATCTGGTAGTTGCCCACGGCGACGGCGTTGGGGTCGCCCGTGCCGTCGCCCTCGCCGTCGCCGCCCATCGCGAGGTTGGCGCCGAGCTGCTGCTTCACCCCGCTCGTCGCGCCGGCGCCGTTCGACGTGCCGTTCGACGTGCCGTTCGACGTGCCGTTCGACGTGCCGTTCGCGGGCGCGTTCTGCACGATGCCCTTCACGAGCTCGTTGCCGGCGGCGCCGTTCAACCGCTTCGCGCCGCCCTGCGTGAGGTTCTCGCCCTTGCCGAGCTTCGCGAGGTCCTTGCCCCCGCCGGCGCCCTTGCCCGCCGTGGGGTTCTGCTGAGGAGGCGCCTTGTTCGTCGCCGGCGTCTCACGGTCCGACGCGACCTGCTTCGCTTGACCCATTCGCTCACCCGGTAGCTCGCGCCCATCATAGTGGAATCATTCGCCAACCTCCACGCGCCCGAACGGGTTTTTCCGTCGAACGCGGACGCGCTCCGACGCCTGCCCCGTGGTACGATCGGAGGCCCCCGGAGCGCGCCATGGCCCAGAAGGATCAGGAGCTTGCCCCCAAGCAGGGCGCCAAAGCCGCGAAGGCCCCGGCGCCGCAGGCCAAGGCCGCGCCGCTCCCCGACGCGAAGCAGCCCGTCCAGCAGGGCAACGCCGCCGATCTCCAGCGCAACGTCGGCAACGCCGGCGTCAAGGAGATGATCGAGAAGGAGGCCGGCGACAAGGCGGACAAGACCGCCCCCGCGAAGAACCCGGCGGAGATGTCGAAGGGCGACCTCGCGAAGTCCGCGAAGGCCGACGCGAAGAAGCTCGCCGAGACGAAGAAGTCCGGCGGGAAGAAGGCCGAGGTCGAGAAGAAGAAGATCGAGGCCCCCGAGAAGGAGA
>JBMOQZ010000203.1:0-15989 GCA_049322475.1 Myxococcota bacterium | reverse complement strand
CGTGGCGCCGGCGGCGACGCTCTGGACGTCCGGCGCCCTGTGGTCGGCGGCCTTCGTCGCGTACGCCGTCGCCTACGCGCCCATCCTCGTGGCGCCGCGCGTGGACGGGAAGCCGGGGTAGGCGGTCAGGAGGGCTTGGAGATCATCCACCAGAACGCCGCGCCCATCGGCACCATCGCGAGGGTGCCCCACACCGACCACCACACGAGCGCGCGCGTGAAGGCCGGCCCGCCCGCCTCCGCCGTGGCGGCCACCCGCTCCTGCCAGTACAACGTGAAGGTGGGCCCCACGGCCCAGGCCACGGCGAGCGCCGCGATCGCGTCGCGCAGCCACGGTGTCCCCGTCGGGCCGCCCCACGCCGACGCGAGCCAGAGCCCGTTGAGCGTGATGAGCACGATCGCCGGCGCCGTGAGCCAGAGGTCCATCGTGACGAGCGCGCGGACGGCGAACGGCACCGACGGCGGATCCCGCCACCACGCGTAGGCGAGCCACGCCGGCCCGACGGACAGGTTGCCCATCAGCACGGTGACGCCGACGAGGTGCAGCGTCTTGTGCACGGCGTACGGGAGGACGGGGTCCCACGGTACGCCGTGGATCGCGCTCGCCGTGCAGGCGACCGCGACGACGTTCGCGACGAGGGTGGCCTTGCCGGAGGGGGTCATGGGCGCTGGTAGCCGGCGGGGACACACGACGCATCGGCAGGGTGCCGGAGTGGTAGGCTGGCAGGATGTTGCTGCTGATCTCGTGCACGGAGGACGAGGCGAGGCCCGTGGCGTACGCCGAGGGGGACGCGGACGCCGACGCCGACTGCGACGACACGGGCGTAAGCGTCGAGTACTGGTACGCGGCGCTCCGCGCGGACGGGGCGGAGTTCGCCTCCGCCGAGATGGGGACGGAGCTCTACGGGCTCTTGGAGGACGCGGTGGTGTGCAGCCGCGCGGGCGAGCTCGCCTACGACGGGCCCGGCGCGGAGGGGTGCCCGGACTGCACCTGGGCGTGGTCGCTGAGCTTCACCGGCACGACGACGGTGGAGGGGACGGAGTGCCCGGAGGGGTGGACGTCGTCGACGGGCGAGCCCTCGGACACGTACGACTGGGGCTTCGCGCAGGTGTACGCGTACGACTACGCCGGCACGCCGATCTACTTCGAGGACGCGCTGCTGCTGTACGGGAGCTACGGGTGGTTCCTGTTCGCGTTCAACGCCTCCGACTACGGGATCTACGGCGTGCAGGACGTCTACGGCGACGGCTCGTACGTGCGCATGGCGGACGCGGCGACGGGCAGCGACGGGGCGTACTACTACACCTACTACGATCGGTGCGACTGACGCGGGGCGGGCGAGACGCCCGCCCCCACGATCGGGGGCGCGTGTGACCGAAGTCGCCCCCGACCTCCTGGTCTATCCCGACTTCGGTCTCGAAAACCCGCCGATTGGAGACCGAAGTCGCCCCTGACCCCGGCATCTCCCCCGACTTCGGTCGCGAGATCGTGACCGAGGTCCGGGGTGACCTCAAGGTCTTCCCCGACTTCGGTCGCCCGATCCGCAGCCCACGACGGCCGCAACGTCGTCCAACAGCCGATCCTCTCCCGCGACCCGCCTGGCTACGGCTCCCTCATGAAACGCCGCAAGATCGGTCCCCACGCGCTGCGCCCCGAGAGCCTCGCGATGAGCTTCGGGTACGACCCGCGGCTGTCCGTGGGCGCGCTGAAGCCGCCCATCTTCCAGACGTCGACCTTCGTGTTCGAGAGCGCGGCCGCGGGGAAGGCGTTCTTCGAGCTCGCGTACGGGCTGCGGGCGCCGCACCGCCGTGAGGAGCCCGGCCTCATCTACAGCCGGCTCAACAACCCGGACCTCGAGATCCTCGAGGACCGCCTCACGCTCTGGGACGGCGCCGAGGCCGCCGCCGCCTTCGCGAGCGGCATGGCGGCGATCACCACCACGCTTTTGGCGCTCGTCCAGCCCGGCGACGTCGTGGTGGGGAGCGAGCCCCTGTACGGCGGCACCGACCACTTCATCCACCACGTCCTCCCCCGCTTCGGCGTCGGCTACGTCGGGTTCCCCGCGGGGGCGCGCGGCTTTGGGCCCGAGGTGCGGGCGAAGGTCGGCGATCGCCGCGTCGCCGCCATCCTCGTGGAGACGCCGGCGAACCCCACGAACGCGCTGGTGGACATCGCCGAGGTCGCCGCGCTCGCCGGCTCGTTCGCGCCGCGCCCGCCCGTGATCGTGGACAACACGTTCCTCGGGCCGCTCTGGCAACACCCGCTGGAGCACGGCGCCGACTACGTCGTGTACTCCGCGACCAAGTTCATCGGCGGCCACAGCGACGTCATCGCCGGCGCCGTGCTCGGCAGCCGCGCGGCGCTCGCCCCGGTGCGCGCGCTCCGCACGTTCCTCGGCACGATGGCCGACCCGTGGACGGGCTGGCTGCTTTTGCGCAGCCTCGAGACGCTGAAGATGCGCATGACCGCGCAGATGAAGAACGCGCGCTACGTCGCCGACTTCCTCGCCGACCACCCGAAGGTGGCGAGCGTCGCGTACCTCGGGCTCTTGCGCGAGGACGACCCGATGTTCGAGGTCTACCGCCGCCAGTGCGTGGGGCCGGGCTCGCTCATCGCGTTCTCGGTGCGCGGCGGCGAGGCCGAGGCCTTCCGCTTCCTCGACGCGCTCCAGCTGGTGAAGCTCGCGGTGAGCCTCGGCGGGACCGAGTCGCTCGCGGAGCACCCCGCGTCGATGACCCACGCGGACGTGCCCCCGGAGGACCAGCGGCGGATGGGCATCACGCCGGGCACCGTCCGGCTGTCCGTCGGCGTCGAGCACTACGAGGACCTGCTCGCGGACCTCGCGCAGGCGCTCGACCACGTCTGATAGGGTGAGGGGATGCTCGCCCTCCTCCTCGCCTGCGCGCCCGAGCCCGACGATCCCGAGCGGGGCCACCCCGGCGACGGCAACGGCCCCCGCCGCGACGAGACCGACGCGGACGCCGACGCCGACACGGACGCCGACACCGACGTCGAACCCGCGCTCGGCGAGACCTCGGGCGGCAGCGGCGGGGGCGACCACCCCACGTCCACCTCGCTCACGGCGGGCAGCGCCTCGTACCTGCTGCTCGCGCCGAGCGGGACGGCGTCCGCGCGCGGGGTGCCCTTCCTCGTCGTGATCTCGGGGACCGAGGGCGCCTCCGCGATGATGAGCAACATGCGGCAGGTGGCGCCCTACTACGGGCTCGACGACGCGCTGATCGCTGTGCTCGACGGCACGCGCGCCTCCGCCGCGGACGGCGCCGCCGTCATCGACGCGGTGCGGGAGGCCTACGACGTCGACAACGACCGCACCTGGCTGCTCTCCGAGTCGGCGGGCACGCGCGCGGGCCTCGAGCTCGCGTTCCACGAGCGCCCGACGTACTTCGCCGCCTACTGGGCGAACGACGTCAACGACCGCGACACGCCTTCGCGCACCGCGGACGAGCTCGGCTTCGTGCCCTCGGGCAACGCGGGGCCGGGCGGCGATCTCCCCGACGCCAACGCGATCGTGGACGGCATGCGCGACGCGGGGTGGGACCTCCCCGCCGACGCCCCGTACTCCGGCGCGGGCTCCACCCAGCACGGCTCCACCGAGCAGTTCCTCGCCGCCGTGGACTTCTTCGCGGACAAGCGCCGGTAGCGCGATCGGCGTGTCGCGGTGGCCGGCCGATGGACGACTGCCGGCCTCGAACCAACCTTCTTCCCGGGCGCCCGGCACGGCGCGTGCTTGGTCGGACGAAGGGGGGAATCCACATGATCCTGTTGTACTGGCTGGCGGCCTGCGCGCCCCACTCCGAGGTCTGGCACCACGGCGATCCCGCCGGACGGACGGTGTCGCCGAAGCTCGTCCCGTTCGGGAGCTGCGAGGAGCTCCGCGGGGCGCTCGCCGACAGCTTCGTCGAGCAGGTGGTGCAGGCGCGCTACGGCTACGGCTGGGGTGTCTGGGGCGCCGAGGACGACGCGGCCGGCGACGGCGCGAGCGAGCGCCCTTCGGACTACTCGACGACGAACGTCCAGGAGGCGGGCGTCGACGAGCCGGACATCGTGAAGACCGACGGCGACTACCTGTACGTCGTCCAGCAGGGCGTCCCCGAGCTCACGGTGGTGGACGCCTGGCCGCCCGAGTCGTCCGCCGTCGTCGGGCGCGTGGCGCTCGCCGGCTCGCCGTACGCGGCGTTTTTGCGCGGCGACACCGTCGTCGTGTTCCAGTACGTGTGGGACGAGGGCGCCACCGAGACCTACGTGCGCGACGGCTACGGCACGCGCGTCACGTTCGTCGACGTCGCGGACCGCGCGCGGCCCGCCATCACGCGCGAGATCGACGTCGAGGGCTGGCTCGCCAGCGCGCGGCTCGTCGACGGCGACGCCTACCTCGTGACGAACCACTGGATCGACGCGCCGGAGGAGGTCTGGAGCCTCGCGTGGGACGAGACGATCGGGCTCC
The DNA here is from genome assembly GCA_049322475.1 of Myxococcota bacterium. GTDB lineage: Bacteria > Myxococcota_A > UBA796 > UBA796 > SXON01 > JBMOQZ01. The sequence continues at coordinate 11,524 of JBMOQZ010000203.1, read as the reverse complement.
CGGAGGCCGACTGGGAGGCCTCCGAGGAGGAGCAGGCGGCGCTGCGCGAGGAGGCGCGGGCGATCCTCGCGCCGATCGTGGCCGGGATCGTCGCGGACATGGACCTCGCCGACGTGTTGCCCAACTGGTGGGAGGACGCCGTGGACGCGCCGCTGGTGGAGTGCACGGACGTCTACCACGCCCCGGGGGTCGCCCAGCCGGGGCTGCTCACGGTCTCGCACCTCGACCTCGACGCGCCGGCGAGCACCACGCCGTCGGCGACGGGGCTCTTCGCCGCGGGCTGGACCGTCTACGCGAGCGAGGTGTCGCTCTACGTGTCGCAGACGTCGTGGTGGTGGACCTGGGGCTGGGGCGACGACCCGCTCGAGACGCACGTGCACCGCTTCGCGTTGCACGGGGCGCAGACGTCCTACGTGTCGTCCGGCGAGGTCCCGGGCTGGATGTGGAGCCAGTTCGCGCTCGACGAGCAGGACGGGTACCTGCGGGTCGCGACGACCGCCGAGGACTGGTGGGGGGGCAGCGAGACGGGCGGCGAGGGCAGCGGCGTCTACGTGCTCGCCGAGCAGGGCGACACGATGCACGTCGTCGGCTCCGTCGAGGGCATCGCGCCCGGCGAGATGATCTACGGCGTGCGGTTCCTCGAGGACATGGCGTGGCTCGTGACGTACGAGCAGATCGACCCGCTCTGGGCGATCGACCTCGGCGACCCCACCGACCCGAAGGTGGTCGGCGAGCTCGAGATCCCGGGCTTCTCCAGCTACCTGCACCCCGTCGGCGACGGCTACCTGCTGACCGTGGGCATGGCCGGCACCGACGACGGCGCGATCACCGGCTTCTCCGTGAAGCTCTTCGACGTGCGCGACCCGACGGCGCCGGTCTTGCTCGACGAGGCGACCGTGTCGACCGACGACGGCTCGTGGTCGGAGGCGTTGTGGGACCACCACGCCTTCACCTTCCACAACGGCGTGCTCGCCGTGCCGATCTACACGTGGGACTACGACGGCGTCGACTGGACGGGCTTCTCCGGGCTGTGGGCGCTCTCCGTGGACACCACGACGGGGCTCACGGAGCTCGGCCGCGTGGACCACGCCAACCTCGTCGCCGAGAGCGACTGCCTCTGGGACGCGGGGACGGGGCCCTGTCCGGAGTCGTGGTGGTACGCCTCGATGCGCCGGAGCGTCGTGATGGAGGACAAGCTCTACTCCATCTCGGATTACGGCGTGAAGGTGAACCAGCTCCGGACGCCGGAGGAGAAGGTGGCGAGCGTCCTGTTCTGGCCGTTGGAGGAGTAGGGGCCGCCGCCCCACCCCGCGACCGAAGTCGACCCTGACCCCCGGGTCTCCTTCGACTCCGGTCCCGATAACCGCACCCGTTGCGACCGAAGTCGCCCGCCCCTGACCTCGACATTGCCCCCGACTTCGGTCTCGAATTCGCGACCGAAGTCGGGGGTGACCTCCGCGTCCCCCCCGACTCCGGTCACTCGGGCCGCGCGATCCGCAGCCCCATCTGCAGCCGCACCGCGCGGACGCCGGCGGGGGCGGGCCCGTCGAGCAAGCGCCACACCGCGCGCGGCGTCACGCCGAGCGCCTCCGCGATGCGGGGGGCGCCGGCCTCGCGGGCGGCGTGGGCGGCCGCGCGGCGGGCGGACACGACCTCCGCGACGTTCCCGGCGAGGTCGGGCAACGCGAAGGCGGCGCAGGTGGCCTCCGCGAGGTGCTCGGGCGCGAGCCCTTCGTCGAGCGCGGAAACGCCGAGGTGCGCGACGAGGTGCTCGCGTTTCACGCGCGGCAGGTGCTCGCGCACGCGCCCCGCGACGGCGATCCCCAGCGTCCGCATGCCGAGCAGGTCGAGCACGCAGCTTCCTTCCTGGTGGGGGTCGCTCGTGACGCCGTGGTGCTCGTCCTGCGCGAGGACGTAGCGGAATGCCTCCGCGAGGTGCCACTGGTTCGCGACGGCGATGCGCCGCGACAGCAACAGCGGGACGCCCGGGTGCACCCGCGCCAGCGCGATGCGCAGCCGGCGCGTGAGCTCGTCGACCTCCGCCTCCGAGAAGAGGCCCAGCACGTGCAGGTGCGTGTCCACCACACGCCACGCGAGCACCGGGAACGCCTTCGCGAGCCGCGCGATCACCCGCGCGAGACGCCGGCGCGCGGCGGGCGACGGCGCGAACACCCGGTCGTCCTGCAGGCGGAACACGAGGTGGAAGGCGAGCGGCGGCACGGCGGCGAAGCGTAGGCACGCGCGGGCGCTCGTCAATCGCCGTGGGGGCACTCCGTGTCGACGGAGACCACGTAGCAGCAGCCGTCGCGGGCCTCGGGGCCACACACCGGGTCGTACGAATTCCACGAGCAGTACGCTTCGGGAGGGTCCTCGCCGAAGCGGGCCTCCACGAGCGCCCGAACGTCCACCTCCTCGAGGCTGGGGCACGCGTCGGGGTCGGCCGCCTCGTCGCAGAGCAGGTAGTCGTCCGACCCGGCGTACGTGTCGGACTCCACGTAGCCCTCGCACACCGCCACCACGTCGCCGCCACCCTCCTTCAGCAGCGGGTGGCACGCCCCGTCGGCCCAGCCCTCGCCCCCGGGGCAGGCGCACCCGGCGGCGAACAGCGCGACGTAGCGACGGGCAGCCATGCGCGCGTACGATACCGCGATGCTGCTCGCCCTCGCCGCCTGCGAGCTCCCGTGCGACGACGGGCTGGGACGGACGGCCGACGGCCGGTGCGCGCTCCTCGCCGACGTCGACCCGCTCGCCGACTTCGCGGGCCTGCCCGCCTGCGACGTCGTCCTGCCCGAGGACGGCGAGATCGTCGACCTCGGCGTGCTCGCGGGCGACCTGACCGTCTGCGGGACGCTCCGCACCACCGGCCACGACGGCGACGCGTTCACCGGCGACGTCGACGTCGTGCGCCTCACCACGGATCACCCCGTCGAGCTCACCGCCGAGCTCGCCTACGAGGGCGAGGCGCGGGTGCACCTGCAGGCGCGCGTCGAGGACCTGCTCGTCGATGCCGTCGGGGGTCCCGACGCGCCGATGCTCGACGCTCGGCCGCTCGTCGGGCAGGTCGTCGATCTGCAGGTCGCCGCCTACGCGGGCGAGCCGACCGCCTACGCGCTCGTGCTGCACGCCGTGGACCTGCTGCTGGTCGACCGCGTCGCGTCCGGCGGGGACCTCTCGTGTGTGGTCGACGACGGTGAGCCCGTGTGCTGGGGCCGTTACGCGGAGGAGCTGGTCGAGGAGGCGCCCGAAGGCGAGTGGGCGACGCTCGCGCCGTCCGAGCGGTCCATCTGCGCGCTCGACGCGGAGGGCTACGCCGCGTGTTGGGGGGACGCGTCCCCGGGCGAGCCGCCCGAGGGGACGTTCGTGGCGCTCTCGATCGCCCGCCTCGCGGGTGCGTCGCAGCACGCGTGTGGCCTCCGCGCCACCGGCGAGGTCGCCTGCTGGGGCACGAGCCGACAGGGGCAGACCGACGTGCCGGAAGGGACGTACCGCGCGGTGAGCGCCGGCTCCTCCTTCACCTGCGCCATCGACTCGGACGGCGCGATCGTGTGCTGGGGCGAGGGGAACCGGACCGATCCGCCCGGAGGTGCATGGTCCGAGGTGGGCGCCGGCGACTACTTCAACTGCGCGATCCCCGCGGAGTCCGAGGGTGTGACCTGCTGGGAAACCGCGAGCGACGGCGCGCACTTCGAGGCCGTCGGGTCGGCGCCGGCGACCGGCCGCTTCCACGCGCTGACCGTCGGCGAGTACCACGCCTGCGCGCTCGACGACGACGACGCGCTCGTCTGCTGGGGAGGCCCGCAGACCGCGGTGGGCTTTCCCGACGTCCCCTCCTGGCGCGACGTCAGCGCGGGCGAGCTCCACACCTGCGCCGTCCGCTACGACGGCGCGCTCGAGTGCTGGGGCGCCTGGTGGCTCACCGACCCGCCCTGACCACCACCACCTCCTCCCCCGCCACCCACGTCTTCCGGTCGTTCCCGTAGTACAGGTACGCGCTCGACGCGGGCGCCGCGAACCGCCCGGGGACCTCGGCGACGAGGTCGAGCGGCACGGTCAGCTCGCGGCCGGGCGCCATGTCGCGAAGGTACAGGACCACCTCGCGCTCGCCGGTCTCGTAGAAGTCGATGGTGCCGGCCTCGCGGAGGTCCTCGAGCTGCCAGGTCTGCGCGGCGAGCCCGCCGGGCAGGCCGATGCGCGCGACCGTGGAGGGCTGGCCGACGTCCGTGACGTTGCGGATCGTCGCCGTCAGGCGGTCGGTCTCGCCCATGCCGACCTCGGCCTTCGCGAGCTTCGTGGTCACGGCGATCGGCGCCTCCGGGTGGGTCGCCGGCACGGTCGCGCGGTAGTCCACGCCGATCGAGAAGGGCAGGGGCTCGCCGTCGTGCGTCAGCACGATCTCGTTCTCCCCGGCGCGCAGGGCGGGCCCGAACCCGTCGACCACGAGCGCGCCCGGATGACCCGCCTCGTAGGAGAGGCGCTCCACGAGCTCGCCGTTCACGCGCACCTCGACGGTGCCGGGCCCGCGCGTCTGGCGCGTGGTGCGCGCGTACTCGGTCATCGCGGCGAGCCCGAGCACCGTCGCCTGCGTCGCGCCGAAGGCGCCGCTGCCGTTCCGCTTGCCGTCCAGCCACGCGACGGCCTCGCGCACGTCGCCGGCGTGCTCGCCGTCCTGGAGCAGCGCGAGCGTCGCGAGCGAGGTGGTCTCGACGTGCAGGTTGGGCCCCGTGCTCGCGGTGATGCTCTGCGCCGCCTTCGTGAAGCCGCCGTCGGCGTCCTGCAGCGCGGCGAGGCGGTCGGCGGCGGCCTTGCCGCCGGGGCGACCCGCGTGGAGCAGGGCGCCCGTCGCGAGCGCGAGGCGGTAGGCGTCGTCGGTCGTCGCCGCGACCTTCTCCAGCGCGTCGAGCTCGCGGTCGATGCCGTCCACCTTCGCGCGGGCGAGGGCCCAGGTGACGTACGCGTCCGTCACCTCGGGCGACGCGCGCCCGAAGCTGTCGAGGGCCTTCGGGTCGCGCTTGAAGCCGCCCCTGCCGTCGCGACGCGAGAGCAGCCAGTCGCGCGTGCGGGCGATCATCGCGTCGGAGACGTCGGGGTGGACGTCCCGCATGTCGAGGAACTCGACGAGGCCGTAGGCGGTGAGCGCCTCGTGCGCGGGCGCGCTGCCGAACCACTCGTAGCCCTTCTTCGGCGTCTCGAAGCCGACGAGCCGCTGGTAGCCGCGCTCCACGAGCCCGTGCGCCTTCGCGAGCGTGGCCGCGTCGCCGCCGCCGTGCTCCTCGAGGTACCGGAGCACCATCACGTTCGGGTAGTTCGACGAGCTCGTCTGCTCGAAGCAGCCGCTGGGCTCGCGCAACATGCCCTCGAGCCCCGCGGTGAGCGTCGCGACCGGGCTCGGGTAGAGTTGCACCCGCGCGTCCACCGTGCCGGCGACGGCTTCGCCGAGGTCGACGACGAACCGGTGCTCGCCCGACGCCTGCCCCGACGCGGACCAGGTCTGCGGGAACCCGAGCGGCGTGATCGTCAGCTCGCGGGCCACCTCGTCGGCGAGCCCGGCGGACTCGGCCTTCACGACCACCTTCGCGACGCCCTTCTTCCCCGTGACCCGCGCGACGACCGAGCGCGTCACGCGCGACCTCGCGGGCACCTCCACCACGCCGGTGTCCGCGCGCTCGACCGCGAAGAGCTCGCCGAGCGACGCGGCGAGGTCCACCGCCAGCGTGTCGTCCGTCTCGTTCGTCAGCGTGATCGGCAGGTCGAGCCGGTCGCCCTCGCTGACCGCGACAGGCAGCTTCACGTCCATCGAGAACGGCAGGCTCGACGCGATCACGGCCTCGCCGGCGCCCGCGGCGCCCCCGCCGACGCCCTCGGCGCGCGCCCGGAAGCTCGTCACCGCGTCGGAGGTGTGGAAGGACACCGTCGCCTCGCCGCGCTCGTCCGTGGCGAGGTCGGGCACCCAGTGGACGGTCTGCCGCCAGTCCACGCGCGGCCCGTCGTAGCCCTCGGCGTACACGGGGGCGGGGAAGACGCGCACCGGCGTCACGGCGTCGTCGAGGTAGCCGAGCGCGGCGAGCCGCTTGCCGCCCGCGAGGCGGCCGCGACGACCCGCGATCTCGTCCTTCGGAGGCGGCTCCGCGGCCCGGAGCGGCGCGGCGACCGGCGTCGCGACCGCGACAGGCTTCATCACCCGGGGCGCGGGCGCCATCGCGGGCTCCTCCATCCGGGCGAGCTCCACGACCTCCCCGAAGAAGCCCGCGCCCTCGCCCTGCTCGACCGCGACCACGGGCGGGTCGAACACCGGCGCCCAGTCGAACGTGCGCCACCCGCGCGTCCCCATCACGAGGTCGAGCGCGGCGCCCGCCTCGGCGTGGGTCGGGTCGAAGTACCACTCGGGCTCCTCCACGGTGCCCGACAGCTCGGGCAGCAGCAGGAGCTGCGCGGCGAGGCGCGCCTCCTCGTCGTCCGCGTACGACAGCACGGTGTCGTCGACCACCGCGAGCGAGAGCCGCGCGGGGACGGGCACGCCGCGGGCGTCGGTCGTCCTCACGGCGAGCGACACCCGATCGCGCGGACGGTAGCGCGCGCGGTCGGCGGAGATCTCGACGCGGAGCCGCTCGTCGAGGTTGCGCCACACGAGGCGCTCGGCGAGGGGCTCCTTCCCGTCGAACACGGTCACGCGCGCGGCGCCCTGGGCGCGGTTGAGCGCCTCGTCCGCCGACGCGAGCGACAGGACCGCCTCCTCGCCCTTCGGCACCCGGAGCGAGGCCGCGTCGAGCACCTCGCCGCGGATCACCGCCTGGACGTCGACCACGCGCGCCTCGCTGCAGCGCACGCCCACGCGCAGCGCGTCGAGCTCGCCGGCGAAGTCGTCGAGGCCGTGGAGCACGCAGCCCTCGGCCTTCGCCTCCGGCAGCGGGAAGCGCGCGGCGACCCCCTTCGGCTCAGTGATGCGCACCTCGTAGCGGCGCCCCGGCGCCGGCGTGAAGGCGAAGCGGGCGCGCCCGTCGCGCAGGCTGCGGAACCGGGCGACCTCCTCGCCCCGGTCGTCGACGACCCGGCCGGCGACGTCCGCGGGCTTGCCGAGCGGGCTCCGCGCCTCGACGTACACGCGCGACGGCAGGCCCGCGACGAGGTCGCCGCCCTCCGGGAAGAGCGCGACGTCCACCTTCTCGACGACGATGGGGATCGCCCGCGAGATCGACTCGGTGACGCCGCCGTCCTCGACCTTCACCGTGAGGAGCCCGTCGCCGCGCTCGATCGTCGCGGGCAGGCGGAAGCGCACCATCGCCGTGCCCGTCGCGTCGGTCGTGGCCTTCACGGGGTCGAGCGCGCGGCCGTCCAGATCGATGCTTGCGTCCAGCACGACGTCCGCGAGGGGCTCGCCCGTGGGGCGCTTCACCTCGACCGTCGCGAGCACCGTGTCGCCGGCGCCGTAGGCCTTGCGCACGAAGTCGAGCGTCTTCTTCACGCGCGGGGGCTCGTAGCGGTTCAGGATCACCGGCCGCTCGGCGAGCACGCGCCCGTCCCGCAGCGCGCGCACCACGTAGCGGCCGCCGGCGAGCGAGTCGGCGAGCGCGAAGTCCGCGCCGGCGACGCCGTCGTTCAGCGCCACGATCCGCGTGGCGGCGATCGCCCCGCGCGGGTCGACGAGCCGGACCTCGACGTGGCCGTCCGCGCCGCGCAGGTCCTTCGGGCGCAGGTCCCGCACCGTGAGCCACAGGTCCTCGCCGGGCTCGTAGAGCGGCTTGTCCACGGTGATCGCGGCGAGCGTGGGGTGCTCGCCGGCGAGCGTCGCGTGGACGACCGACTGCACGTCGGCGAACGCCGCGCGGAGGGGCAGGCGCTCGGCGATCTCCGGGGCCGGCTCGGGCGACGGCGGGAGCTCCGCGAGGGGCTCCGCGTCGCTCGGTGGCAGCGCGATCGGCGGGGGGGCGGGCGGCTTCGCGGGGGCGCAGGCGGCGAGGAAGAGCAGGAACGACATCGGGCTCTCGGTTCGCCCGGGGCAACGCCCGCCCGCCCCGCCCCCTTACACGCCGGCGAACTCGGCGAGGAGCGGCACCATCCGCTCCCGCGCGTCCTCCACGACGTAGTGCCCGGCGTCCTCGAACTTCACGACCCGCGCGCGCGGGAAGCGCCGCTCCCACTCCGCGCGGAACGTGGGCGTGAAGCACCAGTCGCGCTCGCCCCACGCGATGAGCATCGGGCGGTCGGCGAGCCGCGCGAGCCCGGCCTCCACCTCCTTGAGCGTCGCCATGCTGGGGTGATCGTCGGACATCGGGATGTCCTGCACGAAGCGGAGCGTCGCGATGCGGTTCGCCCAGCTGTCGTAGGGGGCGAGGTAGCCGGCCTTGACGTCGGGATCGAGCCCGCGCTCGGTGGCCATGTGGACAGCGGCGCCGGCGAACCCGTTGAGGCCGCGGATCGCGAGCGCGCCGAAGCCCGGCACGCGGCACGCCGCGATGCGCAGCGGGATGTGCCGGGAGGGGAACGCGGCGGTGTTCAGGACCGCAATGCGCGCGACGCGGTCGGGGTGCCGGCCGGCGAGCCCCATGCCGATGGCGCCGCCCCAGTCGTGCACGACGAGGGTGACGTCGCGCAGGTCGAGGTGCAGCACCAGCCGCTCGAGGTTGTCGATGTGGTCGCGCAGGCGGTAGGTCCAGCCCGGCGGCTTCTCCGAGAGGCCGCACCCGACGTGGTCCGGCGCCACGACGCGGTGCGAGCCTCGCAGCGCGAGCACCACCTCCCGCCACATGAAAGACCAGGTCGGGTTGCCGTGTACGCAGAGCACGGGCGAGCCCTCCCCCTCGTCGACGTAGTGCTGGGGCCCGAGGAAGTGCGACGCGAACGGGTAGAGCGCCCGCCAGCTCACCAGGTCACGCTCATCATCGCGACGTTGAGCCCGGAGCCGATGCCCATGAGCGCGACGTGGTCGCCGGCGCGCACCTTGCCGGCCTCCTCGGCCAGCGCGAGCGTGAGCGGGACCGCCGCGGGGCCGACGTTGCCCAGCGTGGGGTAGGAGAGGAAGGCCTTCTTCGGATCGACGCGCAGCGCCTCGCAGATGGCGAGCAGGTGCGACTTCCCGACCTGGTGCATGATGAACTGGTCGATGGTGTCGGGGCTCCAGGCGGGGAGCTCCTCCGACGCGCGGGCCCACGTGCGCGCGGCCAGCGCCACGCCGGCCTTGAGCAGGCGCGTGGAGTCCGTGACCATTCCCTCCATCGTGCCCATGCAGAGCTTGCTGTTCTCGGTGTCGGCGAGGGAGACGGAGCCGTTCACGCGGTGGCCGGTGCGGCTGTTCTTCTCGTGGCCGAGCACCATCGCGACGGCGGCGCTGCCGAGCGTGAGCGTGGCGAAGTTGTCCCAGAAGTCCTGGGAGGTGGCCTCGGGCTGGGTGAGGCGGCGGATCGTCGCGTCGACGACCTCGCGCGAGCTCTCCCCGTCGACGATCAGCGCGTAGTCGACCACGCCGGCCTCGATCATGCGGCCGGCGACCTCGATGCCATTGAGGAAGCCGAGGCAGGCGTTCGCGAGGTCGAAGTTGAGGCAGCGCGCGTCGAGCCCGAGCGCGCCGTGCACGAGGCTCGCCATCGAGGGCTCGAGGAAGTGGCGGCTCACCGACGTGTTCAGCAGCACGCCCACCTGCCCCGGCTCGACGCCCGCCAGCTCGAGCGCGCGGCGGCCCGCGCGGGCGGCGACGTCGGGGAGCGTGGTGCCGGGCTCCCAGAAGCCGCGCTCGTGGATGCCGGTCAGGAGCTCGATCGGGCGCGGCGGCAGCCGCATCCGCACCATCGACCCGTTGAGCCGGTCCTCGAGCTGCCGGCTCGTCACCTTCTGCGGTGCGAGCTCGTAGGCGAGCGACTCGATGGTCAGGTGGCGGAAGAGCATGGCGGCGGCCAGGCGGCTTATAACGGCGCCCGCGGAGATGCACGGAAGATGCAGGGCAGGACGGGCGTGCTCCTCGTCAACCTCGGGACGCCGGACTCGCCGGCCGTGCCCGACGTCGCTCGTTACCTGCGCGAGTTCCTGACGGACGGGCGGGTGATCGACCTGTCCCCGGCCGCGCGCTGGGCGCTGGTCAACCTCGTGATCGTGCCGTTCCGCAGCGCGAAGAGCGCGCACGCGTACCGGTCGATCTGGACGGCGGAGGGCTCGCCGCTGATGGTGCACTCGCGCGCGCTGGAGGCGGCGCTCCGGGCGCGCGCGCCGATGCCGGTGGCGCTCGCGATGCGGTACGGCCGCCCGTCGATCGCCGAGGGGCTCGCCGCGCTCGGCGACGTCGCGAGGATCGTGGTGGTGCCGCTCTACCCGCAGTACGCCTCCTCCACGACGGGCACCGCGCTCGAGGCCGTGTACCGCGCGCTCGCCGCGCGGACGGACGTGCCGGCCGTGTCGGTCGTGCCGCCGTTCTTCGACGACCCCGGCTGGCTCGACGCCCAGGCGGCGCTCGTCCCCCGCGACGTCGACCACGTGCTCATGAGCTTCCACGGCCTGCCCGAGCGGCACGTCACGGGCACGCCCGGGTGCGAGCTCTCCGACACGTGCTGCGCGCGGGTGCCGCCGTTCTGCTACCGCGCGCACTGCGTCGCGACGGCGCGGGCGCTGGGCGAGCGCGTCGGCCTCCCGTGGTCCTTGTCGTTCCAGTCGCGGCTCGGGCGGGAGCGGTGGCTCGGGCCGGCGACCGAGGACGAGATCGCGCGGCTCGCGAAGGCCGGGGTGAAGCGGCTCGCCGTCGCGTGCCCGAGCTTCGTGTCGGACTGCCTCGAGACGCTCGAGGAGATCGGGATGCGCGGGGGCGAGGTCTTCCGCGAGCACGGCGGCGAGCGGTTCGTGGTCGCGCCGTGCGTGAACGCGGACCCCGCCTGGGTGGAGGCGCTCGCGCGGATGGTCCAGACGTGCTCCTGATCGTCGCCTGCTACGTGCCCACCACCGTGGGCCTGCGGACCGACGGGATCCTCGCGCCGGCCGGTCGCGGCGAGGCGGCGATGATGGCGGGCGAGATGCTCAACGGCCTCGGGTCGGAGGCGTGGCCAATGGGGCCCGGCTTCGGCGCGACCGGGCACTACACGCTGGCCGACGGCGTCGCGGTCTCCGGGTCGCTCGCCCGCTACGACACGCTCGACGCCGCGGAGGCGGAGGTGCGCGTGCGCGCGCTGGACGAAGCGAAGGGCCCGGTCACGATCGCGGTCCTCGCGGGCGGCGGCGCGGTGGTGGGCGAGGCGGGCGCGCCCATCTGGGGCACGCACCTCGGCCTCGTCGCGTCCCACCACGTCGGCGGGAACCTCCACACGTTCGTGGGCGGGCGCGCGAACCCGGTGCTCACCGGCAGCCCCGCCACGTTCCGCCTCTTCCTCGACGGTGGCGCGGGCGTGAGCTGGCGCCCCCCGCTCGGCCCCGGCGCCACCGGGCTCTTCCTGCTCGAAGGCGACTGGGTCCACGGCGCCGACGCCGGCGTCGGCGACAGCGACGTGAACGCGTACGTGATCCTCGGGATGATGGGCATCTCCTGGCGCTGAGAGGCAACCGCCAAGACGCC
>JBMOQZ010000202.1:0-16106 GCA_049322475.1 Myxococcota bacterium | reverse complement strand
CCTCGCCGGCGCCGGCCCCTGGACCCGTCGCGCGGTCGCCGCGGGCGTGCTCGCGACCGGGCTCTGGGCCGTCGCCGTCCGCGCCCCCTCCCCCGCCCCCGAGATCCCGCCGCCCTGCCACCTTCCCGAGGTGCCCTGATGTTCAAGTCCATCCTCGTGCCCGTCGACTTCTCCGAGACGGCGAGCCACGCCCTCCGGCTGGCCGTCCAGCTCGCGCGCCACGGCCAGGGGCGCCTGACGCTCCTGCACGTCGGACTCGCCCCCGGCGTGGGCGTCATCGGCATCGAGACCTACGGGATCCCCGTCCCCGACACCTTCGTCCAGCTCCACGAGCAGCTCGCGCAGGAGCGGCAGCACGCGCTCGAGCGGCTCGCCCGCGAGGAGATCCCGGAGGACGTGGTCTGGCGCTGCAAGGTGCGCGAGGGCTTCGCCCCCGACGAGATCCTCGCCGAGGCGAAGAGCGGCGGGCACGACCTCGTCCTCATGGGCACCCACGGGCGCACGGGGGTGGAGCGGGTGGTGCTCGGCTCCGTCACCGAGCGCGTGCTCCGCAAGGCCGAGATCCCCGTGCTCGTCACGCGCTGATGCGACGTCCCTCCACCTCCGCCCTGCTCGAGCTGGCCCGGCGACGGGCCGACGGCGAGCACGCCGGCAACGCGGTGTCCGATCTCGCCGAGGGGATCGCGCCGGACGAGGTCGCCCGGCGCCGCGGCCTCCCCCCCGCCGCGCTCGCCGGCGTCCGCAGCTTCTACGAGCTCCTCGACGGGGGCACGCGGGTGTGCGACGGAACCTCCTGCCACTTCGGCGGGTCCGCCGCGTTGCGCGCCGAAGCGCCGGGGGCCGGCACCGTGCGGTGCCTCGGGATGTGCCACGACCCGCCCGGCGTCATGGTCGGCGACGCCGTGTACGCCGGCGTCCGGACGATGAGCCAGGTCGAGGGCCCGCCCGACCTGCTGCTCCGCCCCGACGCGCGCCGGCCGGTCCCGCGCCTCAGCCTGTGCGGCGCGCCCGTGCTTCTGCGCAACGCGATCGGCCCGGGCGACCCCGCCTCCGAGTACGACCTCCCCGGCGGGGACGCGATCCTCGCCGCGGTGGAGGCGAGCGGCCTGCGCGGGCGCGGCGGGGCCGCGTACCCGACCGCCGCCAAGTGGCGCGCCGCGCGCGACACGCCCGCCCCCGAGCGCTGGGTGGTCGCCAACGGCGACGAGGGCGATCCCGGCAGCTTCGCCGACCGGGTGCTGCTCGAGGACGACCCCCACGCCGTCCTCGCCGGGATGGTGGCCTGCGCGCGCGCGATCGGCGCCCGCCGCGGCGTCGTGTACGTCCGCGCCGAGTACCCCCGCGCGAGGCTCTCCGTGCGCCTCGCCCTCGCCGAGGCGCGCGCGGCGGGCTGGCTCGGGGACCTCGACGTCGAGGTGTCCACCGGCGCCGGCAGCTACGTCGTGGGCGAGGAGACCGCGCTCCTCCGCTCGATCGAGGGCCTGCGCGGCGAGCCCTCGCCCAAGCCCCCGTACCCCGCCCAGAGCGGGCTCTTCGGCCTGCCGACGGTGGTGCAGAACGTGGAGACGCTCGCCGCCGTGCCCTGGGTGGTGCGGCACGGGCGCCCTTCCGGGACGAAGCTCGTCAGCGTCGCGGGCGCGGTGCTGCGGCCCGGGCTCGTGGAGGCGCCCTTCGGGACGCCGCTCGCGCGAATCCTCGAGGAAGGTGCTGGCGGCCCGGCGCCCGGGCGGCGCTGGAAGATGGCGCTCGTGGGCGGCCCGATGGGGCGGGTGGTGCCCGCCGGCGCCTTCGACGTGCCGCTCTCGTACGAGGCGCTCCCCGGGATGGGGCACGCGGGGGTGGTGGTGCTCGACGACACCGTCACGCCGCGCGCGCTCGCCCGCCACCTGTTCGACTTCGCGCGCGCGGAGTCCTGCGGCGCGTGTGTCCCCTGTCGCGTCGGGACCACGCGGCTCGCCGCTGCCGGGGACCGCGCGGCGCTGGAGCGGCTGCTCGACACGCTCGAGATCGGCAGCCGGTGCGGCTTCGGCGCGGGGGTGCCCCGACCCGTCCGCGATCTGCTCGCTCACTACGGCGACGAGGTGCTCGGATGCTGACCGTCGACGGGATCTCCGTGCCGGAGGGCGGCACGCTGCTGGACGCCACGCGCCGGGCCGGGCGCGAGGTGCCGGCGCTCTGCCACCTCGACGGCACGCGCGACGGCGGCCACTGCCGCCTGTGCGTGGTCGAGGTCGACGGCCGCCACGCCGCCGCGTGCACCACGCCGGCGCGCGCCGGGCAGGTCGTCCGCACGCGCACGCCCGCGCTGGTCGCCTACCGCCGCGACGTCGCCGCGCTGACGCTCGCGGAGTCCTCGCCCCGGGGCGAGGCCGGCGCGCTCCTGCGAGCGCTCGCGGGCGACCACCCCTACGGCACCTACGCGGGGGGCCGCCCGTCCGACGCGACCCACCCCGTGCTGCGCATCGATCTCGACGCCTGCATCCTCTGCCGCCGCTGCGAGCGGGCGTGCGCCGAGATCCAGGGGCAGTTCGTGTACACGGTCGAGGGGCGGGGCGTCGAGGCGCGGATCGGGTGGGGCGGCGGATCGTTCGACCAGACGGACTGTGTCGCCTGCGGCGCGTGTGTCCAGGCCTGTCCCACCGGCGCGATCCACGACGTCGACGGGCCGCGCGGCTCCGACGCGGTACGCACCACCTGCACCTTCTGCGGGGTGGGCTGCCAGCTGGCCGTCCACGCGGGCCCGGACGGCGTGTCCCGCGTCGACGGCTGGCCCACCGCCTCCGTGAACCGCGGCCACCTCTGCGTGAAGGGCCGCTACGCCCACGCCTACGCGACCCACCCGGACCGCCTGACGACCCCGCTCGTGCGTCGCGACGGCCAGCTCGTACCGGCGACGTGGGAGGAGGCGCTCGCGATCGTCGCCGCCGGCCTGCGGAAGGGGCCCGCGGCGGGCCTGTCCTCCTCGCGGTGCACGAACGAGGAGAACTACCTGTTCCAGAAGCTGTTCCGCGCGGTGCTCGGGACCAACGACGTGGACTGCTGCGCGCGCGTGTGTCACGCGCCCACGGCCGCGGGCATGCGCGTGGCGTTCGGGACGGGCGCGGCGACCAACCGCTTCGCCGACGTCGACCTCGCCGACCTCTTCCTCCTCGTCGGCAGCAACGCGACGGAGGCGCACCCGATCGTGGGCGCGCGCGTGCGGCAGGCCGTCCTCCGCGGCGCGCGGCTCGTCGTGGTCGACCCCCGCCGCACCGAGCTCGCGGCGATCGCCGACGTACACCTGCAGGTGCGGCCCGGCGCCAACGTCCCGCTCTTCAACGCGCTCGCCAGCGTGATCGTCGAGGAGGGCCTCGTGGACCGCGCGTTCGTGCGCGCTCGCTGCGAGGGCTTCGAGGAGCTCGAGCCGTTCCTGCGCACGCAGGCGCCGGAGCGCTGCGAGGAGGTCACGGGCGTGCCCGCCGCGCTCGTTCGCGAGGCCGCGCGCCTCTACGCGTCGGCGTCGAGCCCGATGATGCTCCACGGCCTCGGCGTGACCGAGCACCACCAGGGCAGCGAGGCCGTCACGTTGCTCTGCAACCTCGCCCTGCTCGTCGGCGCCGTGGGTCGTCCGGGCGTGGGCGTGAACCCCCTGCGCGGGCAGAACAACGTCCAGGGCGCCGCCGACATGGGTTGCCAGCCCGACGCGCTCCCCGGCTACCAGCCCGTCGCCGACGACGCCGCGCGCGCCCGCGTGGGGGCCGTCTGGGGGGCGCCCGTGCCCGAGGCGCGGGGCCGCACGCTGCCCGAGCTGCTCGATGCGGCGGTCCGCGGCGAGCTCCGCGCGCTGTACGTCATGGGCGAGGACCTCGTCCAGACCGACCCCAACGAGGCGCACGTGCGGCGCGCGCTCACGTCGCTCGACCTGCTCGTGGTGCAGGAGCTCTTCCTCTCGGAGACCGCGAAGCTCGCCCACGTCGTGCTCCCCGGCGCGAGCGCGCTGGAGAAGGACGGCACCTTCACCAACGGCGAGCGCCGCATCCAGCGCGTCCGCCGCGTGCTCGACCCCCTCGCCGGCCGGACGGACGCGGACGTGATCGTCGCCGTGATGGAGGCGCTCGGCCACCGCGGCCAGACGAGCCGCGCGGACGAGGTGATGGACGAGATCGCGAAGGTCGCGCCGTCGTTCGCCGGCGTGACGTACGCGGCGCTGGAGGACGACGGGCTGCAGTGGCCGGTCCCCTACGCCGGCCACCCCGGCACGCCCATTCTGCACGTCGACACCTTCGTGCGCGGGCGCGGCAAGCTCTCGGTCGTGCCGTACGTGCCCTCGCCCGGACTCGGCGACGGCCTCCGCCTCACCACCGGGCGCGCGCTCGCCCACTACAACGCGGGCACGATGACCCGCCGCGCGCCGACGGTGGAGATCCACCCTCGGGACGAGCTGGAGATCCACCCCCACGACGCCGTCCCCCTGCGGATCTCCGACGGCGAGATCGTGATCGTCGAGAGCGCGCACGGCGAGGCGCGCGCCGTGGCCCGCGTGACAGAGCGCGTGCGGCCGGGCGCCGTGTTCCTGACGTTCCACTTCCCGGAGACGGGCACGAACCGCGTGACCGGCGACGTCCGCGACCGCGTCACCGGCTGCCCGGAGTACAAGCTGACCGACGTGCGCGTTCGCCCAGTCGGGTAGCGCGACCTCACACGACGAGTGTCGCGAACGGACCCCGGATGGCGAGCGAGAACGCGACCGACGCCCAGGCGTCCACGTCCCGGCCCGAGGTCCCTCGCCGCCCGACCACGATGAGCTCCGCCGCCTGCTCGGTGGCGACGCGCCTGAGCTCGTCCGCGGCGCTGCCGAACGCGACGAGCTCGTCCGCCGAGGGCCCCGCCACGGCGCGGAGCGGCCCGAACACCGAAGCCTGGTGGGCGGCGATCGCCTCGGACCACACCGAGGCGGGGATCCCGTACTGCTCGGGCCGCGCGCGCAGGTCGCGGTCGACGTCCACGGCGTTGACCATCGTGATCGCCGCCCCCGTGGCGTCGGCGACGAGGCGCGCCATGCGGGTGACGCGCTCGCCCGCGGGCCCGACCTCCACGCCCGCGACGATCCGCCGGATCGCCGGCACCCCGCGGTGCACCACCATGACGGGGCGGGTGCTCGCGCGGAGCACGTAGCGGGCGGTGCTCCCCATCAGGATGCCCGTCGCGGGCGATCGCCCCGCGCAACCCATGACGACGAGACCGGCGCGCAGGCTCTCGGCCTCGGAGACGATCGCGTCGCTGGGCACCCCGTCCATGAGGTGCGTCTGCACGGGCGTGTGGAAGTGGCGCGCCTCCTCCACGAGGAAGGCCGATCCCTCGGCGACCGACGCCTGGTACGCGGCGCCGCCCGGGTCCCACGAGAAGGCGCCCGAGGGCAGGGCGTAGGCGAGCACCGTCCGGGCCCCGGAAGCGGCCGCGAGCAGGCGGGCGTACGCGGCGGCGTACTGGGAGAACTCGGAACCGTCGTAGGGGACGAGGATGGGCTCGAGCGGGTTGGGCATGGCGCGCCTCCGGGCGACCGGGTTGCTCACCAGAGAAGCAAGCGGCGTGCCGCGTCAAGCCCCTGTCCGCCTGGAACGGCGTGTGCATGGAACGGGGTCATGATCCTCGCGCTCGCCGCCCTCGCCTCCGCCGCCGTCTGTGTGGGAGATCCCGTCCGCGGCTGGGGATGCCGCGAAGCCGTCGCCGGCTGGGAGGTGCTCGATCTGCACGGAACCGACACACAGCTCGGGTGGGTCTACGGCACGCTGATGCGCGGCGAGATGGAGGCGCTCTACGTGCCCATGCTCGAGCGCGAGCACTACGGCGCGCTCCCCCACGGCTTCCGCAGCCTCTTTTTGCGCGTGCAGCGCCGCTTCCCCGACTACTTCGACGCTCCCGCGCGGGCCCGCGCCGCCGGCCTCGACGCCGCGCTCGGCCTGCCCGCGGGGTCGATGGAGCGCTACGCCTGGTTCACGGACCTCTCCAGCGTGGGCCCCGCGCTCATGCTGGCGACCGCGCGGACGCTGCAGCTGGACCCGCGCACCGGGGAGGTCTCCGCGCGCTGCACGTCGGTCGTCGGCGACGACGTGGACGGGACGGTGCACGCCCGCAACCTCGACCTCTGGGGCATGGGCTACTGGCAGCCGAACGCCGCGCTCACGTTCGTGGATCCCCGCACGCCGGACGGCGCGCCCGACGGCTACCGCTACGCCCACGTGGGCGCGCTCGGCGAGGTGTTCGCCGGCTCCACCGGCGTGAACGAGCCCGGCCTGACCGTCACCACCCACCTGCACGTCACGCCGGACGTCGCGCTGGTGGACGGGCGCGCGCGCCTGTCGCCGCTGACGTTGTGGTGGGAGTCCTGGCGGACCGACCCCGCCCGCGGCACCTCCGTGTACGTGCTGTTCGAGCGGCTGATGCGGCGCGCCGCGGACGTCGAGGCGGCGATCGCGCTCCTGCGCGACGAGCGCTCGGTCGGCGCGTGGAGCTTCGTCCTCTCCGACCCCTCCGGCGGTCGCGCGGTCGTGGGCATCAACGCGCGGGCGACCGGCGTGACCCGCGGCGCCGACGTGCTGACGAACCAGTACCTCGACGAGGGCATGCACGCGCGCGAGTACGTGCCGGTGCGCGGCCCCGTGGAGGGCGCGCGGCAGCGCTTCCGGCGCGCCCGCGCGATGCTCGACGCCGCCCGCCCGGACGGCTTCACGGTGCCCGAGGCCGTCTCGATCCTGCGCGACCGCGCCGACCTCGCCACCGGAACGCGCCGCGTCACGAGCCCGAACCTGCTCGTGTCCGTCGACACCAACCAGAGCGCCGTCGTCAAGACCCGCCCCGACGGCGACCACGAGATCTGGCTCGCCGTCCCCCACGCCGACGGGTACGTCCCCGCGCCGCTCGCCGAGTTCGTGGGGTTCCGCTTCCGCGACCGGGCGCCGATCGGCGGGATCGCGTTCGACGAGCCGCCCGACGCGGTGCTCGCCGCGTACGTGGACGCGATGCGCCTGCAGCTCGACGAGAAGGACCCCGCCGCCGCGCTCGCGCGGCTGCGCGGCATCCCGTCCGACGACCCCGGCATCCGGCTGATGGCCGCGTGGCTCGCCGCCTCGCTCGGCGAGCACGACGTCGCCGCGCGGGAGCGCGAGCGCGCGGAGGCGTCGCCCCTGCCCATGACACCGCACCATCGCGTGTTGTCGGCGTGGCTCGCGGCGGAGCTCGCCCGGGCGAGCGGCGAGCGGCGCGTCGCGCTGCTCCACTACGCGGAGATGCGCGCGCGCATCGCGGCCGACACCTCCGAGGACCGCGACCTCAACGCGATCCTCGACACCGTCGCCGCGACGCGGATCGCCGAGGGCGCGCGCGGACGGCTGAACCCCTTCCCCTCTCCCGACCTGAAGTTCCAGGACGTGCTCGAGATCCGCGAGTGATCGGCGTCACGGCCCCGCGGCGAACAGCCCGGGGTCGATCTCCTCGCCGATGACCTTCCGCAGGCGGATCCGCGCCTCGGTCAGGATCTGACACACGCGCGAGGGGGTCACCGCGAGGGTGTGGCCGATCTCCGCGAGCGAGCGATCCTGCGCGTAGTACAGCAGCACCACGTCGCGTTGGCGCTCGGGGAGGCGCGCGATAGCGTCGCGCAGCGAGGCGTGCGCGTCGGCGACGAGCAGGCGGCGCGGCGCGGCGGGCTCCTCCGGCGGCAGAGAGGTCTCGCCGTCGAGCGGCACGAAGTCCGGCGGCGCGATGGTGCCCAGGAAGCGCCAGTACCCTTCGGCGTCGACGCCGAGCTCCGCGGCGACGTCGAGGTGGCCGGGGTCGCGCCCGAGCCGCTCCCTCGCGCGCGAGGCCGCCTTCTCGAGGTCCCGGCAGAGCTTGCGCTGCCGGCGCGTCGAACCGCTGGCGGCGCGGATGGCGTCGAGCATTTCGCCGAGGATGCGGTACGAGGCGAAGCTGCCGAACTCCACCCCGTGGGCGGGGTCGTAGCGGTCGAAGGCCTCGAGCAGCCCGAGCACGCCGCACGCGAAGAGGTCCTCGGGCAGGACCGGGCAGGGGGGCGCCGCCCGCTCGTGGACGCGACGGGCGAGCAGGACGATGCGGCGACGGAAGCGCTCGCATGCTTCGTCGCGCGTCATGCCCTCGACGAGGCGCGGCCCCTGGGAGCTTCGATGTGCGTGCGGTTGCACGGGGACCTCTGGGACGTCCCACGCATCGGCCGCGCGGGACGGCACTTGAACGGAGAAGACCGTTCGCGCGCGCGTCGGGCGTGGCCTTCGGGCACGGGGGTGTATCCTGCGCCCATGCCGCTCCCGTTCGTCCCCTTCTGTGACACGCCGCTCCGCCTCGCCGAGCTCGCCGCCGACCCTCCCCCCCTCGCCGAGGAGCGGCCGGCCTACGCGGCCTCCGAGGTGTGCATCGACCCGCAGGAGCTCGCGGACGGCGAAGGGCTGCGCGGCACCTTCGACCAGACGCTGGACACGGCGCACTTCCACCTCGCCTGGGACGCCGAGAACCGCGTCGTCGACGAGGCGCTCGTCGACGTGTACGCGGCGGCCGCCGAGCGCGCCTGGGAGTTCCAGATCGACCGGCTCGGGTGGAAGGCGCCGGACCAGACGGACACCTGCCTGATCACGCTGCTCATCGCCGACTTCTCCGACGCCGACTCGGGCACCGGCGGGTACACCAACGTCGAGCGCACCGGCGGCGTCCCCTACATCATCCTCAACACCGACTGGGCCGAGTACGGCGACCCGTGGACCGAGACGCTCGTCACCCACGAGTTCAACCACGCCTCCCAATTCGCGTACGACGTGTTCTGGGAGGAGTCGGACTGGTGGTACTGGGAGTCCTCGGCCGAGTGGGTGCCCTACGAGGACTACGACTACCCCGACGTGTGGATGTGGAGCCTCTCCTACTACCTCGACGCGCCCTGGCGCTCGCTGGACTCGTACTCCGGGCTCTCCCAGTACGGGCACTGGGTGTACAACCGCCACCTCTCCGAGACGTACGGGCAGGACGTGGTCCAGGCGATCTGGGCGACCGCCGGCGCCCGCGACAGCGTCGCCGACGCCGTCGACGCCGCCCTCGCCAACGACGGGGTCACCTTCGAGGACACCGTGCTCGGCTTCTCGTCCCACGCGGCGGCGATGGACTTCGAGGAGGGCGACGTCTGGCTCGAGGCCCTCGGCTACTTCGAGGCGCTCGGCTACTGGGAGGCCGACGACTACGCGCCCACCGTCTCGACCTACCCCGCCTCGGGCGAGGCCCCGGAGCGCGGCGCGCCGCAGGAGCACGGGCAGTCCTTCGTCCACTTCACCGGAAGCGCCGACGCCGTGCTCGCCTTCGCCGGCGACGCCACCGTCGACGACGTCGACGCCGACTGGGCGATCACCGTGGCGGCCGCCGACGGGTCCGGCGGGTTCGTCCACACGTCCGACCGGGCCGCGGCGGACGGGACCGCGACCGTGACGCTGCCGCTGGCGACGTCCGGCGACGTGTACGTCGCGTTCGTGCCCATGGGCGGGATCGGCGAGCGCGGGGCCCAGTACACCTGGTCGGCCGCGGTGGACGAGGGCGGCGGCGACGACACCGGGTCCCCCGCCGGCGACGACACCGGCGCGGACACCGACCGGCCGCCGAAGCAGGACGACGACGGCGAGGAGCCCGGCGGCTGCGGCTGCGACGGCGGCGCGTCGCCGGCGGGCCTCGTCTGGCTCGCCGGGGCGGCGCTGGCGGCGAGGCGGCGGCGCCCGGCCTAGCCGGATCGGCAGCGCAGGAAGCCCCGGTCCGGGTAGTAGATGGCCACCATCATGCACATCTCCTCGTCGGCGCTCTCGCCGGCGAGGACGGTCTCGTCGCCGTCGTTGCGGTAGTGGCAGCGGAACTCGAAGCCGCCGCCGGCCGGGACGTGCAGGGGGTCGTCGCTGCGCATGAGCAGCTCGGGCGACGACCAGTCCTCGTTGACGTAGAGGAGCTCGCCGGCCTCGCCGGCGTCGTCGAGGCCGAAGATCTCGAAGCGCGTGCCGCGCGCGTGGAAGTGCGAGCCGAGCACGAAGACCTCGACGTCGTGGTCCACGAAGCACTTCTCCGCGAAGACGCTCTCCTCGTGCGGGGGAAGCGCGAGGTCGTCGATCGAGCCGTAGATGCCGTTCGCGTAGGTTTCGACCGAGCCGGGCTCGGCGGCGTGGATGTTCAGCGTCGCCTCGGCGGACACGTCGGTCGTGCCGGTGTTGATGACGTGGTACTCGAGCAGCACGAGCTGGTCCGGCGGCAGGCTGCCGGCGACGCCCTCGGGGAACTCGCCGTAGAACGTCGGGTCCTGCGAGGCGTAGAGCGGCGAGGACACCTGCATGCTGACCTCGCCCCAGAGCTCGTCGCAGGGGCCCTCCATCTCCTCGTCCGGGCCCACGAGCAGGCCCCACACGTTGAAGTGGTGCATGCTCTGGCTCGCGGCGTGCTCGAGCGCGACGACGTCCAGCGGCTCGGGGTTGGGCAGGCGCGTGATGCGGCACCAGTAGAGGTCGCCGCCGGGCGGGACGGTGACCGGCCCGATGGAAAGCTGCAGGCCGATCTCCGGCTCGTCGAGCGGCGCGGATTCGACCCGCGTGTCGGCTTCGGGCTCGGGCGGCGAGGCGTCCTCGGGGGTGCAGGCGAGGAGGAGGAGCATGCCGGTCGGATAACCGACCCGGGCTCAGCGGATGCCCTCCCGGCGCTTCGCGGTCCCGCGGTCGAGCGCGATCCACGCGGCGACGTCGCGCCGGACGACGCGCTCGACGCGGGCGGCGGCCCAGGTGTTGTAGGTGGCGTCGAGCTCGCAGCCGGCCCAGCGCCGGCCGAGCTGCTCGGCGACCGTCACGGTGGTCCCCGACCCGGAGAAGGGGTCGATCACGAGGTCGCCGGGCCGGGACGCGGCGAGGACGAGCCTGCGCAGCAGCGCCTCCGGCTTCTGCGTGGGGTGCGGGGTCTTCTCGCCCATCCCGTTGCAGGTCGTGGGGATCTCGATCACGTCCTTCGGTTTCGCGCCGAGCGGGTTCGGCGTCCACGCGCCCTCGCGCTTGCGGCCCTGCCCGTACTGGCTCGTGAGGGCCTGCGGGTGGGAAGGGTACTTCAGCGTGTGGTCGCCGTAGGGGATGCGGACGGCGTCGACGTTCAGCGCGAAGGCGTCCGTCTTGCGGAGGTGGAGGATGCTCTCGTGCGACCGCCCCCAGTCGTCGCCGAGGTTCGCCTTGTTGCGGTAGCTCCACACGAGCCACCGGCACGCGCGGAAGTGTCGCGAGGCCGGGAGCTTCAGGTCCGCGAGGATCTCCGAGAAGCCGCAGACGTAGAGCGAGCCCGTCGGCTTGAGCGCCCGCGCGGCGGCCGCGATCCAGCCGACCGACCAGGCGACGTAGTGCGCCTGGCTCTCGAAGTCGTCCCAGGCGGCCTTGCGGATGTTGTAGGGGGGATCGGCGAACACGAGGTCGACCGACGCCTCGGGCAAGGACGCGAGCCACGCGGCGCTGTCGCCCTGGTACAGCTGTCCGTTCGGGTGGGTGTACTGCAGCTGGAAGCCCTCCGTCCGCGGCTCCACGGCGTGCAGGGTGCCGGCGGCGGCCCCGGCGGCGGGCGCGAGCTGGACGGTGCGCTTCTTCGGCACGGGCGCTGAGGTATCTCAGCGAGCGGTCAGGCGATCACCGGCTCGAGGCTCCCGGGCACGTGCACGCGCCCCGCGACGAGGCGCTCGGAGAGCTCCCATAGCCGCGCCTGGTGGTGCAGATCGCGGGCGAAGGCGTCGGCCTTCGCCTCCTTCGTCCCGCGGTAGAGCGCGCCGTTGGCCCCGGCGAAGTCGGCGTCGAGGCAGAGGCGCACCGCGGCCTCCGCGGCCCGGTCGGGCGCGCGGGAGAGCATGCCGGCGAGCCACTTCCCGACCGTCGACGTGGCCTCCCGGACGCGCGAGCGGACGGCGCCCGGGTCGAAGGCGACCGCGGTGACGCCCGTGCCGGCGAGCCGGCGGGCGAGCTCCAACGCGTAGAGCACGTTGCAGGTGCGCGTCGCCCCGTACTGCCGGATGGCGGAGAACTCGCGGAGGCCGTTTGGATCGGCGAAGTCCACGGGCGAGGTCGGCGAGCCCGTGACCACGAGCACGCGGGCCGGCGCGCTCGCCCGCAGCGTGTCGATCAAGAGGTTGGTGAGGTGGAAGGGCCCGAGGTGGTGCGTGGCGAGCATGGCCTCGACGCCGTCCTCGGTGAGGATGCGCTCGGCGTGGAACACCGCGGCGGCGTGGACCAGCACGTGGAGCCGCGGGTGGCGGCGGCGGACCTCGGCGGCGAGGTCGCGCACGGAGGCGAGGCGCGAAACGTCGGCCACCACCAGCTCGAGCGCGTCGCTGCCGGTCTCCGCCATGACCTCGGCGACGGCGGCCTCGCCGCGGTGGCGGTCGCGACAGACCATCACCACGTGGGCGTTTCGGCGCGCGAGGCCGGTCGCAATCGCGCGCCCGAGGCCGGCGTTCGCGCCGGTGACGAGACAGACGGGCCGATCCATCCGGTCGAGGTAAGGGCAGGTTGCCACACGTCAATCCGGCGGCAAGCTTTGGGGGGTGGAGGACGTCCTGCTCGCCCAGATCGCCGCGCTCGCGGAGGCGCGCGCCACGCTGCCCGCGTCGGCCGACGCGCCGGAGCTCGACGAGCTGCGCGACGCGCTGGCGGAGGAGGAGGCGCTGCGCATCGGTTGCGTCGCCGAGCTGGTCAGCCGCAGGTGGTCCCCGCCGGCTCGCCGTCCAGCGTGAGCGTGGCGCAGCCGTCGCAGGAGGCCACTCACGGCGCCGCGATCGCCACCCCCGCCGCGGCCCGGACCGCGAGCGCCTCCGCGACGTCGAAGTCGGGGCCCCGGTAGACGTACGAGGTCGCGGTCGCGCTCTCGCCGGCGGCGTCGTAGCGGTTGGCGAACACGAGGTCGACCTGTCCGTCGCCGTCGAGGTCGCCCGCCGCCACGGCCGCGGCGGAGACGGTGAGGAACGTGCGGCCGGGCGTCGCGACGCGGTCCGGGAAGGTCCACGCCGCGGACGCCACCTCGAAGTCGAGCTCGCCGAAGCCGCCCTCCATCGCGTTGGCGACGATCAGCTCCTCGCAGCCGTCGCCGTCGAGGTCGGCGGTGACGAGGTCGTCGGCGCCGTGAGTGGGGAACTCGGTCGCCTCCGCGTAGCCGTCGTCGCCGCCCCAGTAGACCACCGAGCCCACGTCGAGCACGAGGTCGTCGTAGAAGTTGGCGAACACGAGGTCGGTCCGGCCGTCGTGGTCGAGGTCGCGCGCGAGCACCCCCTCGGGCGCGAGCGTGGGGAGCTCGATCGGGGGCGCGGACCACCCGTCGGGCCCGCCCGTGTACACCCAGGACGTGTCGGTCCAGAACGTGCCGGCGGCGACGGCGAGGTCGCCTCCCGCGACGGCCACCTGGGACGCGCCGAACCCGGGGACGGCGAGGCGGCGGTCCGGCGCGTAGCCGTCGTCGCCGCCGAGGTAGATCCAGACGTCCACGCGGTAGCTGTCGGCGTCCGCGGCGGAGCCACCGTCGTAGCGGTTGGCGAACGCCAGATCGAGGTGGCCGTCGCCGTCCACGTCGGCGATCTCGACGTCGCTCGCGCCGACGGTGGGGAGGTCGGTGCGGCGGTCGAAGCCCTCGGGGCCGTTCCAGTAGACGTACGAGTCGACGGCGCGGGCCTCGCCGTCGGACGCGTTCGCGAACACGAGGTCGGGCCGGTCGTCCCCGTCGAGGTCGGCGACGGCGACGTCGACGGCGCCGAGCGTCGCCAGCGGGATCGCGGTCGTGAAGTCGGGGCCGAGCAGGACCGACGAGGTCGTCGCGTAGGCGCCCGCGGCGTCCTCGGTCTGCGCGAAGACGAGGTCGGCGACGCCGTCGCAGTCGAGGTCGCCGCAGCCAGTCGGGAGCGCGGGGGCCGCTGGGCAGGTCGCGGGCTCGGGCGCCGGGGCGTCGGGAGCGCAGGCGAGGAGGAGGAGCACCGGGGCAGTGTACGGCACGGATGCGCCCATCGGCCGACCCGGGCGGGGTCTCCCGGGCCGCGTCGCGATACGGGCGCGCACGTTGCGGAGGGATCCATGCGCATCCTCGTGACCGGCGCCTCGGGGCACGTCGGCAACCACGTCGTCCGCGCCGCCGTGGCCGCGGGCCACACCGCCGTCGCGTTCGTCCGGCCGGCGGCCGACCGTCGCGCGCTCGCGGGCGCGCACTGCGAGGTGCGGGAGGGCGACCTGCTCGACGCGGTCACGGTTCGGCGCGCCGCCGAGGGCGTCGAGGCGGTGATCCACGTCGGTGCGGTCCATCGGAACCTCGCGCGCACGCCCGACGAGATGATGCGGCCCGCCGTCGAAGGTACGCGCAACGTGCTCGACGCGGCGCGGGCGGTGGGGGCGCGGCGGGTGGTGGTGACGAGCACCGGCGCCACGATCGGCTTCGCGAAGGACCCCGCGCGCCCCCTCGACGAGCGCGCGACCGTCCAGTCGCCCCGCAGCGCGTACGTCGCCGCCAAGCTGGCCCAGGAGCGGCTCGCGCTCGAGGCGGCGGGCGGACCCGAGGTCGTGGTGGTCAACCCGAGCGGAGTGCTCGGGCCGCGGGACTGGCGCCTCACCCCCGCGACGCGCGCGCTGGTCGGGCTCCTGCAGGGGGACCCGAGCTTCCTCGCCCTCTGCTTCACCGACGTCCGGGACGTCGCGTCCGGGCACCTGCTCGCGCTCGAGCGCGGGCGCGCCGGCGAGCGCTACCTCCTGACCGGCGAGGTGTGTACGCCGCGGCGCACCGCGGAGCTCCTGGGCGAGCTCGCGGGGGTGAAGCCCCTCGTGTTCCGGCCGCCGGCCTTCCTCCTGCGCGTCCTCGTCGGGCTCGGCGAGGCGAAGGCGGCCCGGGAAGGCACGGACCCGCCCTCCACCCGGGAGGCGGTCGACGATCTCGACGGGGGGCATCTCGCCTACGACGCCACACGCGCGCGGTCCGAGCTGGGGGCGACGTTCCGGGCGACCCGCGACACGCTGGTCGACGCGCTCCGCTGGCTCCTCTTCGTGGGCGCGCTGAAGCCGAAGGTCGCGGAGACCGTGCGCGCGACGCTGGGCGAGGCAGCGGCGCCCGACCCGGCCTGGTCGTAGCGAGCTACGGCGCCTCGACCGCCGGCTCGCCCCACACCCGCGTCACGCGCGCGCCGCGCCCGGCGATGGGGCCGACGCGGTCGCCGCCGAAGCGGAGCGCGATCCGGTGGGGGCCGGCCTCGACCGGGCCGAGGTCGAGGGCGCCGGGGAGCGCCCAGCGGATCGCCGGCGCGCCGTCGAGCGACACCTGGAGCGTGACGGGCTCGGGCGTGTCGGACCAGCCCTCGCCGGCGAGGCGGAGGTGCGCGAGCGGGACGTCCGTGGTGAGCTCGACCGCCGCGTAGCCGGGCACGGGGAACTCGGGGCCGGGCTCGATCGGGAGCGTGGCGCCGACGTGGCCGCCTCGCCACCGCACGGGCTCGCCCTGCGTGCGCTCGTAGAGCGCGAGGAGGCCGTCCACCTCGCCCTCGCGGGGGTGCCGCGCGAGGAGCCGGCGCGCCTCCCCGCCCCGCCCGCGCGCCTCCAGCGCCCGCGCGACGTCGAGCACGACGCCGTCGGCGCGGCGGGGACGCCAACCCAGGTCCAGCGCCGCCTCCCAGCCGAGCGCGAGCGCGGCCTCGTCCCGCTCCGGCGCGGCCACGACCAGCGCGGGCAGGCTCGCGGGGTCGGCGAGCAGGCGCGTGTAGACGAGCGGGAGCGCGGCGACGCGCTCCGCGCCGGCGACCGTCGGCGAGGCGAGGACCCCGACGAGGCGCGCCGCGACGATCGCCCCGGCGATCGCGTGGCCGACGGCGGGGCCTCGCCCGCGCGAGGCGGTGGCGGCCGCCCCCGCGGCGAGCACCCCGGTGACGACGAGGCGCGGCACCACGTCGAGCGCCGCGGGGAGCACGCGGGCGGCGACGTGTTGCTTCGCGGCGAGCACCAGCGTGACGCCGACCACGACGAGCGACAGGGGGTCGCGGCGGACGGCGACGAGCGCGACCGCGGCGAGGAGCGCGGGCCACCCGAGGAGCCCGTCGCCCGCGGGGACCCAGACGAGCG
>JBMOQZ010000201.1:0-16379 GCA_049322475.1 Myxococcota bacterium | reverse complement strand
ATCGCGAGGAGCCGGTCGGTGCCCCACGCGAGGGCGGACACGCCGGACACCTCGACGGCGACGTCGCCGTAGACGATCCGGTCCTCGGTCGCGGCGGCGACGCCGGGCGGGCCGATCGCCCACGCGCGGGCGCCGGGCACCTCCGCCAGCACGGTGTCGCCGATGCGCGCCGTCCCTTCGGCGTCCACGAGCACGACCTCCCCATCGAGCCAACCCGCGGTCGCGGCGGCGGCGTCCGTCGCGTCGCCGTCTCGCCAGACCTCGCGGGCGCCGGGCGCGGTCGCGACCCACGACGCCCCGCTCCACGCCACGGTGGCGCCGAGCTTCGCGCCGGGGCCGCCCGCGGTGAACGTCGCGGGGACGTCCGCGCCCAGCACCGCCTCGTCGACGAGCGGCGCCGCGCAGCCGGCGATCAGCGCGTACACACCAGCCGGCGGTAGAAGCCGTGGCGCTCGTCGCGGACGTCGTGTCCGAACGGCGAAGCCTCCACCTGCGCCTTCAACGCGCCCCACCGCGCATCGTCCATCCCGTACTTCCGCCAGCGGCGCCGCAGCACCGAATCCGGCGGCCAGCCGGCCTTCCGCTCCACCCAGCCCTCGGGGATCTCCCCGTCGGGATCGGCCTCGTAGACGTAGAGCTTCCCGCCGGGCACGAGCACGCGCCAGGCCTCGGCGAGGATGGCGGCGGGGTCCTGCCAGTGGTGGGCCGACTGGACCGCGGTGACGACGTCGAAGGTGTGCTCGGGGTAGACGATGCGCGCCGCGTCCATCTTGCGGAACGTGACGTTGAGCCGGCCCTGCTTGTTGGCGTTGGCGAGCTCGAGCATGGTCTCGGACGTGTCGATGCCGACGACGTCCAGCTCCGGGCGGCCCGCGGCGGCGTGGATGCAGAGCCAGCCGGGGCCCGAGCCGATGTCGAGCCAGGCGCCCTGCTCGAGCCCGACGTCGGCCGCGATGAAGCGGTAGGCCGGCTGGTACATGCGCGCGGGGCCGACGTGGTACGCCCAGGCGGTCAGCGACTTGCGGCCTTCCGAGAACAGCCCCATCCAGATACTCCCGGCGCGCGCAATGTAGCGCGGAGGCGCATGCCGCGGACCTGGGCGATCACCGGCGCGACCGGGCTCTTGGGCAACAACCTCGCCCGCGCGCTGGTCGAGCGAGGGGAGCACGTGCGCCTGCTCGTGCGCGGCGCGAGCCGCAAGGAGCTCGACGGGATCGACGCCGAGCGCGTCGAGGGCGACCTCGCCGACGCGAGCGCGCTGCGACGCTGCTTCGAGGGCGCGGACGTCGTCGTGCACAGCGCGGCGATGGTGTGGATCGGGTACGGGCGACGCGCCGAGATGGAGCGCGTCAACGTGGAGGGCACCCGCGCGGCGTGCGCGGCGATCGCGCCCGGGCAGCGCCTCGTCCACGTCTCCAGCGTCGACGCGCTCGGGATGCGCACGCGGGCGCAGCCGGCGGACGAGGACTGCGCCCCGCAGCCCCACGAGGAGGGCGTCCCCTACGTCGACACCAAGCGCGCGGCCGACCGCGTCGTGCGCGAGAGCGGCGTCGACCACGTGATCGTGCACCCCACCTTCATGATCGGGCCCTGGGACTGGCGCCCCTCGAGCGGGAAGATGCTGATCGAGGTGGCCCGGGGCAAGGCGCTCTTCGCGCCGGCGGGGGGCAACAACTTCGTGCACGTCGCCGACGTCGTCGCCGGCCTGATCGCCGCCGCGGACGGGCCACGCGGGCGCGCGTGGATCCTCGGCAACGAGAACCTGACCTACCGCGAGGCGTGGACCACCTTCGCCCGCGCGACCGGCGGGCGGGCCCCGATCGGCGAGGTGCCGCGCTGGGCGGGGATGGCGGCGGCGTGGGCGGTCACGCCCCTCCCGGAGGGCGAGATCAACCCCGCCTCCATCCGCATGGGGTTCCTGCCGCACTACTTCGACCCCTCGCGCGCGCGTCGCGAGCTCGGGATGCCGGCGACACCCGTGGAGCAGGCGGCGCGCGACGCGTGGGCCTGGTTCCGCGAGCGCGGGTACGCCTAACGCTTCTCGATCGCCGCCGCCGCCGCGTCGAGCAGCGCAACGAGGTCGCGCTGGCTCACGACCGTCGCGTTGGGCCAGCGGGCGGCGAGCCCCGGGTCGGCGGGGGCCCAGACGAAGACGCGGTCGGCGTCGCCGGGCTCGGGGATGGTCGCGCGGCGGGAGTACGGCACGAGCCGCAGCTCGATGCGCGGGTCCACCCCCTCGCGGAGGGCGCGGTGGTACGCGGGCAGCCCGCCCACGATCAGCACGCGACGCGTGTCGTTGACGAGGCACACGCTGGAGAAGCGCACCATCGCCGCGCGCACGCGCGGGCTCTTGAGCCCCTCGCTGCGCTCCGGCGGCACGCGGACGGGGAGCAGCCCGGCGGGCGCCTCCTCCCCCTCGCCCACGAGCGTGAGGCGGCTCCAGAGCACCTCCTCGAGCGCCTCCGGGTCGGGCACGACGAGGTGGGGCAACAGCTCGCGGTCCCGCCTCGCCTCGATGAGGAGGCGCAGCGCGAGGGCGACCTCGTCCTCGCCCCGGAGCCCGCGCCGCTCGAACACCTCGCGCAACGACGCCGGCTTCGCGCGCTCGCGGCGGAGCAGCGTCGCGACCCGGGCCTCCGCCTCGTCGAGCCGCTCGGCGAGCTCGTCGCGCTCGCTCTGCAGCCCGCTGCGGATCGCCTCGACGGACTCGAGCTTCGCGCGGAGCGAGGCCACCTGCGCCTCGAGCTTCCGGAGCTGCTCGGCGGGGTCGGGCGGCGGGCGTCCGGGCTCGGGGAGGGTGCGCGCGTTCTGCCGGACCTCCATCGACGAGCGCGACACGCGCGGGGGCGCGGCGCCGAGCGGCCGCACGCCGGCGAGCTCGCGGGAGAGCAGCGCCAGCTCCGGGTCCGTCTCCGCGGACTGACGGACGATCGCCTTCTGCGGGACCTTCGGCGACGCCTTCGGCAGGTTGCGCGCGTGGCGCCGCACCTGCGCCTCGACGTCGGCGGGGACCTGCTGCTCGGCGTCGGTGTACCGGCCGTGCCCGAGCTCGGCGAGCAGCCGCAGCACGGCCTCGGGCTCGCTGTCGAGGGCCTGGGCGAGCTTTCGGATACGCATGGGCGCCCCTCTATCCGGGCGCCCCCCTGCCCCGGAGGGGGGTTCGGGCATACACGGAGCGGATGAACCGCCCCCTCGCCGGCGTCGCCGTGCCCGTCATCGGGCAGGGCACCTGGAACATGGAGCGCGACGACCGCCGCGAGGCGATCGCCGCCCTGCGCCGGGGCCTCGACCTCGGCCTCACGCACGTCGACACGGCCGAGCTCTACGGGAATGGCCGCGTCGAGGAGATCGTCGGCGAGGCCCTCGCCGGCCGGCGGGACGACGTGTTCCTCGTCAGCAAGGTCCTCCCGCAGAACGCGTCGCGCGCCGGCACGGTCGCCGCGTGCGAGCGCTCGCTCCGGCGCCTCCGCACCGATCGCCTCGACCTCTACCTCCTGCACTGGGAGGGCGAGCACCCGCTGGAGGACACGGTCGCGGCCTTCGAGCAGCTCGTCCGCGACGGGAAGATCCGCGCCTGGGGCGTCAGCAACTTCGACGAGGGCTGGCTCGCCCGCACGCCCGGCGGCGTCGCCTGCGACCAGGTGCTGTACCACCTCGGCGAGCGCGCCATCGAGCACGCCGTCCTCCCGGCCTGCCGGCGCGCGGGCGTCGCCGTCGTGGGGTACAGCCCCTTCGGCTCGGGCGACTTCCCCTCGCCCGGGAGCGCCGGCGGCCGCGTGCTCGCCGACGTCGCCGCCGCGCGCGGGGCCACGCCGCGGCAGGTCGCGCTCGCGTTCCTCGTGCGCGAGCCCGGGACGTTCACGATCCCGAAGGCGTCGAAGCCGGCGCACGTCGAGGAGAACGCGGGGGCGCTCGATCTCGTCTTGTCGCCCGAGGAGGTCGCGCGGATCGACGCGGCGTTCCCGCGCGGGCCGCGGACGGCGGGCGTGCCGGTGCTCTAGCCCCCCGCCGCCTTCAACACCTCGTCGACGGCCCCCTTCAGCTGCCCCGCGTTCGGCTTCGCGAGCGTCGCCATCTCGACGGCGAGCTCGTTGCGGCCGGCGTTGTAGGCGTCGACCGCCACGGCGTAGCAGGCGTACACGGCGGCCGCGTCGGCGGGGGCCAGCGCGTGCGCGGCGCGGGCGTGCTTCGCGCGCTCGTCGAGGTCGCCCTCGCGCTCGGCGATGGCCCCGTGGCAACGCGCGGCGACGTCGCGCAGGCCGAGGCGCTCGCCGTTCTTCGCGCACTCGACGAGGCGCGCGCCGGGATCGCCCTGCCCCAGCTGGTGCGCGGCGAGCGCCGAGGCCGCGTAGGTGCGCGTGAAGAGCTCGGGCTCGTCGAGCTTCGCGGTCTCCTCGACGAGCTGCTGCCACGTCGGGTAGGCCTTCGCCGCGGGCAGCGCCGCGGTCTGGTTGTAGACGGCCCACGCCGCCGCGCGCCGCGCCCGCAGCGCGTACTCGGGCTCGCTCACCTTCTCGAAGCCCGCGCGCGCCTCCTGGAAGCGCCCGCGCGCCTCGTCCCACTTCCGCTGGTTGTAGGCGACCAGCCCGGCGTCGAAGGCCGCCATCGCCGCGTCGAGCTTCTTCTGACGCTCGACGAGGGGGCCCAGATCCGAGCCCTCGGGCACCTCCGTCCCCGCCGCCGCGAGCAGCGCCGCCGCGTTGTCGCGCGCGATGCGGGCGACGGTCTGCGCGCGCTCGCCGCCCACCTTCCCGGCGAGCTCCGCCGCGCGGGCGAACCCCTGCAGCGCGAGGTCGTTCTTGCCCGCGCGGGCGTCCGCGAGCGCGAGCGCCATCGCGACGTGGGCCGGGCCGAGCGCCTCGCCCGCCTTCGCGAACAGGCCCTCCGCGCGGCCGCCCCAGACGCGGGCCTTCGCGGGATCGGTCGGCTCGAACGCCGCCGCCAGCGACGTCGCCGCGCGCGCGGCGTCCATCGGGCGCCCGAGCTTCTCGTGGTGCGAGACCGCGGCGGACAGCGCCTTCTCGGCCGTGGGCAAGTCCCCCCGGGCCGCGGCCACGTCGCCGCCGAGCTCGGCCTGCCGGGCGACCCCCTGCGCGTACGTCATGCCGGCGAGGAGCGCGCCCGCCGCGCGCTGCTCGGCCTCGGCCGCGTCGAGCTCGCCGAGGTGCACCAGCACGATGCCGAGCTCGCAGCGCAGATCGACCTCGACCACCTTGTAGCCGCCCTCGCTCGCGAGCTTCACGCCCGCGCGCAACGTGTCCGCCGCGAGCGGCAGGCGCCCCCCGAGCGACTGCACCAGCCCGAGGTTCCCGAGCGCCACCGCGGCCTCGCGCACGAGCCCGGCCTCGCGGGCCTCTTTCGTGGCCTGCTCGAGCCGCTTCGCCGCCGCGTCGAGCCGCCCCTCCGCGCGCTCGACCGCCGCGGTGGTGATGGCGGCGGCGATGCGGTCGCGCCGGGTGCGCGCGGCGTCCTCCAGCTGCTTCGCCGCGGCCTTCGCGCCGACGAGGTCCCCTCGCCCGAGCGACTTCCCCACGCCCGCGTCGTTGCCGGACAGTCCCGCCACCGTGGTCTGCGCGTCGATCACGGACTGCGCGAGCGACCCCGTCGCGAGCCCGCGCGCCTCGTCGAGCGCCGCCTTCGCGCCCGCCGCGTCGCCGCGGTCGTAGCGGGCGAGCCCGACGTTGACGAGCACCCGCGCCTTCCACTCGCCCGTGGCCTTCTTCGCGGCCTCCTCGAGCTTCGCGAGCCCGCCGGCGACGTCGCCGCCGTCGACCATCGCGAGCCCGAGCACGTTCATGGCCGGCACGTTGGCCGGCTCCTTCGCGAGCGCCTGCTCGGCCGCCTTGCGCGCGGCCTGCATCTCGCCGGCCTCGTAGAGCGCCACGGCCTGCGCGACGCGCGCCGGCACGCCCCCGCCCGCCTCCGCGAGCGCCCCGTAGGCCGCCGCCGCCTCGTCGAAGCGCCGCGCGTCGAGCGCCGCCTTCGCCGCGTCGACCGCCTCGGCCGGCGCCGCCGAGATCTCCACCTCGCCCGTCTCCACGAGGCCGCCCGCGAGGGCGACCGCCACCACCCAGAGCACTACGACGGCTCTTCGGCGACGCGGACGACGAGCTCCTGCGCGTGCACCATCGGGTACACGCGCACCGCCAGCACGACGCCGGCGCGCGTGGCCCGCACCTCCTCGATGGGCTCGCCGCCGAGCGGCGCGCGCAGAAGCCCGAGGAGCTTGTTGGCGACGACGCGCTCGCCGGTCCGCACCTCGGGCACGAAGAAGCCGCCCGCGCTGGAGCGGTAGTCCCGCACCGTGTCCGTCTCGATCGCGGGGCCGGGGGGCTCCGCGCCGCCGAGCACGCCGAGCCCGGCGAGGAGCCGCACGAGCCCGCGCGCGAGCACCGTGGCGTCGTCCATGTCGAGCGACGCGCCGCGGCCGCCGCGGACCTGGAAGCCCGTCCGGCCGGCGTCCTGCCACGCGCCGACGAGCCCGTCCTCGTAGCGGCCCTCGGCTCGCCGCCACGTCACCGGCAGCGACATCATGCGGGCGCACTCGAGCGCGCGGCCCGAGTACGGCACGCGCGCGTGCGGGAGCTCGCAGACGCTGGTGGAGCCCGACTGCACGTCGACGCACGTGCTCGCCTCGGTCGCGTCCATGACGGCGGCGGCGATGCGCTCGACCGCCGCGCCCTCGGCGTCGCCCGGGAAGGCGGCCTGGATGTCTCGGTCGTCGAACGGCCAGCGCTTCCGGGCCTCGCCGGCGCCCACCGTGTTGACGCACGGGAGCAGGTGCACCGTCCCGCGCGGCCGCTGCACGCGCAGCATGCCGGCGACGAGGTTGAGCGCCTGGATCCCGTTGACCTCGTTGCCGTGCAGCCCCGCGACGAAGGCGGCGACCGGCGGACCGGCGCCGAAGGTGAGGCGGTGAAGCAGGTACTCGCCCCGATACGGCGCCTCCAGCCGGAAGATCACGCTCACGGGGCCCCCACGATCCGCGCCACGAGGCTGCCCGGGTAGACGACGGGCTGCTCGCGCAGGGCGAGCACGCGGCCGGCGATGGGGGCGACGACGGCCTCGCGGGCCTCGCCGCCGATGGGGTCGACCACCTCGCCGAGCGGGTCGCCCGCCTGCACCTCGGCCCAGGCCTTCCCGAGCGGCAAAAACAGGCCGCCGCGCGTGGCGCGCACGCGCACGACGTCGTCGTCGGTCGCGACGAAGGGCCGCTGGATGGCGGCCCAGTGGAACGGGAGGTTGTCCTCCGGGAGCACCTTGAGCACGACGAGCAGGTTCAGCACGCCGTCGCACAGCTCGTTGCCGACGCCCTCCGTCAGGCGGTTGCCGCGCCCGCCCTCGAGGCAGATCATCCCGGGGATCTGCGACGCGAGCGTGCCGGTGCCCTCGATGTCGCTGCCCCGCTTCCACACGACCCGCACGTTCGCGTGCATCGCGCGCTCGATGGCCACGGCGCTGTCGGCGCGGACGTGCGCCTGCGTCTCCTCGCGGAACGCCGGGTGGGCGCCGCGCAGCTCCACCACCTGATCCGCGTGCCGCAGCGCCTGGATCATCGCGTAGGCCACGCGGTCCGGCGCGTGCCCGTCGGGACGGCCGGGGAAGCGGCGGTTCAGGTCGAGGTCGAAGCCGGGCCAGTTCCGGGCGCCGTGGTGGGCGGCGAGCGGGTTGACGCAGGGGTAGACGTCGACCGTGCCCGTGAGGCGCTCGTGGTTGGCGCGCAGGTGCCGCGCGACCGCGTGGGCGACGCGGGTGCCCTCGGGCGTGTCGCCCCGGACGGCGGCGACGATGGCGACGTGGGGACCGGGGCCGCCGGAGAACCGGCGTCGGACCACGCCCACCTCTTCCCCGGTCGGCAGCTCGATCTGACAGATCTCTTCGAGGGACTCGCTCACGGCGCCGCGATTCTATCAGAGGCCACGCAGCCAGGACCCCGTGTGCACGCGCCCCTCCCACGTGTCGGGGTCGCCGAGCAGCGCGAGCAGGCGGTCGGTGTCGTGGGGGACGCCCTCGATCCGCACCTCGCGGAGCGCGGCCTGCAGGCGCACGATCGCGGCGTGGCGGGTCGGGCCGTCCGCGCGCAGGCGGGCGAGCACGGGGTCGCGCGCGGGGTCGAACGCGGCGCCCGGCACCAGCGCCGTCGTCACGTCGATCCCGTCGGGGAGCACGAGGTCGCCGATCTCGCCGGGGGCCTCGCCGACGATCACCACCTCGATCGCGTGGCGCTCGGGGCGCAGCTCTTCCTGCGACCACCCGAGCGTCTGGCCGCCGGCGAGCTCGATCTGCGCGGTGACGAGGTCGATCCCGTACGCGGCGTCGTGGACGCGGTAGCCGGGGGGCAGCCCGGGGTCGAGGTCGTGCAGCCAGGCGTGGCCGTCGGCGCCGACGAGGAACTCGACGCCGCCGACGCCGACGTACTTGAGCTCCTCCGCGAGGCGCGCGGCGGCGTCGCCGAGGCGGGCGCGCGCCTCGGGCTCGAACCCCGGCGACGGACACTCGCGCATGCGCACGATCCCGCGCGCGTCGACCAACGAGCGGTCGTGGTCGCCGACGTAGAGCGCGTTCCCCTGCCCGTCGCCGAGCACGATGGCGACGACGTGGCGCGCGGGCAGGATCGCCCGCTCCACCATCACCGGGTGCGGCGCGAGCCGGGCGGCGAGGCGGCGCGCCTCGTCCACCGAGCGGGCGAGCCCGCCCCGGGGGCCGCCGCGCGTGGCGCAGCGCACCCAGATCGGCGAGCCGAAGTGCGAGGTCCAGCGCTCGATGTCGGCCACGTCGGTCAGCGCGGGGCTGTGGGGGACGGGCTCGATCCCGAGGTCGCGCCCGCGGCGCCGGAGCGCGTCGAGGTCGCCCGCGTCCTCCATCTGCTGGGCGAGCGGGCCGATCCACGCGAGCCCCACGTTCGCGACCATCCGCGCGAACGTCGGGTCGCGGGCGAGCCCGGCGACGCCCGGGTGGACGGCGTCGGCCCCGGAGTCGAGCGCGGCGCTGACGATGCGCATGCCGTCGCGCCAGGGGGCGTCGCCCGTGACGTGCACCGCGTAGGCCGCCTCGTCGAGGAACGCGGCGTCGGCCCCGCGGTCGTCGAAGGCGGCGACGGCCTCCATCCCGGCGGACTCGACCGAGCGCACGATGCTCGCGCCGACCTCGCCCGGGCACCCCACGAGCACGCGCTGGATCGTCCGTTTCTGCATCCGGCGATTGTAATCGCGCGCCGGTCCGTGGCTGGCTACGGGCTTCGGGCTACAGGCGAGCGCCGGATGGCAGATCCCCTACGTCTGGCGATCCTCGGCCGGGGTCGTCTCGGTCGTTCGATGTTGCGGCTCCTGCCGGAGGCGGGCGTCGACGCGGTCGGGTGGTCGCGCGGCGAGCCGATCCCGTCGGCCGACGCCTACTGGCTCGCCGTCCGCGACGGCGCGATCGGCGAGGTCGCGGCGCGCCTCCCACGGGAGGCGGTCGCCCTCCACGCGTCCGGCGCGCTCGGGCCCGAGGCGCTCGGCGATCGCCCGGAGCGCGGCGTCCTTCACCCGCTGATGACGTTTCCGGGCCCCGGGGTGGGTGTCCCGGCGCTCGCCGGGGTCGGCGCGCGCGTCGCCGGCACGCCGGGCGCCGTCGCGGTCGCCCGCCGCGTCGCCGGCGCGCTCGGCATGCGCGCGTTCGAAGTCCCCGGCGACACGCGGCGCTACCACGCCGCGGCGAGCCTCGCCTCCGGCCACCTCGGCGCGCTCTTCCTCCGCGCGGCGGACACGCTCGCGGGCGCCGGCGTGCCCGAGGCGGAGGCGCGCGCGCTGCTGCTCCCGCTGGCGCTCGAGTCGCTCCGCCGTGCGGCCGCCGGGGGCCCGGACGCGCTCACGGGCCCCGCCGCGCGGGACGACCGCGCGACCGAGGACGCCCACCGCGCCGTGCTCGCCGACGACGACCGGCCCCTCTACGAGGGCCTCGCCCGGGCCATCCGCGAGATGCGCTCCCGAACGCGGCAGGGACAACCCCCATGATCCGGCCCCGAACAGCTTCGATTTCGAATGGGCCAACCCACGAAAACGTCGATGTTGCCGCACTTCCTGCCGATGCTATATTCGGAGTGTCCCGTTCTCTACCCGGAGGACCGCATGCTCGACGCCTTCATCATCGAGCGCATCAAGCAGCAGCAGATCCGCCACCGGGAGTCGCAGGTCCCGCTCCACATCCAGGTGCCCGAGCAGGCGCCTTCCTACCGGAAGGAAGAGCTCGAGCAGGAGAAGCGGGACGATCGCGGGGTCGCCATCATCGACTTCTCGATCTGACCCGCGCCTACTCCGGCGGCAGCCCGACGGCCGCGATCATGTCGCCCGGCCTCACGAAGCGTCGCCCGAGTCGCTGAATCAGCCACCCCCCCGCCGGCGCGCGGACCTGGACGCGGTCCCCCGGGCGCTCCAGCGGGATGAGCTCGCCCACGACGTCGTCCGCGTCGACCTTTGCGCCCAGCGGCGCGACGGGCTCGAACACGCCCGCGCCCGGCGCGCGCAAGAGGCGCCGCCGCACGCGCACGGTCGTACGCTTCAGCGGCCGCTCCGTGGCCTCGAGGCAGCCCGCGACGGCGGCGAGCCGCATCAGCCCCGCGATGGCGCGGGCGAGCAGCGGCTCGTCGAGCTCGGGGAGGTCGGACATCTCGACGGCGAGCGCGTCGACCCCGCGACGCTCCAGCGCCGCGTCGAGGCTCGACGAGAACACGCGCACGTCCTCGGGCGCGTCGCCGAAGACCCAGACGACGTGGGGATCGAGCGCCTCGAGGTAGCGTTCGTGGCGCGCGCGGCGCTCGCCCTGGAGCCCGGGCGGATCGATCGCGAGGAGCGGCGTGCGCATCACGAAGTTGTGCAGGTTGACGCACAGCCGGCAGCCGGCGACGGCGTCGCAGACGGCCGCGGCGAGGCGACGCGTGAGCGCGGGCTCGCCCCCGCCGTCGCCGACGCGGTTCATGTCCTCGTCGTCCCAGTTGCTCCAGCGCGTGCGTTGCATCAGCGCGGGCGGGTTCGCCGCCGCGAGGACGCGGATCCCGCCCGTGAGCGCGTGCCCGTCGAGCGCGGCGACGAAGCGGTCCACGAGGAGCAGCGGCGACGGCTCGTCGCCGTGGATGCCGGCCACCACCGCCATGCGCGGCGGCCCGGGACCGAGGTCGGCGATCGGGAGGTGCACCGCCATGCCGCCGGCGTCGCTGACCGGGAAACGCGTGTAGCGGGCGCTCACCCGTTGGCCCGGCGGACCCGGTAGGCGATGTCGAGCGCGTTGCGCACCTGCTTCTCGAGCCGGGCGGGCGGGGCGAGGCGGGCGTGCAGCTCGAGGCCCTCTCGCCGGTGCAAGATCTGGTCGCCCTCGGGCGTGCCGAAGAACGCGTCGATCACGTCGGTGAGGCTCGCGTCCTCGAGCAGCGCGCGGGCGAGGGCCGGGAGCTCCGCGCGCAGGTCCCAGAGCCGGCCGCTGCCGACGATCTTGAACTCGCGCCACGGGGCCGCCTGGGGCGCGTCCGAGCGCACCCACGCGAGCGGCTGGCGGGCGACGACGGGGCTCGTGACCCAGAGCTCGCTCCGGCGCGGCGAGACACACACGTCGATGCGCTGGCCGTCGCGGATCGCGGAGAAGAGGAGCCCGCGGGAGGGGTCGGAGTCGATCCCCTGCCCGTACTCGGCGGCGAGCCCGGTGAGCGCCTCGCGGTAGGGGTGGAAGAACTCGTCGGTCTGGCGGCTCGTGAAGTACTGGAAGAGCCCGGCCACGAGGAGGACGAACCCGAGGGCGGCGCAGCCCGTCGCCGCCCACGCGCCGTAGAGCTCGGCCCGCCGCTCGTCGAGGCCGAGGCGGAGGAGGAAGCCCGGCAGGAGCCCCTCGGGGACGGCCAGCACGAGGAGGACGAGCCCGACGAGGATGACCTGGATCGCGCTGGAGGTGCGCATGCGCGCGAAGTCTCGCAAGCGACCGCCCGCTTGGCAAGCGCGAGCCCCGGAGGCATCGCCGCCGCTTGCGGCGTGGCGGCGACCGCGATAGCGCGGCTGGCCATTTCCGATTCGAGGTTCCCCATGTCCCGCATCTGTGACCTGACCGGCAAGCGCTCCAACGTCGCCCACCGGGTCTCGCACTCCAACATCAAGACCAAGACCCGCCAGTACCCCAACCTCCAGACCCGTCGGGTGTGGTGGGAGGAGGAGGGCAAGCACGTCACGTTGAAGCTCTCCACGCGCGCGCTCCGCACGCTCCGCAAGAAGACGCTGGGGCAGTTCCTGCGCGACGAGGGGCTGGCGATCGTATGAAAGGCGGGCTTCAGGCTTCGGACTTCAGGCTTCGGGCCTGTCTTTCCGAAGCCTCCGCGGGGCGGGCGAGACGCCCGCCCCCACGAAGCCCCCTCGTCGAAGAGGCCCCGGCCACGGATCTCCGCCGACCGCGTCGAAGGCACTGAGCCCGACCCGAAGCCCGGAGCCTGAAGCCCGAAGCCTCCTCAGAGCCTCACACAGACCGCGTCCCCCACGATCTGCACCGGGTACGTCGCGACCTTGGCGTGCGGGTTCGTCTTGCAGCTGCCGTCGCGCAGGTCGTACTGCCAGCCGTGGTACGGGCAGGTGACGACGTGCCCCTCGAGCGAGCCCTCGCCGAGGGGGCCGTCGGCGTGCGCGCAGGCGTTGCTCACCGCGTAGTAGGTGCCGCCGACGTTGCCGACGGCGATCGCCGTGCCGCCGATGATGATCTCGATGATGCGGCCGGGGTCGAGCGCGTCCTTGTGGAGCACGACCTCGTAGCCGTCGGGCGGCGTCACGTCGCGCGGGGGCTCGCGGCGCAGGCCGAGGGCCTTCTCGGCGGGCTCGTACTTCTGCGGCGGCGGGGACGACGCCGGCCTGGACGAGGCCGCGGGCGACGAGCCGCCGCCGACCAGGCCGCGCAGCTTCGCGCGCACGCCGTTCGGCCGCCCCACGAGGATCGTCTTCAGCACACCCATCACTTCTCCTGGCTCGCTGTGCTTAGCACGCGGCGCGCGCCGATCACTCGATGTCGTCGTAGCCGTTGGCCACGAGGTAGACGGCGCCGGCCGCGCCGGCCGTCGACGGCGCCCCGAGGAAGAGATCGGGGGCCTCCGCCCCGGCCGGCGGCGCGGCGATGGCGGCGCCCAGGCCGTCGTCGGTGGTGAACGACTGGATGGACGCGATGGCGGACGAGAGCTCGATCTCCCCGCCGGTGGCGAGCTGCACGCCGCCGATCACGTACACCGCGGGCGTGGAGGCGCCGGGCGACCCGGCGATCAGGTCCGGGCGCCCGTCCCCGTCGAGGTCGCGCGCCTCGACGGCCTCGGGCACGCCCAAAGGCCCGACCTCGATCTGCAGCCCCGTGACCGTCGCGATCTGCGCGTCCTCGACGTCCACCGGCCCGCTCGCGGCGGTGGCGTCGCCGATGCGCGTCTGCAGGTCGATCACGTACCAGGTGCGCCAGGGCACGTCGCCCTCGTCGCCGCCGCCGGTCGCCACGAGCAGCTCGTCGTGGCCGTCGAGGGTCACGTCGCCGAGGTTGGCGACGACGCTCCCGAAGTAGTCGTCGGCCTCCTCGCCCACGATGGCGACGAAGTCGAAGTCGCTTCGCTCGATCTCCCACGAGGTCGTGGTGCCGTACTCCGGGTACGCGCCGCCCACCGTGGTGAAGATGGCGACCGCGCCGACGTTGTCGGCGCCGAGGCGGCCGAAGCCGGGCACGCCGATCACGAGGTCGTCGGGGTGCAGGACGGAGCCCTCGCTGACGTTGTCCCAGTCGAGCGTGGTCACGTCGTAGCCGAGGATGCCGCCGGCGGTGGGGCTGGCGATCACCGCGGCCTCGGGGGGCTCGCCCTCCGGGTCCACCGCCTGCGAGGCGT
The DNA here is from genome assembly GCA_049322475.1 of Myxococcota bacterium. Classification (GTDB taxonomy): domain Bacteria; phylum Myxococcota_A; class UBA796; order UBA796; family SXON01; genus JBMOQZ01. The sequence goes on along the minus strand of JBMOQZ010000201.1, from coordinate 2,518 downwards.
CATAGATCCACACGGAGCCCCCCTGCCCGATGGGCGCGCCCACGACGAGGTGCTCCCCGTCGAAGGCCAACGCCTTTCCGAACCCGACGGCCCCGGCGTCCGGCGTGATCTGGTGCACCACCACGCCGTCGGTCTCGAGCGAGGGCGCGCCCACGCGCACGCGGTCCTCGCCGTGGAGCAGCCACACGGCGCCGTCGCCGTCCGCCGGCGCGCCGACCACGAAGTCGGGGACGGCGTCGGGCGTGGCGTCGACGAACAGCGTCTCGGCGCCGAACGCCGTGCCGTCGCCGGTGGCGATCAGCGAGAACGTCGCGCCGCTGGTGGAGGTGGGCGCCGCGGAGACGAGCCCGGGGAACAGGTAGACCGCGCCGAAGCTGGCCACGCCGGGCTCGCCGGGCGCGCTGGCGACGAGCTCGTCGAGGCCGTCGCCGTCCACGTCCTCGCCGGCGACGGCCTCGTACCCGAAGGAGTTGCCGTTCCCGAGCACGCGCCGCCCTTCCGCGACCGCGATCCCCTTGTCCGGGGTGGTCCCGAGCGGGGCGTCGCAGTCGTTCACGTAGCCGTCGAGGGACTCGGGCGCGCCTGGGTAGGTCGTGGCGTCGCGGTCGTCGCAGTCGACGTCGGCGTCGAAACCGTCGCCGTCGGCGTCGTCGCCGGGGACGGCGGTGTCGTCCGTGAGCCCGGTGACGCCGCTGTCCTCGGGCAACGGCGGGTCACACGCCACCAACAGCGACACGAACAGCCGCATGCGTCTGCCTCCGCGGCGGAGCTTAGCGCCCGAGCGCCCGCCGCGTCGACCGCTGGTCCGGAGCGGGGTCCCGCATCGTATATATTGCCGACCATGTCCGTGATCCTGCTGCTCCACGCCGTCGCCTGCGCGCCCCCGCCCTACGACCCGCCGGTCGCCGAGGACAAGGACGACGAGACCGACGACGACACCCCCACGATCACGTTCGTGTCGCCCGGCCCCGAGGGCGCTGTGGACGGGTGCGGCTACGTCATCTTCACGGTCGACGGGTTCACGCTCGTCGACCCGCTGGTGATGCCGGAGGTGACGCCCGGCTTCGGGCACGTGCACCTCTACTACCCGCTGGCGACGGCCTCAGGCGACCTCGCCGACCAGCCCGGCTACGAGCTCTGCCCCGCCGCCTACTGCCTGTTCGACCCGGGCGACGACGAGACGGTGTACGGCGACGGCGGCCTCGTGCAGCTCGAGGCCGTGCTCGTGCAGAGCGACCACAACCCCGTCCTCGACGTCGACGGCGTCCCGATCACGGCCACGCGCGAGATCACGTTCACGGACGGCGACTGCGCGCTGGGGGACGGCGGTGGCGACTCACCCTACTAGCGAGGCGACCGGCCGCCGCTTCGTGCTCGTCCGCACGCTCGGGCAGGGCACGTTCGGCTCCGTGTTCCTCGCGGACATGGAGAGCGCGGGCGGCTTCAAGCGCCGCGTCGCGTTGAAGCTGCTCAACTCGAGCTGGGACCCCTCTTCCGACGCCGGGCGCCGGCTGCGCGACGAGGCGCGCCTCCTCGGCCGCCTGCGCCACCGCAACGTCGTCCGCGTCGACGACCTGGTGCGCCTCGACGGCAAGTGGGCCCTCGTGATGGAGCACGTCGCGGGCGCCGACCTCGAGGCGCTCTACGAGGACGCGCGCGACGCGGGCGAGCGCCTCCCTCCCCGCGCGGTCGCCGAGGTCTGCGCGGCGGTCGCCGCCGCGCTCCACGCCGCGTTCGCCACCCCGGGCGACGACGGAGCCCCCCTCCGCGTCGTGCACCGCGACATCAAGCCGTCCAACGTGCGGCTCGCCGAGGACGGCGAGGTCAAGGTGCTCGACTTCGGCGTCGCGCGCGCCGAGTTCGAGGGGCGCGAGGCGAAGACCGAGCGCGTCCGCTACGGATCGCTCGGGTACATGGCGCCCGAGCGCCTCCTCGGCGACGAGGAGACGGCGGCGGGCGACGTCTACGCGCTCGGCGTCATGATGTGGGAGCTGCTCGTCGGCGAGACCTACGGGCGCGCCGAGCTCGGCCCCGACAAGCAGGCGGCCCAGGTGGAGAGCGCGGTGTCGCGCCTGCGGGCGGCCGTCGAGAACGACGCGCTCGCCGACCTCGCGCGCGCCACGCTCCGCTACGAGGCGAGCGAGCGGCCCGGCGCGGCCGAGGTCGAGGTCGCGCTGCGGCGCCTCGCCCGCGAGCTCCCCGGCGACGACGTCGTCACCGTCGCGCGGCGGTTCGCCGCGTCGCGGGGCGAGCCTGCTGGCGACGACGTCGCCGGCCGCGTGCTCGTCGACGACTCGACCTCCTCTCCCCGCGTCACCGACTCGCGGGCGCTCGTCACCTCCGCCACGCTCGCCCTGCCGCTCGTCGACGAGGAGCCGGAGGTCCCCTCCCCCCGGGCGGCGCGGCCGGCCTCCCAGAGCGGCGTGGTGATCGCCGGCGTGATCGGCGCCGCCGTGGTCGTCGCGGTGGTGGGCGGCATCCTGGCCTGGCGCCTCACCGCGTCGCCCGGGCCCGCGCC
>JBMOQZ010000200.1:0-16407 GCA_049322475.1 Myxococcota bacterium | reverse complement strand
GGCGCCGACGTGCTCGCGCCGGTCGACGCTCGCTACGCCGACATCATGCTCAGCCTCGGCGCCGCCGACCGCGACACCACCCGCAACGTGCACAACAAGGACGCGCGGCGCCGCAAGGCCGACGCCGAGGGCGACAAGGTGGCCTTCTTCCGCGACGACAAGGTGAAGGCCGCTATCGACGAGGCGGCCAGGGCCCCCGAGGGCACCTCCCTGCGCGTGCGCGGCGAGCACTACGCGCGGCAGGCGATGGTCACCCGCGCCTGGACCGAGGCCGACAAGGCCGAGGAAACACGGCTGCTCGGCGCGCTCGACGAGGCCCAGTCGGCCACGGCGGAGTGGTTTGCCCCCGACGGGCACAAGTTCGTGCTCGACCGCGCGTGGGACGAGGTGAGCAAGGAGGCCGACACCCTCGCCGATGCCCAGCGCCAGGAGCTCGCGCGCGCCTTCGTGGGCCACCGCATGCGCCTCGCCGGCGCCGACCTGCAGGCGCTGGTGAAGCTGCGCAACGAGGTGGCCCGGCGGGCCGGCCACGACAACTACTACAAGCTGTCACTCGCCGCGCAGGGCATCGAGGAGAAGGATCTCGAGGCGGTGATCGGCGAGATGGAGGCGGTGGTCAAGCCGGTGTACGAGGCCGACCGCGCCGCCCTTGCCGCCACCGGCGAGGTCGACGACTTCGCCAACCACCCGCGCCTGCGCCGGCTCGCCAAGCTCGACGCCGACCGCGACCGCGCCGAGAGCTACTTCGACGGCGACCTCGCGGAAGACCGCATCGTCACCGCGTATCGCGACATGGGTTTCGACACCTCCACCCTCCAACTCTACACCGGCCCCTCCCGCGTGGTGCGCCCCGGTGTGTACGGCTTCGCCATCCAGCCGCCGCAGTTCGTGGCGATCGTGCTGAGCGTCGACGAGCGCTGGTCGGCCTGGCCCTACGAGGCGCTGATCCACGAGCTGGGGCACGCCGTGTGGTGGATGAACCTGAGTCCGGAGGCGGCCAAGAGCCCGGCCACCTGGGAACCGGACGCCCCCTGGTTCGAGGGCTACGCGCAGCTCTTCGAGCGCGTGCTCGCCGAGCCCGCGTTTACCGCCAAGTACGTGCCCGAGCTGCCCGAGGCCGACCGCGCGCCTTTCCGGAGCGCGCGGGTGCGCGAGGTGGCCGACGGCATCGTCGACGCGATTGTCACCACCCGGGCCGAGCGCCGGCTATACGAGAACCCCGACGACCTCGCCGGGGCCTTCCAGGTCGCGGTCGACACGCGCGCAGCGCTCACCGGCTCGCCCCTGCCGCCGGGGGACGGCCCCGCCTACGACGCCGCCCTGCTCAGTGGGTTGGCCTGGCACTACCCCGCGTACAGCCCAAACTATCTCTACGCCTACATGACCGAGGCGCGGCTCTGGGAGGCGGTGACGAAGAACGTGGGCGACCCGGTGGCCAACCCGAAGCTCGCGCCCTTCCTGGTCGACAAGCTCGTCCGCCAGCCGGTGACGACCCCCTTCTCCGCCCGCCTCGACGCCATCGCCCCGGGCGACCGCGCTGCGCCGCTGAAGGTTTACCTCGGTGGGGGTTGATCGCAGGTAATGTTCGCCCCCCTCCTCCTCCCCGCCTGCGAACCCGAGGGTCACTGGGCCACGCCGGCCCAGGTGTGCGAGTGGTACGACGAGGCGGCCGCGGAGTACGCCGACCTGTGGACCGACACCGGATCCACCCAGTACCCAGCAGGCACCACGGTCTGGTGCGGGACCAACCTCGAAGAGTGCGACGATCCCGGCAACATCCGCATGTTGAACCGGGAATTCCTCGTCTACACCTACCAGGTGAAGGGCTGCGGGTCCGGGGAGAGCAGCGGCGGCGGCAGCCTGACGACCGACGTGAAGTGGGGAATGCCAAGCTCGAAGGTGAGCATCGACTGCGGCGAGGCCGGGGAGGCCTACTACTGGCCCTGCTTCATCGCGAAGCCCTGACCGGCGCGCGCCACGACGCGGGCCCCGGCCCCGCTGGCACGCCCCTTGCCCATGCCCTGGGCGTGACCGCACAAGCTCAACCCGTCGTCCCGGTGCTGCTCCGCGAGGGCTACCGGCTCTTCTTTCCCTGGGCCGCCCTGCTCGGCCTCGCCAGCATCGGCGCCTGGGCCCACGGCCTCGGCGGCGGCAGCCTGCCCTTCGCGCCCGCCCAGCACGCCGCGCTCTTGCTCTTCGGCGCCTGGGGCGCGCTGGTGCTCGGCTTCCTCATGACCGCCTTCCCGCGCCAGAGCGGAGGGCCGATGCCGAAGGGCTGGCAGATCGTCGGCATGCTCGCGCTGCACGCGATCTCCCTCGCCGCTGTGCTCTTGCCGAGCAACGGGGTGGGCCGCGCGGTCGTGATCGCCGCCCCCTGGGCGCTCGCCACCGTTGGCGCCGCGCGCCTCGCCTTGCCCGCCCTCGGGCGAGGCTTCGACGGCACCACCGCCGGCGTGCCCGCCGGCATCGCCGCCGCGACGGTGGCCGCCTTCCTCTTCGGCCTGGGTGAAACCGCACTCGCACTCCGGCTCGCGACGCACGGTTTCCTCGTTTACGTGGCGCTGGTGATGCTCGACCGCATCCTTCCCTTTTTCACCGCGCGCGCGCTGGCCGGCTCCGACCCGCAGCGCCGCCCTGGCTTTGCCGCCGCGCTCGGCGCCGCCACGCTCCTCCGCGTGGCCGTGCCGGAACACCCATATCTGGGCGATATCGCACTCCTCGGGCTCGTCCTGCGCCAGTGGCTGGGCTGGCGCCCCTGGCCCTCGTCGCGACTGCCGATGATCGGCGGCATCCACCTCGGCGTGGCCTGGATCGTCGCGGGCTACGTCGTGGATCTTGCTGGCGTGGGTCCCCCGTCCTTGCCGATGCACTTCTGGCTGCTCGGCGGCCTCGGTAGTTTCTGGGCGGCGCTGTCTATCCGGGTGACCCGCGGCCACGGCGGGCTCCCCATCCTCATGCGCTGGGACGGCGCGCTGATCGTCGGTCTTGTCCAGCTCGCCACGGTGCTCCGCATTGGCGCGGCCTTCGCCCCCTCGGGGGGCGGCGCCTTCGGCGCGTTCGGCACGTTGGGCAACGCGGGCTTCGTGTTCTTCTCCGCGGGCGGCGCCGCGTGGGGCGCGACCTTGCGCTTCTGCTCGCCGAAGCCGACCTCGCCGAGGCCGATCTCGACCTCCTTCGCCTCGGGGTCCCACGGATCGGGGAGGCCGCAGCGCTCGAAGTAGCGCGCGAACTTCGCGAAGCGCGGACGCGTCCAGCCGCGCCCGCCGACGCGCGACGTGAGACGGTGGCCCACCACGGCGCGGTGGGGCAGCTGCTTCCAGATGTCGCGGACGAGCCGATCGTCGCTCACGAGCCCCCCCGCCGCGGAAGCACCCTCGCCACGGCGAGCGGTCGCGCCAGCAACGTCGCGGCGCGCGCCCGCAGGCTTCGGGCGTCGATGGGCTCGATCCTCCGCTCCACGAGCGTACGATAGTGCAGGCCGCCCAGCCCGTACAGCTCGGCGAGGGCGGCGGCGGTCGCGCGCGCGCCCGTGGTCTGCAGGTCCATCGCCGACGCGCCCGACAGGTAGCGCTTCACGCGCGCGAGCTCGTCCGCGCCGACCTCCTCCACGGCGAGCCGCCCGACGACCTCGAGGAGGCGCGCCTCCGCCTCGCGGGCGCGCGCCGGATCCGTCGCGAGCCACGCCACGACGAGCCCGGGGCGCACGCCCTCCTGCGAGACCGCGCCCACGCCGTAGGCGAGCCCGTGCTGCTCGCGCAGCTCCGCGAACAGCCGCCCCCCCTGGCCCCCGAGGACCGCCGCGAGCAGCTCCGCTTCGGGCTGCGCCGGGTCGTCGACGCGCACGCCCGGCCACGCCACGGCGAGGTGCGCCTGCTCGCGTCCGCAGCGGATCGTGCGCCGGCGCGTCTCGCGCGGGAACGCCGGGTCCGGCGCCGTCACCGCCCGCGAAGCGGACGGGAGCCGCCCGAGCGCCCGGGTCAGGCGCCGCAGCACGCGGTCCGGGTCGAAGCCCCCGGTCACCGACACCACGAGGTTCTCGCCGCGCAGCCACGCCGCGTGGTGCGCGCGCAGCGCCGCCGGCGACACCCGCGCGACCGACGCGGGCGTCCCGCCGGGCGGTCGCCCGTACGGGTGCCCGGGACAGGCGAGCGCCCAGAGCGCCTCCATCGCCAGCTGGTCGGGCTCGTCGTCCCGCTCGGCCAGCGCCGCCTCCATCTCGCCGCGCACCCGCGCGACCTCGTCCGCGTCGAACGCCGGCCGCAACAACGCGTCGAGGAGGAGCTCGAGGCCGGGGCCCGCGTGGCGCGCGAGCGTCTCGGCGCGCACCCACTGCGTCGACCGGCTGGCCCCCGCGCCCACCGCGCCGCCGAGCGCCTCGACCTCGGCCGCGAAGTCGAGGGCGTCCATCTCCTCGGTGCCCCGGGCGATCGCCCGCGCCCACGCGACGGCGCGCCCCCCGCCGCCGCCGGGCTCGCCGAGCTGGCCGCCGAAGCCCACCACCCGCGCCGCGAACGTGTCGCCGTCGTCGGGCTCGAGCAGCACGCGCACGCCGTTGTCGAGCCGGTGCAGCGCCGGGACGCGCGCCCTGGCCGGCGGCGGCGCGCTCGCCCGCGCGGCGAGATCGACCTTCTCCCGACGCGGGAGCAACGCCACGGCGACCTCGCGCTCCGGCGCGAGCCACCGCGCCGTCACCCGCGCGACGTCGTCGGGCGTGACGGCGAGCACCGCGGCCTCGTAGGCCTTCCACGCGTCGGGCGAGCCCATGCGCTCGGTGTGGAAGGCGAGCGCGTGGGCGCGGCCGTCGGCGGACTCGCGCCCGAAGACGCGCTCCGCGACGATCTGCGTCTTGGCGCGGGCGAGCAGGGCGGGGTCGACGTCGCCGGCGCGGGCGCGGGCGACCTCCTCGCGCGCGACGGCGATCGCGTCGTTCGCCCGGCCGGGGTGGACGTGCAGCGACACGACCGCCATCCCCGCCCTCGCCTCGGCCTCGTAGTGCATGCCCGCGGCGAGGCAGAGCCCCTCCCGCGTGCGGAGCCGGGCCTCGATCGGCGCGGAGCTGCCCGCGCCGAGCGCGGTGCACACGACGTCGAGCGCCGGGACGTCCGGGTGGGTGTGGCCCGGCCCGGGGAACCCGAGCTCGACGAGCGACGCCTCGAAGCCCTTGCGCAGGGTGCGCGCGCCGGCCTTCGCGATCGGCTCGCCCGCGCGGGAGGCGGGCGCGGGCGAGCCGCCGGAGAGGCACCGCCGCGCGGCGTCGAGCACCGCGCCGGCGTCGACCGGACCGGCCACCGCGAGGCAGGCGTTCGCGGGCTGGTACCACGCCCGGTAGAAGTCCCGGAGCGCGTCGCGCGGGATCGCGGCGACGCTCTTCGTGGTGCCGATGATGGGCCGCCCGTACGCGTGCCCGGGGTAGGCCGTCGCGTAGGTGGCCTCGGTGATCAGCAGGTCGGGATCGTCCTCGCCGCCGCGGATCTCTTCGAGCACGACGAGCCGCTCGCGCTCGAGCTCGTCCGCGTCGAGCCGGGCCTCGCGCATCATCTCGGCGAGCACGGCGAGCGCGGCGGGGGCCTCGCGCGCGGGCACCGTGGCGTGGAACACGGTCTCGTCGAACGCGGTCCACGCGTTCAGATCGCCGCCCAGCGCCTCGACGGCGGCGGCGACCTCGCCGACGCCGAAGCGGCGGGTCCCCTTGAACACCATGTGCTCGAGGAAGTGGGCGGCGCCCTCGAGCCCGGCCGGCTCCGCCGCGCTCCCGGAGTCGATCCACAGGTAGACCGCGGCGACGTCGCTTTTGCCGGAGTCGTCGATTACGACGCGTAGTCCGTTCTCGAGCTGGGTTCGGATCATTCGACGCCCAGCTATCTCCGAATCCTCGAAGCCTGAAGCCCGAAGCCTGAACCCCCCTCTCTCCGGCGTCTACGTCCACGTCCCCTGGTGCAAGGCGCGCTGCCCCTACTGCGCCTTCGCGGTGGACGTGCGCCGCGCGCGGCCGTACGGCGCGTACACCGACGCGCTCCTCCGGGAGTGGGCGTCGTGCCGGGCGCTGTTTCCCTCGCCGGCGACGTTGTTCTTCGGCGGCGGCACGCCGTCGCTCCACCCGGCCGAGGAGCTGGCGCGCGTGGTGGACGCGGTCGCGCCGACCGGCGAGGTGGCCGCGGAGGCGAACCCGTCCGACCTCGGTGCGTTCGCCGCGCTCCGCCGCGCGGGGATCACGCGCCTGTCGATCGGCGCCCAGACCTTCGACCCCGCCACCGCCGCGCGCCTCGGCCGTCGCCGCGACGCCGCGCTCGCCCGCGAGGCCGTCGCCGCCGCGCGGGAGGCCGGCTTCCGCAGCGTGAACGTCGACCTCATCTTCGCCGTCCCCGGGCAGACCGTGGCGCGGCTCGAGGCCGACCTCGACGCGCTGCTGTCCGCGCGCCCCGACCACGTCTCGCTCTACGGGCTCACCGTCGAGGAGGGCACCGCCTTCGCGCGGGCGAAGCTCCCGTGGACCGGCGACGACGACTGGCGCGCCATGTACGACCTCGCCGTCGAGCGGCTCGCCGGCGACGGCCTCGACCGCTACGAGGTCTCCAACTTCGCGCGCGCCGGGCACCGCTGCGTCCACAACGAGCACTACTGGCGCGCCCGCCCCTGGGCCGGGCTCGGCGCGGCGGCGCACGGCTTCTGGCCCGACGGCACGCGCGTCGTAAACGTCCGCGACGTCGACGCCTACGTCGCCGCCGCCGACCCCGCCGTGTCGCGCGAGCGACCGTCGCCGCGCGCCCTCGCGACGGAGCTGTGCTGGTCCACGCTCCGCCACGTCGACGGGCTCGATCGCGCCGAGCTGCGCGCGCGCACCGGCCTCGACGTCCGGCCGCCGCCCGCGCTGCTGGCCGCGGGGCTCGTCGCCGCGCAAGGCGACAGTTTGCGACTCGGCCCCGAGGGCTGGGCCCTCGCCGACGGGGTCGCCCGTCGCCTCGCGGACACGTTGGAGACGTCCGACCGGGTCGTCGGCTCTTCACGTCCCGCCCCCTTTGTGGAATCCTCCCGGGCGACGATCGGACGCGAATGAGCAAGTCCACCCCGCCGGAAGAAGCGACCCACTCCCCGGCCTCGATCGAGATCGAGATCGATCCGTCGTTGATCGAGGCGGCGGTCGCGGCCGTGGAGTCGCGCGCGCAGCCGCCGGTGCCCGCGCCCGCGCCGCAGGTGGAGGCCGAGGTCGAGATCGAGGCGCCGTCCGATCCGCCCCCGGGCGGCAGCTCGGTCGAAGAGAACTGGATGATGCTCCTGCGCGTCGGCGAGCTCACCGAGCGCATCGAGGCCCTGGAGGCGGAAGTGAGCCGGGCACGCGACGAGGCGGAGCGCCTCGAGGCCCAGCTGAGCGAGACCCGGCGCCTCGCCTCGAGCCAGCTCGCCGACTTCGAGCGCTACCGCGGGCGCGCGCGCAAGGACAACGAAGAGAGCGAGCGGCGGGGCGAGGAGCGCGCGTTGAAGGCGATGCTCGAGATCTTCGACAACGTCGAGCGGGCGCGCCTCTACGACCACGACGACCCGCAGCAGATCGCGAGCGGCCTCCGCATGATCGTCGAGCAGTTCCGCCGCCAGCTCGGGCGGGTGGGCATGGAGCGCATCGCGATCACGCGGGGCATCCCCTTCGACCCCGAGGTGCACGAGGCGGTCGCGCACGTCCCCGACGCGGAGGCCGCGGAGGGCTCCGTCCTCGAGGAGGTCACCGCCGGATTTCGTCTTCGAGGGCGCCTGTTCAGGCCCGCGCGCGTCACCGTCGCGTCGCGAGTCCTTTCCGGCGACCGCGACTAGGGATAGCGGGTGGTTTGAGCAGATAGCTACCGGAGCCACGGCCGTATGGGTAAGGTGATCGGAATCGACCTCGGGACCACGAACTCGTGCGTCGCCGTCATGGAGCACGGGGAGCCCCTCGTGATCCCGAACGACGAAGGCAGCCGCACGACGCCCTCGGTCGTCGCCTTCACCAAGGACGGCGATCGCCTCGTCGGGCAGATCGCCCGGCGGCAGGCCGTCACCAACGCCCAGCGCACGGTGAGCGTCGCCAAGCGCCTCATCGGCCGCCGCTTCGAGGACGAGGAGGTCCAGCGCACACGCCAGATGGTCGCGTACGACATCGCCCGCGCCGACAACGGCGACGCGTGGGTGAAGGTGGGCGACAAGAGCTGGTCCCCGCCGCAGATCTCCGCGATCGTGCTGGAGAAGATGAAGACGATCGCCGAGTCCTACCTCAACGAGAAGGTGGGCGAGGCGGTCATCACCGTCCCCGCGTACTTCAACGACAGCCAGCGGCAGGCCACGAAGGACGCCGGGCGCATCGCGGGGCTCGACGTCCTGCGCATCATCAACGAGCCCACGGCGGCCGCGCTCGCGTACGGCCTCGGCAAGGCCGGCCACGAGAAGGTCGCGGTCTTCGACCTCGGCGGCGGCACCTTCGACATCTCCATCCTCGAGATCGACAACGGCGTCTTCGAGGTCCGCTCCACCAACGGCGACACCTTCCTCGGCGGCGAGGACTTCGACAACCGCATCGCCAGCTGGCTCCTCGAGAAGTTCGCGGAGGAGACGGGCATGTCGCTCGAGGGCGATCCCGTCGCGATGCAGCGCGTGAAGGAGGCGGCGGAGAAGGCGAAGCAGGAGCTCTCCTCCGCCACCGAGACGGAGATCCACCTCCCCTTCATCACCGCGACGCCCGCGGGGCCCCAGCACCTCATGGCGGAGCTCGGGCGCGTGCAGCTCGAGCAGCTCTGCGCCGACCTCGTCGATCGCCTCGAGGCCCCGTGCCGCCAGGCGCTCAAGGACGCGCGCCTCAACGCGAAGGACCTCGACGCCGTCCTGCTCGTCGGCGGCATGACGCGCATGCCGCGCGTGCAGGAGAAGGTCCAGGAGATCTTCGGCATGCCGCCCGAGCGCGGCATCAACCCCGACGAGGTCGTCGCCATCGGCGCGGCCATCCAGGGCTCTGTGCTCAAGGGCGAGGTCAAGGACGTCCTCTTGCTCGACGTCACGCCGCTCACGCTGGGCATCGAGACGGCGGGCGGCCTCTTCGAGCCCATCATCGACCGCAACACGACGATCCCCTGCAAGAAGGGAAAGATCTTCACGACCGCTCAGGACATGCAGGACATGGTCCGCGTGCACATCCTCCAGGGCGAGCGCGAGATGGCGACCGACAACAAGTCGCTCGGCTTCCTCGAGCTCCACGGCCTCCCGCCCGCGCCGCGCGGCGTCCCCGAGATCGACGTCACCTTCGAGATCGACAGCAACGGCATCCTGCACGTCCACGCGAAGGACAAGGGCACGGGCAAGGCGCAGACCGTCAAGATCGTCGCCAACACCGGGCTGTCCGAGGGCGACATCGAGCAGATGATCCAGGAGTCCGAGTCCTTCCGGGATCAGGACGCCCAGCGCCGCGCCGCGGTCGAGGCCCGCAACCGCCTCGACGGCCTCATCTACACCACGCGCCGCACGGTGGAGGAGTACGGCGAGCTCCTCGACGCGGCCAACGGCAACACGGTGCGCGACGCGATCCGCGAGGCCGAGAAGGCGGTCGAGTCGACCGACGCCCGCGTCATCAACAAGGCGCAAGAGCGGCTGGCCGAGGTGTCGAAGATCATCGTGGACGTGATCTACAGCTCGGCGCGCCTCACGGACGCCGAGCAGGGGCACCCCGCCGGCGGCGAGGACGATCCCAACGCCGCGCTCGGCATGGGCGAGGAGCTGGTCGACGACGAGGACACCGCTCGCTGAGCGCGAGCACGGCGCCCACCCCCGGCTCGTCCCGGGAGCTTCGACCTGATAGGCACCCGGTGAGAGCTTCCAATTGGCGCGCCGCGACTACTATGCCGTGCTCGGCGTCCGCCGGAACGCGAGCAACGACGACATCCGAAAGGCCTTCCGCACGCTCGCGCTGAAGTACCACCCCGACCGCAACCCGGACGACGCCGAGGCCGAGCGGCGGTTCCGCGAGGTCGCCGAGGCGTGGGAGGTGCTGGGCGACCCCGAGCAGCGCGCGCGCTACGACCGCCTCGGGCCGCTCTTCACGCCCAGCGGGCGCCCCCCGGGCCCCGACGAGATCAACGAGATCCTCAAGGACGCGCTGGGCGGCATCTTCCGGCGCCGCCGCGCCGAGGACAAGGGCGAGGACCTCCGCTTCACCGTCACGGTCTCGCTCGAGGAGGCCTCGTCGGGCTGCGAGCGCGTGCTCAACGTGCCGCGCATCGTGCGCTGCAAGGCGTGCGACGCCACGGGCGACGCGCGCGAGGGCCGCGCCCCCTGCGCCGGCTGCGGCGGCACCGGGCGCTCGCCCACGCGGCGCCTGTTCCGCACGGACTGCCCCACCTGCGACGGCAAGGGGTACGTGCCGGCGAAGAAGTGCGAGCGCTGCGGCGGCGACGGGCGGCACCCCGTCGAGGATCGGCTCAAGGTCAAGGTCCCCGCGGGGGTCGCCACCGGACAGAAGCTCAAGCTCAAGGGCAAGGGCAACGAGTCGCCCGGGCGCGCGGCCGGCCCCGCGGGCGACGTGCTCGCCGTCGTCAACGTCGACGAGCATCCCCTCTTCCGCCGCCGCGGCGCCGACCTGCTCTGCGAGGTGCCGGTCACCTTCGCGGAGGTCGCGCTCGGCGCCGAGCTGACGGTGCCCACGCTCGGCGGCCGGACGACCATCCGGGTGCCCGCGGGCACGCCTTCCGGCAAGACGTTCCGCCTCGCCGGCCGCGGCCTCCCGGGGCTCGATGGCGCCGCCCGCGGCGATTTGCACGTGAAGCTCGTCGTGGAGGTGCCGCCCGCGTTGTCCGCGGACCAGCGCGCCGCCCTCAACTCCCTCGCCGAGCGGCTCGGCCCCGACGCGCACCCACGCCGCCGGGAGTTCGAGGAAGCGCTCCGGAGCCGTTCCCCATGAAGCGCTGGCTCGCCCTGCTCCTCGCGCTCCTCTGCGTCGCCGCCGGGGGCGAGCGCCTCCCCGAGGCGGTCCGCAAGGCGCTGGAGATGAACAGCCGCAAGGCGGCCGTCGCGCTCCTCGAGAAGGAGGCTCCGGGCGCGCCTCCCGCCGAGGCGCCGTGGATCCTGCTGTACGCCGGCGAGCTCCGCAGGCTCCTCGGCGACGGCCCCGAGGCGCGCCGCCACTTCGAGGCGGTCGCCGCCGACTACCCCGCCTCGCCCGCGAAGGACGCCGCCGTGCTCGGCATGGCGCTGGTCGACGCCGGCGGGCGCCCCGGCGGCAACCCGCTGGCGACGATGGAGCTCGTGGGCGACAAGGGCGTGCCCGCCACGATGAACGTGGACCGGTACCTCCTCCTCGCGCGCGTCCGGCAGGACGAGGGCGCGCCCGCGGCCGACGTCCGCGCGCTCCTCGACAAGGCCGCGGGCTTCGCCGGCGACGACAAGGACCTCGCGCGGCGCGTCGAGAAGGCGTCGGCCGCGGCGCCCGGCGAGGCCGGCGGCGGCGCGCCCGTCGGGCCGCCCGACCTCGTGGCGCTCGAGAAGATCCGCGCCGCCCTCGCGGCGCAGCGGTGGGACGACGTCCCCGGGCTCGCCGACGACTTCATGGCGCGCTTCGCCGGATCCCCCTTCGAGCGCGAGATCGCCTACGCGCGGAAGCGCGCGCAGAGCCGCGTCCCGCCGGACACCGCGAAGGTGGCGGTCCTGCTGCCGCTGACCGGCAGCTTCGCCATCCCCGGAGGCAACCTCAAGACGGCGATCGAGCTCGGCAACCGCCACGCGGGCGGGCGCCTCGAGCTGGTCTTCCACGACACCGCGGGCAAGCCCGAGACGTGTATCGCCACGCTGGAGAAGGCCGTGATCGAGGGCGGCGCCGGCGTGGTGCTGGGGCCGCTGCTGAAGGAGGAGGCGCTGCAGTGCGCGCCCGCCGCGCAGGCGCTGCGCGTGCCGATGCTGACGTTCACGTCGTCGCCGGAGGTGCTCGCCGCGGGCGACCTCGTCTTCCGCGCGTTCCCCTCGGTGGAGCAGCAGGTCGACGTGCTGCTGCGCGAGGCGTACGACGTCCGCGGCCTCGATCGCTACGCGATCCTCCACCCCTCGACCCCCGCGGGCGAGAACGCCGCGCGGGTCTTCGAGCAGGCCGTGGTCGCCCGCGGCGGGGCCATCGCGCGGAAGATCGCCTACGACCCCGCCGCCACCGACTTCCGCTCGGTGGCCAAGACGCTGGGCCAGAAGGACTACAAGGCGCGCGCCTCGGAATTCGCGCGCCTCAAGAAGGAGGCGGAGAAGAACAAGCAGGACCCGGACAAGGTCACGCTGCCGCCCATCATCGACTACGACGCCATCTTCGTCCCCGACGCCTACCAGCGCGTGGCGCTGGTCGCCTCGGCGCTCGCCTTCGAGGAGTTCCCCATCGGCAAGTTCCGGCCCCGGCGCGACGACACGCCCATGCCGCTGCTCGGCCTGAACGCCTGGAACAACGACGACCTCGCCCGGCGGGGCGGCACCTACGTGCAGGACTGCATCTTCGTGGACGCGTTCGACCCCCGCGCCGACGGCGCCGCCACGGTCGGCTTCGTGTCGGCCTGGAAGGAGCGCGCGCAGTCCGACCCCTCCGTGCTGGAGGCGGTCGGGTACGACACCGTGCGCCTCGTCGCCCTCGCCGTGGAGAAGTCCCCGCGCGACGCCGCCGCCGGGCTCCACGCCGTCACGCTCGACGGCGCGGTCGCCGGCACGCGCGGCTTCGGCGACGACGGCGAGCTCGAGCGCGACTGGCGGCTCCTCACCGTCACGAAGGACGGCATCGGGCCGCTCCAGCCTCCCGAACCGCCGCCCGTCCCGGAGGCCCAGGCTCCTCAGTGACGGACGATCCCGACGAAAGCTGGGTCATCTCGCGGTTCGAAGGCATCGGGTCCGGCGCGGTCCTCGGGATCGGCGACGACGCGGCCGTGCTGGCGAGCGGCGAAGTGGTGACGACGGACACGATGGTCGAAGGCGTCCACTGGGACGCGCGCCTCGACCCCGCCGACGTGGGCTGGAAGCTCGTCGCCGTCAACGTTTCGGACGTGGGCGCGATGGGCGCGACGCCCACGTGGGCCACGCTCGCGCTCACGCTGCCCGCCCCTCTCGACCGGGCGTGGGTGGAGGCGTTCGCGAGCGGCGTCCGCGAGGCGTGCGACCGGTGGGGCGTCTCGCTCGTCGGCGGCGACACCACCCGCGGTCCCGCGCGGGTCGCGACGCTGACCATGGCGGGGGCGGCGACGCGGCCGGTCTCGCGCGCGGGGGGTCGCCCGGGCGACCGCCTGTACGTGACGGGAACGCTCGGCCTCGCCGCGGAGGGCTTGTTGTCGGCGACGCCTTCGCCGGGCGCGCGCGCGTGGCTCCGGCGCCCGTGCCCGCCGGTCGCCTTCGGCGCGGCGATCGCCCCGTACGCGTCCGCGATGATGGACCTCTCCGACGGGCTCTCCCGCGACCTGCACCGCCTGTGCGCCGCCTCCGGCTGTGGCGCGGACGTCCGATCCGCGGCCCTCCCGGGCGAGGGTCCGATCGCGTGGCGGACGAGCTTCGGCGAGGACTACGAGCTGCTGTTCGCCGCGCCACCCGAACACGCGGGTGCGGTAGAATCCGTCGCCACGATGCTCGGCGTGTCGATCACCGGGATCGGCGCGCTCACCGCCGGGCGCGCGGTCCTCCTCGACGGCGGCGCGGCCTGGCCGCCGCTGCTGTTCTCCCACTTCGGCGCGGGGGGCTGATGGATCCGCTCGCCGCCGCGGAGGAGCGCATACGGCCGGCCACCGCCACGCTCGTGGAGGTCGCGGGCGTGCCGGGCGCCGTGCTCGTGCTCCTCGGCATCCTCGCGCTCTGCATCTTCTTCTCGATCGCCGAGACCGCGCTGTTCTCGCTCCAGAAGGTGGACCGCGAGGCGCTCAAGGAGGACGGGCGCATCGGCGAGGTGGTGTCGCACCTGCTGCACCGCCCGCGCCGGCTCCTCGCCTCGCTCCTCATCGGCGCCGAGATCTGCAACACCGCGCTCTCCGCGACGTCGGCCTCGCTCGTCCCGTGGCCGGGCCTGAACATCGTGATCCTCGCGCCGATCCTCATCCTCTTCGGGGACGTGTTGCCGAAGACGCTCGGCCTCCGCTACGCCCGCACGATCACCACGATCGTGGCGCGCCCGCTCGCCTTCTGGAACGAGGTGGTGAGCCCCGTCCGCTTCGTGCTGGGCAGCCTCGTCGACCTGATCCTCCGCGCGCTGGGCGTCGCCCCGCCGCCCGCCGCCGACAGCCTCCAGGAGGAGCACCTCCGCACGCTCATCGACCAGGGCCGCGAGACCGGCGTGATCCAGCCGATGGAGCAGGAGATCATCCACCGCGTCTTCGAGTTCGGCGACCTGCCCGTCTCGCGGCTCATCACGCCGCGCCCGGACGTGTTCTCGCTGTCGCTCACGACGGCGTGGCCCGAGCTGCTCGAGTCCATCCGCGCCGCGCGCTACAGCCGCGTGCCGATGTGGCAGGGCAACCCCGACAACGTCGTGGGGATCCTGCTCGTGAAGGACCTGCTCCGCCTGCGCGACGGCGCGCCGCCCAACGCGCGCCAGCTCCAGAAGATGCTCCACCCCGCGATGTTCGTGCCGCCGAGCAAGCGCGCGCAGGACCTGCTGCGCGAGTTCCGCGCGAAGAACAACCACATGGCCGTCGTGGTCGACGAGCACGGCTCCATCTCCGGGCTCGTCACGCTCGACGACCTCCTGGGCGAGCTCGTGGGTGAGGTCCTCGACGAGAGCGACGTCGAGGAGCGCGAGTGCGCGCAGGTCGGCGACCACACCTGGACCGTGCGCGCCAGCATCGACGTCGACGACTTCGCCCAGCGCTTCGACCGGGAGCTGCCCGAGGGCGACTGGACCACGCTCGCCGGCTTCGTCTTCCACCAGCTCGGCGCCGCGCCGCAGAAGGGCGACGAGGTGAGCTGGGACGGCATGCACTTCCTCGTGTCCGGCGTCGACGGTCGCCGCATCACCGAGGTGACGGTCACCTTCCTCGACACCCCGCCCGCGGCGGGGGAGGGCGAGGAATGAGCGTGGAGACCGAGGTCGCGCTCGTCGCGTTCTGCATCGGGCTGCAGGGGTTGTTCTCCGGCTCCGAGATCGCGATCGTCGGGAGCGACCGCCTCGTCCTGCGCGCGCGCGCCGAGGGCGGCGACAAGGCCGCCGAGCGCGTGCTCAAGCTGCTCGAACGCCCCGCGCGCCTCGTCGGCACCTGCCTCATCGGCACGAACCTCGCGACCATCACCGGGGCCACCGTGGTGGCCAACGCGCTCGCCCGCCTCGGCGACGTCCCCGAGCTCCTCGTCGTCGCGGTCTACACGCCGCTGACCATCGTGTTCGCCGAGATGGTTCCGAAGAGCATCTTCCAGCAGTACGCGAACACCCTCGCGCCCGTCGTCGCGCGCCCGCTCTCGGCGCTCGCGACGGGGCTCGCGCCGGCGATCTGGGCCATCGAGGGCGCCACGAAGCTCTTCATGCGGCTCATCGGCGCGAAGGACGCGCAGGTCCACGCCGTGCGCCGCGAGGACATCCAGCTGCTCCTCGACAACGCCACCACGGGCGACATCCGGGCGGAGGAGAAGGAGATGATCCTCCGCGTCTTCCACTTCAGCGAGACGCTGGTGGCCGACGCGATGGTGCCGCTCATCGAGGTCGTGGGCGTCGCCGAGAACGCCACGTGCGCCGAGGCGCGTCAGGCGATGATCGAGCACGGCTTCTCGCGCCTGCCGGTTTTCCGCAAGCGGATCGACCGGATCGTCGGCATCGTGATGCACTATGATCTGCTCTTCGCCCCCGATCCGTCGGCGCAGGTGAGCAGCGTCATGCACGAGGTGATGTTCGTCCCCGAGACCAAGCGCGTCGAGGAGCTCTTCCTCGACCTGCGGCGCAAGCGCCAGCGCCTCGCCGTGGTGGTCGACGAGTACGGCGGCGCGGTCGGCCTCATCTCGATCGAGGACATCCTCGAGGAGATCGTCGGGGAGATCGAGGACGAATTCGACCGGCGGCGCCCGCTCGTGCGCCGAGTCGGCGAGCGGGAGTGGCTGGCGAGCGGGCGCGTCGAGGGCGAGGACCTGAAGGCCATCACCGGCTTCGACATGCCGGAGGGCGACTACGAGACGCTCGCCGGCTTCCTCCTCGCCCAGTTGGGGCACGTCCCGGCGGTGGGCGAGAAGCTCACCTGGGGTCCCTTCGTCTTCACCGTGGCGCTCGCCAACGAGCGCGCGATCCTCGAGGTCAACGTGGTCTACACTGTGAAGAGCGGCACACGGGGGGTTTGATGGTCACGGGACGTTTTCCGGTGGGAGCCAACCTCCTCTGCGTCGATCGCGCCGCCCTGCGCGGGGTCGTCGAGGGGCCGGACGTCTCGCCCGCGCCCGGGGCGCCGCCGTGGCTCGTGGGCGCCTTCAACCGCTCCG
>JBMOQZ010000199.1:0-1826 GCA_049322475.1 Myxococcota bacterium | reverse complement strand
AAGAGCGTCGCGCCCTTGAGGACGAAGCCTCGGCCGGCCTCCACCTGCGACAGCCGGTAGAGGAGCCGCTCGTTCGCGTACCGGACGAGCACGTCCTGAGCGACGTCACCGGTGGCGCGCGCGTGGTCGACCAGCCGCGCGTGGACCGAGGCGGCCAGGGTCACGACAGGGCCTCGAGGTAGGGCCGCATGACTTCGGCGACGCGTAGGCGCTCGGCGCTGTGGCGCAGCTCGGGGCGTGCAGTACGGTCGCGGGCGAGGAGCGCACGGAGCGCATCCACGCACACATCGATGCCGACGCGGTTGCGGTGCTTGAAGAGCTCCGCGACCGTGCGCGCGGGCGAAGTCACGCGGACGGGCACCCCCTCGATCTCGTGCTCCTCGATGCCATCAGCGAAGAGGGGCGCGGCGACCCACGACACGCGCAGTGGCGGGTAGTCGAGGACCGGCCGTCGTGACCCACGGGGCAGCAGCACCCACACCTCGTGGGGGCTCTCACTCGTCATGTCGTGGAACCGGAGCGCGGAGAGCAGCCCGACGACGGCCTGGGGGACACGGAGGGCGACCTGGGCGAGCTCCCGATTGGCGTCGCCGCCGATGCCGACCCGCGCGTAGAGGCCGCGCCCGAGAACGGAACAGTGTGGCCACGGGTGGTGGGGCTACAGCCGCTTGTGTGGGGGAGGGCGCCGGCCTCCACGTCGCGGTCGACGTGGGGCCGGGCACCTGGTGGATGCACCTGGGGCTCGCGCCGAATGCGACGCTGCGCGATCTCGACCCAATTGCGGGGGACCTGGCTCGGATCTCGCCTCGGATGGGTGTCTGCGGCTACGCCGGGTAGCTCCTCAGTCCGGGCTCAAGCGAAGCGTGCCGCCGCTCTTCAAGCGAACGGCGAGCATGTGCCTTCGGTCGAGGCTCAAGACCCGGTCGGTCCCCAGGCGCTCGGCCAGCGCGATGACGGCGGCATCCGTGCCCCCCAGCGGGAAGTCGCCGTACTCCTCCACGAGGATGCTCATGCGGTCGAGATCCTCGGGCCTGGGCGGCTCGATCCGGAAGCCTCGGAGGCTTCGCAGGAAGCCGGCCTCCACCGAGGGACCCATCCGGGTGCCGATCAGGTAGGTCGCTTCCGCGACGACCATCGCAGGGATGACCAGCCGGAGCCCGGGCTGCCGCATCGCGGCGACGCAGCGCGCGTGATCGACATCATCGGCGTCGACGGCGGCGTACAACGGGCCCGTGTCAACGACGGCGAGCACCGGCCCACTCGCGCGCGAGGATCTCCTCCGCGTCACGCGCCGTGGTCCGCTTCCCACTGCGTCCCAACCCCGCGAACGGGAGCGCCGGCGGCTGCTCTCCGCCGCCGAACGCCTGCACGATCGCGCGGCGGACGACCTCGGAGACGGAGGTGCCTTCCTGGTCCGCGCGATCCGACACCTCGGCGGCAAGCTCCTCCGGAAGGGAGATGGTGATGCGGTGCATACTGCATACATAGTCGGCCGGCCGGCGTCGGTCAATCAACGATGGAACAGGTGCTTGTACGCCTCCATCAGCGCTCGCTCGGCAGGTTCCGGGGCGAGGGCGAGAGTTCGAGCCTGTTCCAGTACACCCCGCCATCGATAGAAGGCCCCTTTTCGTCGAAAGGCGAGAAGGGGCTTTCTCAGTTTTGCCTGATCAGGGCCGTGCATTCGGGTTCAAGCCTGGCGGACGTCCAGGCGGGTGGTTGAGTGCGCCGCTTTCGAGGTGTGGGCCACCTTCGAGAGCAACGCCGGAGCCAGCATCCGGCAAGCAGTCTCGCTTTGGCAATGCCTTCCTCGTCGAGCAGCTGCAAGC
>JBMOQZ010000198.1:728-1846 GCA_049322475.1 Myxococcota bacterium | reverse complement strand
GCCGCCGGCTGGTCGTTCGCGGCGCGGGCCGCCCTGGCCGTGGCGCTGATCGCGCCCGTCGGCGCGTGCCTGGGCGTGTTCCTGCCCACCGGGATCGAGGCGCTCAAGCGGGAGTCCGCGGCCCACATCCCGTGGGCCTGGGGCGTGAACGGGATCGCCTCGGTCCTCGCGCCCGTGGCCTGCGTCGCCGTGGCCGAGTCGTGGGGGATCGGCGTCGTGCTCCTCGCCGGCGCGACGATCTATGCCGGCGTCGGCGCCCTCGCGCACCGGGCGTCGTCGTAGTCGAGGCGAGCGCCCCGGGTCGTCGGGCGCTCGAGGCGCCTCGTCTCATCCGGGGCGTCGCGCGGGCAAGAGTTGCCCGTCGCCGGGCGCGAGGCGCACGGTAGCGGTTCACGCGCCGCCGGGGCCGCTGCGCTTGCGGTCGGCCCGCTGGTTGCCAGGAGGGCCCTGCTGAGCGGCGCCGCCCGAGCGCGGGCGGCGCCATGAGGAGGTGCCATGACCGTGTCCCGCCGGCTCGTCCCGGGCCAGCTCCACGCCGCCACGCGCCGCACGCTCGAGCGGCGGAAGTTCCTGAACCCGCGCCCTGGCGTGCGCGAGCTCCTCGGCTACGCGCTCGGGCGGGCGCTCCAGCTCACCCAGGGGCTGCCGCTCCACACCTACGTGGGCTCCACGAACCACGAGCACGCCGTGCTCACCGACCGGCCGCCCGAGGGCGACGCCTCCGTCCTGCCGGCGTTCTTCCGGGACTTCCACGGGCTCGTGGGCAGGGCCATGAACGCGAGGCTCGGTCGCGGCGGGCCGTTCTGGACCACGGGAGGGCCCGACAACGTCGAGCTGTGGGGCCAGCTCACGATCGAGCAGCAGCTCCTCTACGCGTGGACCAACCCCGTGAAGGACGGCCTGTGCGAGCGGCCCGAGGACTGGGCCGAGGCGGGCCTGATGTTCCTCCCCGAGGACTGGGGCAGGACGTTCACGTTCAGGAAGCCCGAGGGCGCGTTCTTCGGCGGCCGCCGGCCGGCGGGGCTCTCGCCGACCGATCCGGACGCGCTCGCCGACTGGCAGGCGGCGCTCCGCGAGGAGGCGAGGGAGGCGCTCGCGCGCGGGGTCGCGCGCGACCG
>JBMOQZ010000198.1:0-718 GCA_049322475.1 Myxococcota bacterium | reverse complement strand
AAGCGGAGGCGCGAGCGCAGCGGCAAGCGCGGCGTCTCGGACAGGCAGCGCCGGCAGCTCGAGCAGGCCCGGGCGCGCCGGAAGAAGAAGGCGGCCGCGCCGAAGCCGGCTCGCGCCTCCCGGTCGATCCTGCCCGAGCTGGTGACGGTCACGCCCGTGCCGCCGCCGGGCTACGAGCACCTGACGCTCGACCAGGTGAAGGCGCACTTCAGGAAGCTCCTCGACGAGGAGCTCGAGCGGATCCACGCCGACCGCCGCCGCCGCGGCCTGACCAGTTTCATGGGCATGGAGCGGATCCGGCAGGAGGACCCCCGCGAGCCGGCCGGCGACTCGTTCCCGACGTTCGCGCGGAACCCGAGGATCGCCTGCCGCGACAGGGAGACCCGCCTCGGCCTGCTGCGCGAGCTCCAGCGCTGGCGGGCCGAGGTGGCGAAGAAGCGCGAGGAGTGGCGCCTCGGCGACCGCGAGGTGGTCTTCCCGCGCGGCGTCTACGGCATGTGGGCCCTGCACGGCGCCAGGGTCGTCGGGCTGGTCCCGTACGGCGCGCCGTCGTCGCCCCGCCCGCCGCCGCAGGCCGCCGCCTGACGGCGCGCCCCAGCGCGACGCCGTCGTGACCGGCCGCCCTTCGCGGCCCGACCCCGGCCCTGCCGCCGGGGCCGGGCCTACGTACGGCAGCGCCGCGCGAGAGGGCGCTCGCGGCCCCGCGCCGGCCCGCCGT
>JBMOQZ010000197.1:0-16611 GCA_049322475.1 Myxococcota bacterium | reverse complement strand
GCGATCGCCGGCGTCGGCCGGGGGCGCGGCGGCGTCGAAGGGCGGCTCGGCGAGGCGCGCGGCGAACTCGGCCTCGCGCGCGGACGCCTCACCCATGCGCCGGACCTGCCAGACGCCGAGCGAGACGAGGATCGCGAGCCCCACCACGGTGAACGCGGTGGGCACGGGCTTCGGACGGAAGCGGCCCGTTACTCGACCTGGATGTAGGGGAGCAGCGCGAGGTGGCGCGCGCGCTTGATCGCGAGGGCGATCATGCGCTGCTGCTTCGCGGAGAGCCCCGTGATGCGACGGGGGAGGATCTTGCCGCGCTCCGTGAGGAAGCGCTTCAGACGGGCGGGATCCTTGTAGTCGGCGAGCTCTTCGGACTTGGTCTTGACCTGTTCGGCCATGGCAGAGACTCCTGAATCGGGCGACCCGCGCGGTTATCGCGGAGGTCGGGGGTCGGCAACCGCGTCGCTAGACCCCTTCGACGTTCTCGCGCTGGTGCGTGAGGATGGTGCAGTCGGACGCGGGCGTCGCGCGGCAGAGACAGGTGAGGCCGTTGGCGAGGTCGCCGTCGCCGAGGATGAACTGCTCCTCGAGCACGACGGACCCGGACAACACCTTGCCGGCGCACGTCCCGCACGCCGCGCTGCGGCACGAGTACGGCAGCGCGATGCCGCGGGCCTCGGCGGCCTCGAGGATCTTCTGGTCGTCGCGACAGGGCACCGTCGTGTCGAGGGTGCCGTCGGGGCTCTGGAGTCGGATCTGGAACACCGGCATCGCCGGCCCTCCTATCCGCGCGACCGCGCCACGCCCATCGCGCCGCGGGTTAACGCCGGGCCACCCCCGTGGACGGAATCCTCGCCAGCCAGGAGCTCCGCGCGCTCGTCGCGCAGGGCGCCATCGCCCCGGGCCTCCCCCTCGTGGCCGGGCAGGTGCAGCCCTCGTCGCTCGACCTGCGCCTCGGCCGGCGCATCTGGCGTGTCCAGTGCAGCTTCCTTCCCGGCAGACACGCCGTCGAGAAGCGCCTCGCGCAGTTCGCGGTCGAGTCGTTCGAGCTCGGCGACGAGCCGCTCGTGCTGCACCACCGCGGCGTGTACCTCGCGGAGGTGGAGGAAGCGCTCGCCCTGCCCCCCGACGTCCACGGGCGCGCCAACCCCAAGTCGTCGACGGGCCGCCTCGACGTGTTCGTGCGCGTGCTGACGGAAGAGGGGCACGCGTTCGACGTGGTGCCCGCGGGCTACCGCGGTCGCCTCTACCTCGAGGTGACGCCCCAGAGCTTCGACGTCGGCGTGCGTCGCGGCGACTGCCTCTCCCAGCTCCGCCTCGGGCGAGGCCGGTCGCGCCTCGGTCCCGACGAGCTCGACGCGCTGCAGCGCTCCGGAGAGCCCGCCGTCTACTGGTCCAACGGCGACGCCGCCCCCGTCGAGGACGGCGACAACCCCGGCATCCAGATGTCGGTGGACCTGCACGACGGCGAGGACGGGGTGGTGGGCTACATCGCCCGCCGCTTCCGCCCGCCGGTCGACCTCGCCCGCCGCGACCTCGATCCGGCGGGGTGGTGGACGCCCATCTCGGTGGAGCAGGCGCGCGACGGGCTGGTGCTGGAGCCAGAGGCCTTCTACATCTTCGCGACGCGCGAGCGGCTCTGCATCCCCCCCCACCTCTGCGCCGAGCTCGTGCCCTTCGACGCCACGAAGGGCGAGCTCCGCACGCACTACGCGGGCTTCATCGACTCGGGCTTCGGGCGCCAGAAGACCGGCCTGTGGGACCGCATGCGCGGCGCCCGCCTCGTGCTCG
Source organism: Myxococcota bacterium (assembly GCA_049322475.1). Lineage (GTDB taxonomy): Bacteria > Myxococcota_A > UBA796 > UBA796 > SXON01 > JBMOQZ01. The sequence continues at coordinate 14,829 of JBMOQZ010000197.1, read as the reverse complement.
AGATCCGCACCCACGACGTCCCCTTCCTGCTCGAGCACGGCCAGCCGCTGTTCCGCATCGAGCTCCTGCGGAACGCGGGCGTGCCCGACGTGTTGTACGGGACCGGCAGCAACTACCAGATGCAGGGGTTGAAGCTGGCGAAGCAGTTTCGGGTGGGGGCGTAGGGCCGAGGGTCGTTCAGGTTCACGTTCGTGTCCGCGTTCGCGTCTGCGGACCCCGAAAGCGTGCGGGTGCGAGTGCGCGACACGCAGACCCGCGCACGCGCACGCGCATCCGCACGGGCCCGCGCACGGGAACCCGGACGTGGACGCCGACGTGAACGAGCTCGGGAGAAAGCGCCCCTACCCTTCCTCGCCGCACCTTCCGAACGTCTCCCCCAGACTCCGGATCATCCCGCAGGCGTGCCAGGGGATGTCCCTCAGCCTCCAGCGCCAGTTCCCCTCCGGCTTCCCGGGCGTGTTCAGCCGCGCCTCGGATCCGAGGCCCAGGAAATCCTGCATGGGCGCGACCGCCGTGTGGGCCACGCTCGCCCACGCCTCGCGCAGCAGCATCCAGGCGGGCGCGCTGCCGTCGCGGCCGCAGTAGGTGCGGGCGCGGTGCCGGACCGTCTCGTCGGCGGCGGCGTACCAGCCCGCGGCGGTGTCGTTGTCGTGGGTGCCGGTGTAGGCGACCCAGTTGGCGTGCGCGAAGTTGTGGGGCAGGAACGGGTGCCCGGCGTCCGTGCCGAACGCGAACTGCAGGATCTTCATGCCGGGCAGGCCGAGCGTGTCGCGCAGCGCCTCGACGTCCGCCGTGACGTCGCCGAGGTCCTCCGCGACGATCGGCAACCCGCCGAGCTCCTCGCGGAGCGCGTCGAAGAGGGCTCGCCCGGGGCCGGGCTCCCAGCGGCCGGTTCGCGCGTCCTCCTCCTCGGCGGCGATGCACCAGTTGGCGACGAACCCGCGGAAGTGATCGAGGCGCACGAGGTCGACCAGCTCCAGCTCGCGGCGCATGCGCGCCCGCCACCAGCCGTACCGCTCCTTCGCGTGGCGCTTCCAGTCGTACGTGGGGTTGCCCCAGCGCTGGCCCAGCGGCGAGAAGTAGTCGGGGGGCACGCCTGCGATCGGGTCGGGGCGGCCGTCCTCGCGGAGGCGGAACAAGGCGCGGTGCGCCCAGGTGTCGCAGCCGTCGCCGCTGACGAAGATGGGGAGGTCGCCGAGGAGCCGGATGCCGCGGTCGGCGGCGGCCGCGCGCAGGCGCGACCACTGGAGGTGGAAGAGCCACTGGAGGCCCTCCGCCACGGCGACCGCGTCGGCGTGCTCCGCGCGCAGCTTCGCGAGGCGCTTGCGATCGCGCGCCTCCGCCGGCCACTCCCACCACCCCGAGCCGTACGCGCGGGCGAGCGCTTCGTAGACGGCCCAGTCGGCGAGCCACGCCTCTTGCGACGCGACCCAGGCGCGGCAGGCCGGATCGCCGGCGACCTTCGCGGCGGCGGCGCGCAGGAGCGGGAGCTTCCACGCCTCCACGGCGTCGGCGTCCAGCGCGTCCTGTCCCCACGGCATCGCCACCGGCTCCAGCAGCCCGTCCGAGACGAGCTGTTCGACCGAGAGGAGGCGCACGTCCGCGGCGAACGCGCTGGCGCTCGTGTACGGCGAGCTCCCCGGGCCGACCGGGTGCAGGGGCAACATCTGCCACGTGTCGAGGCCCGCGCGCTGCATCCAGTCGAGGAAGGCGTGCGCGTACGGGCCGATCTCGCCGACGGGGCCGGGGCCGGGGAGGCTGGTGGGGTGCAGCAGCACCCCCGCGTGGCGCGGAGGCACGTCCTAGCGGACGAGCCGCCCGCCGGCGCGCCGCTTCTTGAGCTCGCCGCGGGCGCGCATGCGGGCCTTGGTGTGCTTCGCCTTCAGCTTCGCGCGGTGACGGGCGGCCTTGCGGCGGTTCTTCTTCGGGGCGGTCTTGGCCATCTGCAGCTCCAGGGCGCCCGGGGCTAACCAGCCGGCCTCCCCTTGTCGAAGCCGCGCGCGCGCGCCACCCCCGACGAGGCCGATCTCAACGGAGTCATCGGTCGACTGACCGATGCGACCCCGCGATTCCCGTAGGCCAATTGACGGAAGTCGCACGCGCCGTCGACGGGGTCCTCGGCGACCGGTTGATCGCCGTCATCGCGCACGGTAGAACGTGCGCCCACTACCCCACCCCCTCGAGGCACCGTCGTTCGACGATTGCCGGGGGCGGGAAGCCATCGGGAGCGACTTCCGTGAAGGCTGGTTCGGTTCGAACGGAGTCCGTCCGCTGGTCCACCCTGGCGCTCGTCGCCGGGCTGGCCGTCGGGTGCGACGCGAGCGCGGCGATGTCCCACACGGGGCCCTCGCTGTTCGAGAACAACTGCGCGCCGTGCCACGGCACGGCCGGCGAGGGCTCCACCGTCGCGAAGGCCCCGGCCATCGCCGGGCTGCCCGAGTGGTACGTGAAGCACCAGGTCGAGGGCTTCCGCGAGGGCTTGCGCGGCACGCACTTCGACGACATCCAGGGCATGCGCATGCGCCCGATGGCGCGTACGCTCGCGGACGACGAGGAGGTCGCGCTGGTCTCGAAGCACGTCGCCTCGCTGCCGAAGACGAAGGCGGTGGCGACGCTCACCGGGGGCGACGCCGCCAAGGGCGCCACCTACTGGCAGACCTGTGCCGCCTGCCACGGGGCGGACGGCAAGGGCAACGAGGCCCTCGGGGCTCCGCCGCTCGCCGGCGGCTCCGACTGGTACCACCTCGATCAGCTCAAGAACTTCAAGGCCGGCGTGCGCGGCGCCCACCCGAAGGACACGCGCGGCGCGACCATGCGCCCGATGGCCTCCACCCTCCCCGACGAGCAGGCGATGAAGGACGTCCTCGCCCACGTCGGCACCCTCCCGTAGGAGCGACCATGTCAACCGAGGAATCCTGGGAAGACGGCACGTCGGTCGCCCGGAAGGTCTTCATCATCACGATCGTGGGGGCGGCGCTGTTCTCCGGCACCGTCTTCCTGTTCATCCTCTGAGGCGCGACAGCAGATGATCGAATTCCTCGTCGTCCCCGCGTCCAGCTTCGCGAAAGACATCGACTCGGTGTTCTCGCTCGTCTTCTGGATGGTCGGCTTCTGGTACGTGCTGACGAACATCGTGTTCGTGTGGCTGCTCGTGAAGTACCGCGCGCGGCGCGGGGTCAAGGCCCTCTACGTCACCGGGAACGAGCACCACCTGAAGCGGTGGATCGAGTGGCCCCACTACCTCATCATCCTCTGCGACGTGGTCATCATCGTGGCCGCGGTCAGGGTCTGGTACATGGTCAAGCAGGACGCGCCCCCGGCCGACGCGGAGATCCGCATCGTCAGCCAGCAGTGGGCGTGGAGCTTCCAGCACCCCGGGAAGGACGGCAAGCTCGACACCGAGGACGACATCAAGACCGTCGACACGGTCCACGTCGAGCTCGACAAGACCTACCACTTCAAGCTCGAGTCCCGCGACGTGTTGCACAGCTTCAGCGTGCCCGCGTTCCGCCTGAAGCAGGACGCCGTCCCCGGCCGCGTCATCTCCGGCTGGTTCAAGCCCACCCGCGCCGGCGAGTACGACCTCCAGTGCGCCGAGATCTGCGGCATCGGCCACGGCATCATGGGCGCCCGCATCGTCGTCGACACCCCCTCGGAGCACGCGGCCTGGGTCGCGGACGCCTCCACCCCCTAACGGAAGAGATCCCGATGTCGCACAGCCACTCCACCGCTGAAGCCGTCGAGCACGAGCACGGTCATCACGAACACCACGAGATGACCTTCTCGGAGAAGTACCTCTTCCCGACGGACCACAAGTACATCGCCAAGCAGTACATGCTCACCGGCATGGTCATGGCGGTGTTCGCGGGCTTCTTCGCCTACGCCTTCCGCATGCAGATGGCGTTCCCGAACATGAACATCCCGCTCGTCGGGATGCTCTCGCCGACCGAGTACAACGCGATGGTGACCCAGCACGGCACCATCATGGTGTTCTGGGTCGCGATGCCCGTGCTCGTCGCGGCGTTCGGCAACTACCTGATCCCGCTCATGATCGGCGCGGACGACATGGTGTTCCCGCGCCTGAACCGCCTCTCGTACCAGCTGTTCCTGCTCTCCGCGCTCGTCATCGCCTACTCCTGGTTCGTGCCGGGCGGCGGGTTCGGCGGCGCCTGGACGAGCTACCCTCCGCTCTCCGCGAAGGCCGAGTACAACCTCACGCCCCAGGGCTCGTCGCTCTGGCTCGTCGCCGTCGGCCTCGAGTTCGCCGCCTTCCTCGTCGGCGGCATCAACTTCATCACCACCGCCATGAACGCGCGCGCGCCGGGCATGAAGTGGCACGACGTGCCCATCGTCGTGTGGTTCATCTGCATCGCCAGCATCCTGTTCATGGCGTCGGTCGGCCCGCTCCTCGCCGGCGCGATCATGCTCCTCTTCGACCAGAACCTCGGGACGCACTTCTTCGATCCGACCGCGGGCGGCGACCCCATCCTCTGGCAGCACCTCTTCTGGTTCTTCGGGCACCCCGAGGTGTACGTCGTGCTCCTGCCGGCGATCGGCATCTGCGCGGAGATCATCCCGCCCTTCGCCCGGAAGAGGCTGTTCGGGTACAAGGCCATCCTCTACACCGCGATCGCGACGGGCGTGCTCTCGTTCTTCGTGTGGGCGCACCACCAGTTCATCGCCGGCATCGACCCGCGCATGGCGAACGTCTTCACGGTGACGACGGTGCTCATCTCCATCCCCATCGCGGAGATGGTGTTCCTGTACATCGCCACGCTCTACGGCGCGTCGATCACCTTCTCGGTGCCGATGCTGTGGGCGCTCGGCTTCCTCTTCAGCTTCCTCATCGGCGGCGTGACCGGCATCTTCCTCGGCGCCAGCGGGTCGGACATCTACCTGCACGACACCTACTTCGTGATCGCGCACTTCCACTACACGTTCTTCCCGATCGCCATCATCGGGACGTTCGCGGGGGTCACCTACTGGTTCCCCAAGATGTTCGGCCGCTACATGAACGAGACGGTCGGCAAGATCCACTTCTGGGCGACCTTCATCTCGTTCAACCTGATCTTCCTCCCGCTCTTCGTCACGGGGGCCGCGGGCGATCACCGCCGCATCTACAACTACAACAACTTCGCCGAGCTCGGCACGCCGGACCTGCAGTTCCTGCGCATCTTCGCGACCGTGGCGCTGCTCGTGCTGCTCGCGGCGCAGGTGCTGTTCGTCGTGAACTTCCTCTGGAGCATCTTCCGCGGGAAGCCGGCGCCCACCAACCCGTGGAACGCCACCACGCTCGAGTGGACCACCCCCGAGAACCCCCCGGGTCACGGCAACTGGCCGCCCCACGCGATGCCCGTCGTGTACCGGGGCCCCTACGAGTACAGCAACCCGGACCGGGACCAGGACTTCTGGCCCCAGAACGTCCCCTGAGAGGTCGCCCATGGCTTTCCGTCCCATCGCCACGACCCGCGAAGCCACCGGCGTCCCCACCGGGCGGCTCGCCGTGTGGTGGCTGATCGCCTCCGAGATCGTGATCTTCGGCGGCCTCCTCTGCTCCTACGTCATGCACCGCATCGGGCACCCCGAGTGGGCCTACCAGGCGGAGCACACCAACCTCGTCGCGGGCTCGATCAACACGATCGTGCTCCTGACCTCCAGCCTCCTCGCGGTGCTCGCGCACAACGCGGCGGAGATGGGCGACGGCAAGAAGGCCGCGAAGCTGTTCGCCGGCACCATCGCCGGCGGCGGCCTGTTCCTCGTCATCAAGTCCATCGAGTGGACCAACGAGATCACCCACGGCTACACGATCACGGCCAGCGGCTTCTGGTCGTTCTACTACACGGCCGCGGGCATCCACGCGACGCACGTCATCGTCGGCATGATCGTCATGGGCTTCGTCGCCTGGGACGCCTGGCACGGCCGCGAGCTGCAGCGCATCGAGACGGCCGGCATCTACTGGCACTTCGTGGACGTCGTCTGGATCTTCCTCTTCCCGCTCCTCTACATCGCGAGCTGACCATGTCGGACCACGGGCACGCGCACCACGACCACAGCAAGCACTACATCAAGATCTGGGCGGCGCTGTTCGTCCTGTTCCTGATCAGCGTCTTCGGCACGCTGACGCCGTGGTTCTTCCTCACGATCACGATCGGCTTCGGCATCGCGTTCGTGAAGGCGTACCTCGTCATCAAGCACTTCATGCACCTCGACGTGGAGAAGCCGGTCATCTGGTACTTCCTCGGCGCCTGCCTCGGCTTCATGGTGCTGTTCTTCGCGGCCGTCTCGCCCGACGTCATGAACCACGAGGGCGCGCGCTGGAAGAACATCGCGGCCGAGGCCGAGGTCGAGCGGCGCGAGAAGGAGCACGCCGCCGGCGGCGGCGCGCACGGCGCGGGCGAGCACGCCCCGGCCGACGGCGCGCACGCCCCCGCGGAGGCCGCGCATTGAGCGCCGACGTGCTCGACCGCGACTTCCGCGTGGTGCACCCGCGCCCACGGACGCGCACGCCGGTCATCCCGAGCGAGATCTTCGCCACGCTCGTCTTCGTCTTCACCGAGGTGATGTTCTTCTCGGGCTTCGTGAGCGCGCACTCCATCACGCGCGCGAACTGGCCGATGTGGCCGCCTCCGGGGCAGCCGCGGCTCCCGGTCGAGGCCACGGCGTTCAACACGGCGGTGCTCGTGACGAGCGGCGTGCTCGTGTACCTCGCCGGCAAGCGCCGCTCGACGGGGCTGCTCACGGGCGGCGTGATCGCGGGCGCCTGGTTCCTCCTCGCGCAGGGCTGGGAGTGGGTCGGCCTCGTCCGCGAGGGGCTGACGTTCTGGTCGAGCAACCACGGCGCGTTCTTCTACCTGATCGTCGGCATGCACGGGATGCACGTCGCGATCGGGCTGGGCGTGCTCGCGTGGCTGCGCCTCCGCCTCGGGAAGGGCTCGCTGGGCGACCACGCCTTCACGGCCGGGCGCCTGTACTGGTACTTCGTCGTGTTGCTCTGGCCCGTCCTGTACTGGCGGGTCTACCTGTGATCGCCCTGTTCTGGTCGGGCGCGGCGTGGGCGTGCCCCGTGTGTGGCGCGGCCACGTCGAACGACCAGTCCGCCTACCTCGCGATGACCGTGTTCCTGAGCCTGCTCCCGCTCGGGCTCATCGGCGGGACCGCGTGGTGGGCGTGGACGCGCGCTAGTGCAGGAGCCGACGCGCCGTGAGGATGAGCCCGCACCACGCGCCGAGCAGCGCCCCCGCGCCGATCCGCCGGACGAGCGACCAGTCGGTCTCCCAGAAGGTGGGCCACAACGCGCCGGTCGCCACGCCGATCGCGGTGCAGGCGAGCAGCGCGACGAGCGGCGCGCGCGGCAGCGGCTTCCCTTCCGTCTCCATCGTCCCCACGTATCCCCGGATGCTCGTCCGGGGGATCGCAGTCTCGTCGTAATCTGAGGAGTGTTCGAAATGGCCCGGATCGCCCTCCCCTTCGCGCTGATCGCGGCCGTCGCCGCGACCGGCTGCACCCGTCCTCGGGCGGCCGACAACCCGGAAGTCCAGACCCACTACCAGTACCGCCACAAGGGCAAGTGCAACGCCTGGGCGAAGAGCGCGAAGACCGGCTACCGCTACTGCGCGTCGCCGCCGTTTCAGGCCGACGTCGCGACCGTCACCGTCGGCGCCGCCGCGGCCCCCGCGTTCCAGAGCGTCGCCGACGGGCCCACCGACGTCGACTCGCTGCGCGCCCACGGCGAGAAGGTCTACGGCGCCACCTGCGCGTCCTGCCACCAGGGCAACGGCCAGGGCCTCGCCGGCACCTTCCCGCCGCTCGCCGGCGCCGGGTCCTTCTACGGCGATCCGCAGAACCACGCGAAGATCGTGGTGCACGGGCTCTCGGGGCCCATCGAGGTCGCCGGCCAGTCGTATTCCGGCACGATGCCCCCGCAGGGCGGCGCGCTCTCCGACTACGACGTCGCCGCCGTGCTGACGTACGAGCGCACCTCCTGGGGCAACGCCGACGGCGCCGTGCTCCCCGCGGACGTGGCCGCCGTCCGGTAGGTCAGCGCCGCGCGTGCGGCGTGCGGCCGAGCCGCTCCCAGACGCGGTTCATCTGGCGGGCCTTGTAGAGGTCGTGGCGGTTGTCGCCCGTCTCGTTCGCGCGCTCCGTCTCCGCGTCCACCACCTGGAATTCGACCAGGACGGACACGGCCTCGCCGAGGAGCGCCCGGTTTCGCGGCGGTACGAACCCCGGGAGGTCGTACACGCGGACCGGCAGGTCCACGATGAAGTTGATCACCTTGTAGACGCCGCCCGACATCGGGTTCGGCTCGGCCTCGATCGCGTGCTGGAGCGCGACGCGCGTCTCCGGGTGCGCGGCCACGACCGCGGCGACCTCCTGCTCCGTCAGGAGGTTGTTGTGGCTCTCGCCGGGGATGACCGCCGGGAACGGCACGAGGTTGCGGAACAGCCACGCGAGCGCGAGCACGATGTCGTCGCGCGTCTCGGTGACGACGCGGAAGCGGAGCTTGTCGTAGATGGTGGCCGCGGTCGACTCGCGCTTCGCGAGGAGCTTGGTGATCACGCTCGGGCGGGTCTTCCGGTTGCCGTAGAAGGCGCGCAGCCCCACCCCGGCCTCGCGCATCTCGCGCACCCGCGAGAGCACCTTGTGGTTGGCGAGCTCGATGAGGTCGATCTCGCGGATGGGGTGCTGGCTGCGCAGCTCCTGCATCTCGAGGTGGTTGATGACGTGCATGAGCTTCGTGATCGCGCAGTACTGGATGCGATCGCGGCTGAAGCGCTCGCGCATGGACGCGCGCAGGAACGCGTCGCGCACGTCGCGCGGGCGGCGGACCTCGGGCCGGAAGGTGAGCCCGACGTGCTCCTCGAGGTACTCGACCGACTGGTTGTAGACGTAGCGGATGCGCTCGCGGGCCCAGGTGTGCTGCGTGACGTCGCACAGGAAGAGCTTGAAGAACTGGTTGACCTCCTCGTACGTGCGGAACGAGAGACCCTGCCAGTCGACGACGGACCCGCCGGACAGCGCGAGCATGACGGCGTCGCGGTCGAGCGCGGTGAGCGGGGACGCCGCGAGGTGCAGCGGAGGGGTCTCGTCCAGCTCGATCGCGTCGGTGCGCACGTCGTCCCTCTATCCACGTGGGAGGCGCCTGCGTGTCCGGCGAGCCGTTGCCCGCGCCCCCGTTCGCGTTAGACCCGCGCCGGCATGGCTGCCCCCGTCAAGCGCATCGGAATGTGGACGGTCCTCGGGAACGCGTTCCGGGTGCTGTTCAAGAACTTCGGCACGGCGCTGTTCCTCGCGGTGATCACGGGGGCGACGGGCGCCGTCCTCTCCGACCTGATCGTGGGGTCGGTCCTCGACTCGTACCACGCGTCGAACCAGCAGCAGCGCCTGATCGTCATGCAGCTCACGCAGCTCGTCGTGCTCACGCTCTGGGGCGGCACGATCGGCGCGTGGGCCGCCGCCGCCGGCGTCTACCTGTGGGTGCAGGAGGAGAAGAAGCAGAAGGCGACCCTGTACGAGGCCGTGAACTACGGGCTCAACCGCTGGGGGCGGGTGCTCAAGCCGCACCTGAAGGCCCTCGTCATCGTGCAGCTCGGCCTCATCGTGGTCGTGCCGGGCATCCTCTTCGGGCTGCAGTACGCCTTCGTCGACGCGATTGCCACGCTCGATCAGGTGGAGAAGGACCCGATCGCCCGCTCCCGCAAGCTCACGTCCGGGCGGCGCGGCACGCTCTTCCGCACCTTCGCCGTCTTCCTCGTGTGGTGGATCCCCTTCCAGCTCGCCGGTGTGTACTGGCTTCAGGGACAGGGCGTCTGGGCGCTCGCGCTCGGCGGCCTCATCGACCACCTCGTGCTGCTCACGCTCGATCTCTGCATGGTCCAGTACTACCTCGACCTCTTCCGCAAGCCGGCCGCGCCTCCCTCGACCGGGGCGCCCGCCGCGGAGCCCGTGCAGCCCGCGCCCGTGTAGCCCTTGGCCTGGCTCGCCGACGTCCCCCGGCTCGGGGACACCCCGCTCGGGGGCCTCGCGCCGGGCGCGATCGCCTACGCGCTCGCCGCCGTGCCGCGCGCGTGGATCGTCGTCCCCACGCGCGACGACGCCGAGCGCCTCGTGCGCGCCCTCCGCTACCACGGGGCCGACGCGCGCCCGTACCCCGCCGACGACGGCCGCCCGTGGGACGGACTCTCGCCCGACCCCGCGATCCCCCGCCAGCGCCTCGCCGTCCGCGACGCGTGGGCCCGCGGCGAGCCGTTCCTCGCCGTCGTCCCCGCCAAGACGCTCGCGCTCGCGGTCCCGAAGCGCGTCGAGACGCTCGAGGTGGTCGCCGGCGTGGAGCACGACCGCGCCGCGCTCGTCGCGTGGCTCGTCGCGCACGGGTACCTCTCCACGCAGAAGGTCGAGGAGCCGGGCTGCTTCGCGGCGCGCGGCGGCGTGGTCGACGTCTGGCCGGGCGAGCACGAACGCCCCCTGCGCATCGAGTGGTTCGACGAGGACGTCGAGACGATCCGGGAGGTCGGGGGCGAGAAGCGGAAGCGCGCGCGACTCCTCCCCGCGCGCGAGGCCGCGCTCACGTCCGAGACGGCCGAGCGCGCCGCCGCGTACATCCACGCCGTCGCCACCGAGCGCGGCGTCGTCGGCAACGAGCGCCGCCGCATCCTGAGCGACCTCCGCAACGGCATCTGGTTCCCGGGCGCCGAGGACTACCTCCCCGCGCTCGCCGACGTGGGGCCCGTCGCCGTGGGGCGGCCCCTCTACGTGGTGGAGCCCGACCTCGTCCGCGCGGAGCTCGCGCGCTTCGCCGAGCAGGCGCGCGCGCGCTTCGACGCGCTCGAGCCCGAGGACCGCCCGCTCGTCCGCCCGTCCGATCGCTACGTCGACGTCCCCGAGCTCGACGGCGTCCCGGTCACCGCCCTCGGCGACACCTTCGACACCCGCGACAACAAGGACCTGCGCGTCGGCGCCGGCGAGGTCGCGCCGGTGGCGAAGCGGCTCGCCCGGCTCGCCGAGGAGGGCCGTCCGGTCACGGTCGTCGCCGACGGCTCCCACGACGCCGAGCGCGTGCGCGCGCTGTTCATGCCGCTGCGCTTCGACGACGGCAAGGCGAGGCCCGGGCGCCTCGCGCTCGACGTCGGCGACCTCCCCGCCGGCTTCCGGTCCGAGGAGGCCGTGTTCGTCACGACCGCCGAGCTCTTCGGCGAGCGCAAGGCCGCGCCGGCGGCGACCCCGAGCTTCCGGAAGGCCGCGCTCGCCAGCTTCTCCGGGCTGCGCCTCGGCGACCTCGTCGTCCACGCGCGGCACGGCATCGGGCGGTACCAGGGGCTCGCCCGCATGCCGCTCGGCGAGCACGCCGGCGACTTCGTCCAGGTCGTCTACCGCGACGGCGAGAAGCTCTACGTCCCGGTCCACCGCCTCGACCTCGTGACGCCCTGGCGAGCGGTGGGCGAGGGTGAGCAGCCGCGCCTCGACCGCCTCGGCGGCCAGACGTGGGAGGCCCGCCGCGCGAAGGTGCGCGACGCCGTCCTGCAGCTCGCCCACGAGCTGCTCCGCCTCTACGCGCGCCGGAAGATCGCGACCGCGCGGCCCTACCCGAAGGGGTCGCTCGAGGACCAGTTCGCCGCGACCTTCCCCTACGTCGAGACGCCCGACCAGGAGGCCGCGATCGACGAGGTGCTCGCGGATCTGGAGCGCGACGAGCCGATGGAGCGGCTCCTCGTCGGCGACGTCGGCTTCGGCAAGACGGAGGTCGCGTTGCGGGCGGCGTTCCGCGTGGTGGAGGGAGGCGGGCAGGTCGTGGTCCTCTGCCCGACCACGGTGCTCGCCGTGCAGCATCACGAGACGTTCCGGCGCCGCTTCGAGGGCTTCCCCGTGCGGGTGGAGGCGCTGTCGCGGTTCCAGAGCGCCGCGGACGTCCGGCGCATCGAGGCGGACCTCCAGAAGGGCCTCGTCGACGTCGTGGTCGGGACGACCAAGCTGCTCGGCCGCGGCGTGAAGCTCCGCGAGCTCGGCCTCGTCGTCGTGGACGAGGAGCACCGCTTCGGCGTGAAGCAGAAGGAGCAGCTCAAGAAGCTCGCCGCCGGCGCCCACTACCTCGCGATGACGGCGACCCCCATCCCGCGCACCCTGCAGATGGCGCTCGCCGGCATCCGCTCGCTCTCGATCCTCGCGACCCCGCCGGAGGGGCGGCACGCGATCCGCACGGAGGTCGTCCGCTTCGCGCGCGACCGGGTCCGCGAGGACGTGCTCCACGAGCTCCGCCGCGGTGGGCAGGTCTTCTTCGTGCACAACCGGGTGCAGAGCATCGGCGGGGTGGCGCGGTGGCTCGCCGACGCCGTGCCCGAGGCCACCATCGGCGTGGCGCACGGGCAGATGGAGGACGAGGCGCTCGAGGCCGCGCTCGTCCGGTTCATCCGGCGCGAGACGAACGTGCTGGTCTCCACCACGATCATCGAGTCCGGCATCGACCTGCCGCTCGTCAACACGATGATCGTCAACCGCGCCGATCGGCTGGGGCTCGCCCAGCTCTACCAGCTGCGCGGGCGCATCGGGCGGGGCGCGGTGCGCGCGCACTGCACGCTGCTCGTGGGCGGCACCGGCGAGGTCCGGCGCGAGGCGATGCGGCGCTTGCGCGCGTTGCAGGAGCACACCGAGCTCGGGAGCGGCTTCGCCCTCGCCAGCGCGGACCTCGAGCTCCGCGGCGGCGGCGAGCTCCTCGGCGAGAAGCAGCACGGCCACATCGCGGCGATCGGCTTCGACGCGTACCTCGAGCTCCTCGAGGAGGCCGTCGCGCGCGCCCGCGGCGAGGCCGCCCACGCCGAGGTGGACCCGGAGGTCGAGGTCGCCGCGCCGGCGTGGCTCCCGGAGGAGCTGATCCCCGACACGACCGAGCGCCTGACCGCCTACCAGGAGCTCGCGACCGCGCGCTCCCGCGACGAGGTCCGACGTCGGGTGGACGCGCTCGAGGCGCGGTGGGGGCCGCTGCCCCCGGAGGCGGTCAACCTCGGCTGGCTCGTCGGGGTGCGCGTGCGCTGCAAGGAGCTCGGCGTCGCCCGGCTCGCCGTGCTGAAGGTGCGCGTCGTCTGCGAGCTCGCGCCCGGCACCCGCGTGCGCCCCGAGACCCTCGACGCCCTGTTCCAGAGCGAGCCCAACCGCTTCCGTCGCCTCGGCGAGCGCGAGCTGGAGATGCGCTTCACCCCGGGAGAAGGCGAGCATCCCTTCCGCCTTCTGGAGTACCTGCTCGCCCGTGTGGGCGAGGGAGTTGTGGACAGTCGCGGGCGTCGCGTGTAGATACCGCCGCCTTTTCAGAAACGAGGTCTCTCATGCTCCTCCTGCTCGTCGCCTGCTCCCCCACCGACGTGATCGACGCCGGCGACCCCTCCGTCACCGACGGTTTCGATCTCGACGCGCTCTACAGCGACGCCGCCGACGCCGGCTGGGAGAACGTGCCCGGCCAGTACAACGTGCTCGTCGCCGACGGCGCGAAGGACGGGCTCCTCGCCGATCTCGACGGCGAGCTCGTCGACGAGCTGGTGATCGCGCCCGTGTTCACGGCGCGCATGACGTTCGCCGAGGCCCAGCGGCTCGCCAAGCACCCGGACGTGATCTCGGTCGAGCCCGACTGGCTCGCCTTCGCCAGCGCCCGCGGCGGCTCGGCCTGCGCGTCCTCGGCCTCGCAGACCACCCCGGCCGGCGTCTCCGCGATGGGCACGAACAGCGCGGGCCGGACCGGCTCGGGCGTCGCCGTCGCGGTGCTCGACACCGGCATCGACAACACGCACACGGACCTCACGGTCGCCGGGATCGTCGACAAGACCGGTGGGCGCGGCGGCGGCGTGGACGACAACGGGCACGGCACGCACGTCGCCGGCTCGATCGCCGCGCTGAACAACTCCCGCGGCGTCGTCGGCGTGGCGCCGGCCGCGAGCCTCTACGGCGTGAAGGTGCTGGACCGCCGCGGGTCGGGCTCCTACTCGACGATCGCGTCGGGCGTGGACTGGGCGGTCACGAACGGCATGGACGTCGTGAACATGAGCCTCGGCGGCACCTCCAACAGCGCGACGCTGCACGCCTCGATCACCGCCGCCTACGCCGCGGGCGTGATCCAGGTCGTCGCCGCCGGCAACAGCGGCGTGAGCGCCACGCGCGAGTACCCCGCCAACTACGACGGCGAGGTCCTCACCGTCAGCGCGTGGGACCCCGCGACCTCCACGTTCCCGTCCTGGTCGAACTACGGCGTGCCCCCGGTGGACGTGGCGGCGCCGGGCGTCGGCGTCTGCTCGACGGCGAAGGGCGGCAGCTACGAGAGCATGGACGGCACCAGCATGGCCACGCCCCACGTCGCCGGCGCGGTGGCGCTCTACCTGCAGGGCAACCCCGGCGCGTCCTTCGCCACCGTCGAGGCCGCGATCGAGGGGAACGTGTCGGCGCTGGCGAACACCGCGACGCACTCCGAAGACCTGTCGGTGGTGACGGGGCTCTGAAAAATCGCGGGGAATTTCCGACGCGCTCGTTGACCACGGGCGCGTTCGGGAGGATGCTGGTCTCCCCCGACGTCGCGAGGCGACGCCCAGGCAAGGCCGACGGCGGGGTTCCCGTCCCGGGCCCAGGCCTCTTCGTCCGGGCGAACCCTCGCACGTAAGGAAGCACCACCATGCCCACCGAAGAGCTCTTCGGCGCCTACAACTTCCTCCTGGAAGTCCAGGGGATCGTCAACGACAACAAGATCATCGTCGGCGGCTTCAAGAGCATGTCCGGCATGGACTCGGAGACGGAGATCGTCGAGTTCAAGCAGGGCAACGACACGGTCGTCCGCAAGAAGCCGGGCCGCACGACCTA